>JBKQNN010000467.1:0-16253 GCA_052145975.1 Rhodomicrobium sp. | reverse complement strand
CAATCTCTTGCGTGCCGCTCCCGATAAGAAAAGCCTGAAACTCAGAAGAAAAATCGCCGGATGGGACCCCGATTATCTGCATAGCTTGGTTCAAAAAACGCCCGTTAACCTGGATTCGTGACCCTGCTTTCTGTCCTCCCTGCCTATCCAGAACACCATGGGCGTCCCTGCCGGCCAGGCTGTCGCGCCGAACGTCAAGCCGCCTGTCACTCGCCTTTGCCAGCAATGCGGCATGCCGGCAAAACGAAAAGGCGAGTGTCATACGTCTTGCCCCTTCGGGCTTCCATCCCTGACGCATCTATGACGCCGCAGGCGTGGCGCGAGTGTGAACCCCAAGGCTCTCTGCCTTGAGGTTCCCGCAAGGTGCTTCCACCCGAAACGCAGACGCGATTGCGCGGAAGGCGCGCAGATCGCGTTGCGTTTCCGGTTCTTTTCGCATCGCCGTTCCCACTGATTGGCCGCTATTGGATCTGAAAGCGAGCATCGCGGCTCATGCAGTTTTCGAGACCCGCCTCTTCCGCTCTCGGCCTTATGCAGCAAAATGCACCCCAATGGCCGTTACCGGCGCGATGGTCGCTAACGCCTGGGAGGGCCGTGTGTTGGGGAAGCCGGGGAATTTTGCTTAAGCGTGCGGTGGACGCCTCCGCCTGGCCACTGTAGCATCCGCCTCCAAAACGGAGAGCTCGATAGATGCAAGCAAACGTGCCCTCTTCGCCACCCTTGTCCGGCATTCGCGTGATCGAATTCGCGGGGCTCGGGCCTGCGCCTTACGCCGGAATGCTGCTCGCGGACCTCGGCGCGGATGTGCTGCGGATCGGCCGGCCGGACGCCTCCGAGCTGTTTCCCGTGCGAAATGCGCCCGTGGATCGCGGCCGGCGCGTGCTCCTGCTCGATTTGAAGAAGGCGGAAGCGGTAGACCTAAGCCTGCGCGTCATCGAGAAGGCGGACGTACTGATCGAGGGGTTCAGGCCCGGCGTGATGGAGCGGCTCGGCCTGGGGCCGGATGTGGCGTTCGCAAGAAACCCGAAGCTGATCTACGGGCGCATGACCGGCTGGGGGCAGGAGGGACCGCTGGCGGCCGCGGCGGGCCACGACCTTACCTACCTCGCCCTGACAGGCGCGCTTGAGGCAATCGGACCGGAGGACGGCGCGCCGGTGCCACCGCTTAACCTCGTAGGCGACATGGGTGGCGGCGGCGTTTTCCTAGTAATCGGCATTCTCTCCGCCCTCTTGGAACGGCAAAAGTCCGGTCTGGGCCAGGTGATCGACGCCGCGATTCTCGACGGCGTGGCCTCGCAGCTTGTGCTTATACTGGGCCTCAGGGCCGGCGGCCTTTGGAACGGCGCTCGCGGACAAAATATTCTCGATGGCGGCCTTCCGTTCTACCGGACCTACCGGTGTCTCGATGGAAAGTATGTGGCGGTGGGCGCGCTTGAGACCAAATTCTTCGCCACGCTCGTAGAGGAACTGGGGCTCGACGCCGCGGCGCTGGTGCCGTCGCAATGGAACCGGTCGCAGTGGCCGGCCCTGCGCCAGCAGTTCGAAGCGATCTTCGCAACCAAGCCGCGCGACGCATGGGCATCGCTTTTCGAGAAAACCGATGCCTGCGTGGTGCCCGTGCTCAACTTCGATGAGGCCGCGCGCCACCCGCATAACGCCGCCCGCGCGACTTTTGCACAGGTTGACGGCACTTTGCAGCCGGCGCCCGCCCCGCGGTTCTCCCGGTCGCAAACCTCGCTTCCGGGCCATTCCACTCCGGGCGAGGGATGCGAGGAAGTACTCAAGGACTGGGGCGTTGAAATTTAACGCATAATTGAATTGGCTGAAACGCATGAAATCCGGACCGCAGCGTCGTTCCCGCGAAGGCGGGAATCCATTTCAGGCGCTGCAACAAGATCTTAGCGTGGGTCCCCGCATACGCGGGGACGACGCTGCGGCTGGATTCTGCGAGCATTTTCACCTGCGAATTGGCGTCAACTGCCGTATCTAGGTTCAAAGCGCCGAGGGCCCGGAAGGGCAGATTGCGCCAACTTTGCGGAACTAGCTTCTCAAAAAAGTACGGATCCGGGCATGATTCCGCAGAAATGCGCGGGTTCCATTCCTCGATGCAGAGCCTCTTTGGGGGGAGGGCTCTCTCGAAAGGAGTGCATGCATGCGTTTCATTATGCTCGCGGCCGTGGCCGCAACGGCAGCGGCCTTTTCGGGTGCGTTCCCGGACCGGGCCGGCGCGGAAGGCGCCCCCGTAATCTCAGGGCCGTTCATTTACGGCAATTTAGCCATCTACTTCATCCATGGGGTGGACGCGCCCGGACCGGTTCCTCTCACCCTGCAAGAGGCCATGGCCAAGGGAACGGTCCGTGTGGTTGAAACCGGCTCGGTCAACGAGCTTCGCATCGAAAACTCGGGTGAGGAGGATGTCTTCATCCAATCGGGCGATATCGTGAAGGGCGGCCGGCAGGACCGCGTTTTGACGGTGAGCTTTGTACTGCCGTGAAAGTCGGGCGAGGTGCCCGTAGCCGCCTATTGCGTGGAGCATGGCCGCTGGAGCCAGCGCGGAGCGGAGGATGCGGCGCATTTTGCAAGCTCCTACAGCGCGCTCCCGTCGCGCGAGGCAAAGCTCGCCATGAAGGCGCCTGTGGTGACGTCCACCGCCGGTATGGCCTATGCTGCGCCTTCCTATGGGGCGAGCGAAACGGGCCAGCGTCAGCGCGCTGTGTGGGACGAGGTCGCCAAGACCCAAGCTAAGTTATCGGGAGGCGTAAATGCGCCGGTCGCCTCCCCCGCCTCTGCGACGAGCCTTCAGCTTTCGCTCGAAAACGACAAGCTGAAGGAGCTGCGTGCCGAATATGTGAAGGCCCTGGAGGATAAGGCCGCGGGCGGCAATATCGTCGGTTTGGCGTTCGCGGTGAACGGCCGGATCAACAGCGCCGACCTGTACCCGTCTAATGGGCTGTTCCGGAAAATGTGGGTGAAACTCTTGACCGCGAGCGTGACCGAAGCCGTGGGCGAAAGAAAAGATGCATCGGACGGCAATGCGCCCTCCATCGAAACTGTGCGGGAGTTCCTCGCGGCTGCCGAAAAGGGTGCATCGACTGCCAAAAAAATAGGCAACCTGGCGCGTCAGGAGACTCGCGACGCGGAAAAAGCGCTCTTTGTCGAGGGGGCCCGGCCCAACGGAGAGTGGGTCCACCGGAATTATCTGGCTAAGTGATCTTGATTTGAGGCCGGGACGCGAAGTATCCCCCTCTGTTCCCCTTCCACCCCCGGACAGAGGAGGATCTTTGAAAAACGCCGCGGCCTCCCCCCTCTCCCTTCGGGGAGAGGGCCGGATACAATTTGCGCCGTTTCCCGCCCCCGGAACCCGCTGAGACCGTTGCTTCTGCGCAGCAGGAATAATTGTTTAAGGCTTACGATGGAAAGATGCGGGGACTTGGCGCCTCCCCTTCGGAATGAGGTTGCGGCGTTTCGCGCTGCGGATTATGTTATGTGCATCGATTTGGCCGGACGATTGGGCCGTTTCCGCCTCGCCTTTCGCGATGTGGCGCACGTGTTCCTACTTCTATCCCCAAAGTTCGAAGACCGCCGCGGCATCTCTTGTGACGCGGCTTAGTGCATCGCTAGCGAAAGGACTTCCCCATGAACGTGGGCGTCGTGAAATGGTACAATAGTCAAAAAGGCTATGGCTTTATTCAGCCCGATGACGGCGGCAAGGACGTATTCGTCCATGTCAGCGCGCTCGAGCGGTCAGGTTTGCGGGGCCTTGTCGAAGGTCAGAAAGTTTCCTTCGAGATTCAGACCGACAAGCGCACGGGTAAAACCTCGGCAGGCAATCTGCAACTGGCATAACAAAAAAAGAAAAGAGCGCGCGTTGGCCGCGCTCTTTTCTTAGAATTTTTCTTTTAATTGAAACATTTGGCGTTAACGCCGCCCGCGATGCGGCAGATTTGCACCAGCCCAGCGTGCTTGAGCGCGTCTCTCCATAAGGTCGAGCTTTTCAAGAGCGCGGCAGGCGCTTATTATGAAAGCTCAGGAAGCGATGCGGACTGCACTTGGCATCCAGCTTGCGTAACGAACCTGCAACTTAGGCTGAAAACGGTTAGGCATTGAGCCGGCTCTTAAAACAGACTCTTAAATTGCCGTTAGGTGGATGGACCCCCTTCCATTGGTCCATATACGAACAACATAAAACTAGAACGCTCTCTTTCGGGTTATCGTTGGAGAGCACGGCGGATAATATCGGCAGACTGGTTATTCGCCGCCCGGCCTCACGCTGGCAGAGATTGGTGGCCAGCGCGGCAGGATTTGGCAACAACGACGATCAGCGGGGTCGCGATGTCGACTGACTTGTTTGACACTTATGCGCGGAGCTTTGAGGCAAGGCGCGAAACGGTGATGACGTTGGCCGAGTTCCTCAAGGGGTGCAAGGCCGACCCTCTCATGTATGCCTCGCCCCATGAGCGGCTGCTTGCCGCTATCGGCGAGCCGCAAATGGTGGACACCGCCAAGGATGCCCGCCTCGGCCGCATCTTCATGAACAGGACGATACGCATGTATCCGGCCTTTGCCGAGTTCTACGGCATGGAGGAAACGATCGAGCGGATCGTCGCCTTCTTCCGGCAGGGCGCGCAAGGCTTGGAGGAGCGGAAGCAAATCCTGTATCTGCTGGGCCCGGTAGGCGGCGGCAAATCCTCGCTTGCCGAGCGCATCAAGGCGCTCATGGAGCTTAAGCCTATCTACGTACTCAAGGCGGGCAACGACCTGAGCCCGATCTTCGAAAGCCCGCTCTGCCTTTTCGATCCGGAAGTCATGGGCGAACGGATCGAAAGCGAATATGGCGTCCCGAGGCGCCGCCTTACCGGGCTAATGAGCCCGTGGTGCCTGAAGCGGCTCGACGAGTTTGGCGGTGACATCACGAAGTTCCGTGTGGCCAAGCTGATGCCTTCGCGTTTGCGCCAGATCGGCATCGCGAAAACCGAGCCCGGCGACGAAAACAACCAGGACGTGTCCTCGCTCGTCGGCAAGGTGGACATCCGCCGGCTTGAGCTGCTCGCGCAGAACGACCCGGACGCCTACTCCTATTCGGGCGGCCTGAACCGCGCGAATCAGGGCGTGCTCGAATTCGTCGAGATGTTCAAGGCGCCGATCAAGATGCTGCACCCGCTCCTGACCGCGACGCAGGAGTCGAACTATGTCGGCTCCGAAAATATCGGCTCGATCCCGTTCAACGGCATCGTGATGGCGCATTCGAACGAGGCCGAGTGGCGCAGCTTCAAGAACAACAAGACCAACGAAGCCTTCATCGACCGCATCTATGTGATCAAGGTGCCCTATTGCCTGCGCGTTCACGAGGAGGAGCAGATCTATCAGAAGCTCATCCGCAGCTCCGAGCTTTCGACGGCACCCTGCGCACCGGGCACGCTTGACATGCTCGCGCGCTTTTCCGTTCTCTCCCGCTTGAAGCCGCATGAGAATTCGAGCCTTTACGCGAAAATGCGGGTGTACAACGGCGAGAGCCTGAAGGAGGTCGATCCCAAGGCGCGCACCATGCAGGAATACCGGGACCACGCCGGCATCGACGAGGGCATGGACGGCATCTCGACGCGCTTCGCGTTCAAGACGCTGTCGGCCACTTACAATCACGACACCCAGGAAATCGCCGCTGATCCGGTGCACTTGATGTATGTGCTTGAGCAGGCCATCCGGCGCGAGCAGTTCCCGGACGAGGTCGAAAGCGCCTACATCGAGTTCATCAAGGCGGAACTCGGCCCCCGCTACTCGGAGTTCATCGGGCACGAGATTCAGAAGGCCTACCTGGAATCCTATTCGGATTACGGCCAGAACCTTTTCGACCGCTATGTGTCCTATGCCGATGCGTGGATCGAGGATCAGGATTTCAAGGATCAGGACACCGGCCAGCTCATGAACCGGGAGCTGCTTAACCAGGAGCTTTCAAAAATCGAGAAGCCGGCGGGGATTGCAAACCCGAAAGACTTTCGCAATGAGGTTGTAAAGTTTACACTGAGAGCGAGGGCGCAGCGCGGTGGCAAGAATCCCTCCTGGACAAGCTACGAGAAGATCCGGGAGGTCATCGAGCGGCGCATGTTCAGCCAGGTGGAGGATTTGCTCCCTGTGATCAGCTTCGGTTCGAAGAAGGACAGCGAGACGGAGAAGAAGCACAGCGAGTTCGTCGAACGTATGGTTTCGCGCGGCTATACGGAACGGCAAGTTCGCAGGCTTGTGGAATGGTACATGCGCGTGAGGCAAGCTGGTTAGGGGAACCGTGCACATCATCGATCGGCGTCGCGACGCAAGCGGCAAGAGTCTCGGCAACCGCCAGCGGTTTATCCGCCGGGCGAGAGCATTGGTCCGTCACGCGGTCCGCGAGGCGTCGAAGGACCGCAAAGTGACCGACGCCGGCCGGGGCGGCGAAATCACAGTCCCGGCGGGCGGCATTCACGAGCCGAGCTTGCGCCGCAGCGCCAAGGGAGGCATCCGCGAATACCTTCTCCCCGGCAACAAGCAGTACATCGAAGGCGACACCATCGAGCGGCCGCCATCCGGTGGCGGGGCGGGCGGCGCCAGCGCGGACGGCGAGGGCGAGGACGAGTTCCGCTTCGTCCTTTCCGACGACGAGTTCATCGACCTGTTTCTCGAAGACTTGGAGCTGCCGGACCTCGCCAAGCGCCAAGTGATGGGCGAGGAGAAGAGCCAGCCCCGGCGCGCGGGCTACAAGTCGTCCGGCGCGCCGTCGCAGCTCTCGGTCCCCCGCACGATGCGGAATAGCCTTTCGCGGCGCATCGCGCTTAAGCGGCCGAAGCCGGACGAGATCGCTGCCCTGGAAGACCGGCTGAAAGAGCTGGAAGAGGCTGGGGCGGACGAGGACGAAATCCTAGCCATCCGGGCCGAACTGGAGCGGCAGGGCCTGCGCGCGCGCGCAATTCCCTTCATAGACCCCGTGGACGTGCGCTACCGGCGCTATGAGACGGTGCCCAAACCCGTGGCGCAGGCCGTGATGTTCTGCCTCATGGACGTGTCCGGCTCGATGGACGAGCACCTAAAAGACTTGGCAAAGCGCTTTTACAGCCTGCTTTATCTGTTTTTGACCCGGCGCTACCGCTATGTGGAAGTAGTTTTCATCCGCCACACGCACGAGGCCCAGGAGGTCGACGAGGATACGTTCTTCCACAGCCGCGAGACGGGCGGAACGGTCGTCTCCACCGCGCTTGAGGAAATGATCCGCGTCGTGTCCGACCGTTTCCCGCCAAACGCGTGGAACATCTATGCGGCTCAGGCGTCGGACGGGGACAACTTGCCCATCGACAACGAAAAGACGGTCGCACTGTTAAAAAACGTCGTCCTGCCCTTGTGCCAATATTACGCTTACATCGAGGTCGGCCGGGAGCCTGAGGAGCGCCGCCGCGGCGGAGAGCCGCCGAGTACGCTTTGGCGCGCTTACGATCTCATCCAGTCTCCGGAAATTCCTATGGCCATGCGCAAGGTTCGCGACCGCCGCGACATTTACCCGGTATTCCGGGAACTCTTCGAGAAGAAAAGCGCGTCTGCGGGGACGGCATGAAGAGCAAGCCAGCCAAAAACAAACTTTTGTTCGAGGGCGCCGACTGGGATTTCGAGACGCTTGGCAGGATTTACGATGCCGTCGCCGCCATCGGCGAGCGCGAGCTGGGGCTCGACATCTACCGTCCCCGGATCGAGGTCATAACCACCGAACAAATGCTCGACGCCTATGCCTCCACCGGAATGCCGCTATTTTACCGGCATTGGTCGTTCGGCAAGCAATTCGTGCGCAATGAAGCCCTTTACCGCAAGGGCTGGCAGGGCCTTGCCTACGAGATCGTCATCAACTCGAACCCCTGCGTCGTCTACCTTCTCGAAGAAAACACCGCCACCATGCAGACGCTGGTGGTGGCGCACGCCGCATTCGGGCACAACCATTTCTTCAAGAATAATTACGTTTTCAAGCAGTGGACGGACGCCGACGGCATCCTCGACTACCTCGCCTTCGCCAAGAACTATATCGCGGAGTGCGAAGACCGCCACGGCGCGGCCGAAGTCGAGCGCGTGCTGGACGCTGCCCACGCGCTGCAAAATCAGGGCGTGCACCGCTATCCGGGCAAGAAGGCCATGGACCTGCGCTCCGAGGAGAAACGCGAACGCGAGCGGCGTGAGCACGGGGAGCGTCTCTTCAACGATCTATGGCGCACCGTTCCAGAGCAAACCAAGAAGGTGAAAAAGCGGCCCGAACGCGAGCGCGACAGGCGCCGCGCGCTCTTGGGGTTGCCGGAGGAGAACATCCTCTATTTCCTCGAAAAGACCGCGCCCCGGCTCAAACCCTGGCAGCGCGAGGTGCTCCGGATCGTCCGGCTGATCGCGCAATATTTCTATCCGCAGCGCCAGACGAAGATGATGAACGAGGGCTGCGCTACATACACCCATTATGAGATTATGCAGCGCCTCCTCGACAAGGGGCAGATAACCGAGGGCTCCTTCATGGAGTTCCTGCATTCGCACACCAACGTGGTGGCGCAGCCCAGCTTCGACGACCGGCGCTACTACGGGATCAATCCTTACGCGCTCGGATTTGCGATGATGAAGGATATCGAGCGAATCTGCGTCAGCCCGGAAGCTGAGGACCGCCAATGGTTCCCGGATATCGCCGGCAATAAAGATCCGGTTGGTACGCTCAAGGACATCTGGGCGAATTACCGCGACGAAAGCTTCGTCTCGCAGTTCTTAAGCCCGCATGTCATCCGCAAGCTCGGCCTGTTCCTTGTTGTAGACGATGAAAGGGAAAAAGAGCTGGCGGTGGACGCCATCCATAACGAACGCGGCTACACCAAGGTGCGCCGCGCGCTTGCCCGCCATTACGACGTTTCCCGGCACGATCCGGACATTCAGATCGTCGATGTCGATTTGGAAGGCGACAGGCGGCTGGAACTGCGCCATCAGGTTGTCGACGGCGTGACGCTCGATGAGGACGATACCGAGCGCGTGCTTCAGCATCTCGCCAATTTGTGGGGCTACGAGGTCCATCTCACCGAGAGCAGCGCCGAAGGCGAGCCGGGCACGAAACATCACGCCGACCCGGTTCATCCCTTTTCGTAGACCGCCGGCGGTACTCTAGTACCCACTGTCGCTGAAGGATGAGTCACGGCCATAGGGCTCCCGAGCGGCGCGTTACCGGAGCTTAGCCGCACAAGTTGCGCAAAGCGTGGTAATCTCGCTGCCGCAGGGCTTCGGAGGCTTCTGCAAGCAGCGTGGCGAGGTTGATGCCCCGCGAGGCGCTCAAGTAGCGCGCCGCTAATAAGTTTCAGCGTCGCGGCTGTCGTCTTTGGCGCCGGCAAGGGTGATGCGTAGCGGAACCGTGTGTGCCGCATGAGACAGCCTCTGCAAACCACGCTGGAACGGCACGGGTGATGCCCTCGTTCATCAGGCCACAAGACTCGCGCTTAAGTTGCGTTATGCGGCAAAATTACATCTCCGGTTGAGGTGGGAATCATGTAGCTATTGTGACAAACTAACCTGCCGCAATTACGAACAAAAATGTCTTCGAACGCCCTAAGCATAGCAAGAGGCACGCTTCCCGCTCCGGCGAACGTCACACCCATCGACCGGGCGCGACTCGCCAAGCTCGTCCGGGAGCTGTCCGATAGCCGGCCGGAGGAGCAGATCGCGCATGCTGGCTACGCGCGCGAGCTGTTCCGGCTGCAAACCGAGCTCGTCAAGCTGCAGGACTGGGTGCACAATAACAAGCTCAAGCTCGTGGTGCTGTTCGAGGGGCGCGACGCGGCCGGCAAAGGCGGTGCGATCAAACGCATCGTGCATCGCCTCAATCCAAGGCTCTACCGCATCGCGGCGCTCGCCTCGCCGACCGAGCAGGAGCGGCGGCAGTGGTATTTCCAACGCTATGTCGCGCACCTGCCCGCCGGCGGCGAGATCGTGTTCTTCGACCGGAGCTGGTACAACAGGGCGGGCGTCGAGCGCGTTATGGGCTTTTGCTCGGAAGAGGAATACCGCGAATTCCTCGCAACCGTCCCCGAATTCGAGCGCATGCTGATCCGCTCGGGCATCATGCTCATAAAATACTGGTTCTCCATTACCTATGAGGAGCAGCTTCGCCGCCTCAGAAGCCGCGCCTGCAATCCCATCAAGCAATGGAAGCTGAGCCCGATGGATGTCCAGTCGCTCTACCGCTGGGACGATTATACGCGGGCCAAGGAAATCATGCTGCAGCGCACACATATCCCCGAGGCGCCGTGGTGGATCGTCGACGCGGTGGACAAGCGCAAGGCGCGGCTGAACTGCATCCGGCATCTGTTGGGGCAGGTGCCCTACCAGGAGCTACCGCGGCGCGAGATCGTGCTGCCGGAGGAGCTGCCCGGCGGGGGCCATGCGCGCCGGAGCGGCCCCGCCGCGATGCACGTGCCCGAGGTTTATTGACGGCGTCTGAAGCAACGCCGCCTGCCGCGCTCACCGGAAATCCTTCGCCTTGCCGAAGGAGGCGGGCGGTCCGTTCGCCACGAACTGGAAAGCGTACCAGCGCTCACCGCCTTGCTCCGTTACCGCGGCGGCCATGAACCCCACGCCGGTCTTGACCTGGTTTAGCTTCGTCGCGGCGGAGTTGGGCAACGCATAAAGGACGGTGCCGTCGCGGCGGGCGTAGGCGATCTTCGGGGCGATAGGCGTCAATTGCGGAGGCGCTTCGAGCAGAGACGATAACCGGGGAGGCTGACTGCCCGGCGCCCCTGCATCGGCGGCGGCGGAAAGTGCCGCGAAATCGGGCGGCATGCCGGCCAGCACGCGCAAGCGCCCCGAGCTCAAGAAAACGAGCAGCGGCAGGCCGATAGGCCGATCCGAACGCGCTTGCAGCGATGCGTTGAGGGCGGTCCATAGCGCGTCGTTGAGGCCATCGGCAAAAGTCTCGGCTGGCGTCGCACTCCTTTGAATATCCGCTCCGCGGCCATAAACATCATCGAGGGCAGCAGCGCTGCGCGAGAAGGCGGCGTGCCCAATCTTCACGCGGTCCGACTGCGACCTCGGCGCAGTCAGAACGAAGCGATACTCCACATCGGACGGTTGCTCCGTCAGGGTTTGATGCAAACGCCGGCAAATCGGGCACCAGGGCGCGGCAAGCACGTAGACCTGCTTGGGACGCGGCGCGGACATCGCGATCCAATAGGAGTTTTCGAGCGCCGCAAGTAGCTCCGCATCCGAATAGGCGAGGCCCTGGGCCTGGGCCGGGCCTGCCGCGATCGTCCACGCACCCAGCATCAAGGCGATGAACGCAGGTCTCAAGAACTGCATTGTGCGGGGTCCTGGGCGTGCATCGAGAGACGGCTCCTCTGGCGGGCAAGCGCGGCGTTCAGTGCCCGCGCAAAGCTCGCCCTTTCGGCGTCCGAAAGAAACATGCCGAAGACGAGCGCGCGGCCATGGCTCATCAACCGAAGCTCATTGGCTACATTGTGACCCCTTCTATGCTCGAAACGCACCCAATAGGGGTTGAAATTCCAGCTCTCCTTCTTGCCCGACGGATGAATGCGGGTGACGCGAAGCTCCTCCTCCGTAAGCTCGACCTTTTCGGATAGTCCTCCTGCGCTGTACTTCCACCGGTATACGGCATAGCAAAGCGCGGCGTCGAAGGCCCAAAGGCCCGTTAGGGGCCAGGCTCCCACGACAACAAATGTAAAGACACTGATGTAGCCCATCGTAGCGATGTTGAACAAAAAGGCACGAAAGCCCTCGGGCGGTAAGGAGCGGCCGGGCTGCAACGTCGCCGTGAACCGGGCCAAGGGTGCAGGCCTTCCGGGCGCCGCTGCCCGGTTTCCTTCGAGAATATTTTGCATGCGTCTCATCTTTCGCGATTACGAACCATGACAAAGCCTGCCAGCAGGGCGAATGCCTCCGGGTGCAACCGGAGACGTGTTGTACGGGCGATTGTTTCGGGCGCGCACCACATGAAGCGGGGAACGCCGTTCCGAAAAGCCTTTCGCAATGCGGCAGTGACACCGGAGGGATTGGGGTGCGGCCCTAAGCCAGCGTCGCCATCCACCGCTGGTGGAAGCGAAGGCACGGCTTCTATCCCGCCGCGGGATGGCGGCGAACTGGGCAAACCCCGGCTTTGCTAGGCTTGCGCGGGAGGGCCTCTATTGCGGCGGGTAGGAACGGCGGCGGCGTCGAGGTGCTGCGCCGAGCCGGGCCGCATAATCTGAATGGCAGCGAGATAGGCCGGGACCGGCGCAGACGGTGGCGGCGGCAGTACCGCGCTTGCATGCATCAGCACGCAGCAGGGGCATTCATGCTGCTCGTGCTGAGGCTTGCCGGGCTCGCCGGGGACAATAGTGCCGTCCCTGCCGAGGAAGACCATCTCTCCGCCTGTGCAGAGCATAATCGCGCCGCCGTGCGAAAGCGCCCGTCCGCGCGCGATGCCAAACTGCAGGATGGAGAGAGAGCCGGCGAGGATGTTGAGGAGGACAACGAAAACGCCAAAAGCTACCGCCGCCTCGCGCCTCAGCGCGCCGCGGCTCTTGCCTGGCAGTCCGTAGCCCAGTCTTACCCCCACGCATTCCTCCGTTCGCCCGGGAAGCGACCTTGAGCATAGCACAGTTGGGGCGCGATGAAAGAGTGCGAGCTCTTGTCGCACGCTTTGAATAAGCTCCTTCGCGCGGCGTTGGTGTGGGGCCCGGCGCGGGCTACCGCACCTTTAGCAGATTGCGCAGCGCCAGGAAGAACGCGAACAGCAGCCCTGCGCTCACCACCACCTGCAGCAGCGTCATCCCCGACACGCTAAGCGGTACGATCGGGGTGCCGTTGGATTCCACGCCATAGAGGCAGCCGAAAACGCGCCTTGTGGTTGCGGAATCGCTCCAGTCGAGCTTCAGGAAGGCGCTTCTGAATGAGAGGTAGAGGGCTTCTCCGATTCGACTAGAAGTGCCGGAAATACAAGGGAATTTATCATCCGAGGCCAGGCTCGAAAGCCAGCCGCCGAGATTGGCCGGCGGTTGATGCACGTTCCACTCCGAGCCCTTCTGCGAGAAGTAGAAGAGGGCGAAGGCCAAGGCCGAAAGCAGCCAGAGCATGAAGGGGCGGGAGAGCGAGCGGCCGTAGTTTGCAAGGGCGCCGTAGAGCCAGCCGAGCCAGAAGCGCGCCATGCCCCGGCCGAAGGGCTGGTCGTGCCAGAAGCGCCGGCAGCGCAGCTCCTGGGCGAAGAATTCCTGCTCGCGCTGCTGGTCCTGCGCCTCGGAGGCGAGCTTCTTCAAGCGCCGGAATTTGGCCGAGCCGTCGGGGTCGCCGCAGACCTTCCAGAACTTGAAGAAAAGGCCGCGAGGGTCCGAAATACCAGCCTTTTTCCAGCTATGGAAGCGCTTGAGCTGGTTCGCAACCAGCATATGATCCACCCGCGGCGGCTCGTGGAAGCTGGCTTCGAGGAAGCCCGGCACGTGCTTGAACTGGGCGCCGGCCAGCACAAAGGCGACCTTGCTCTGCGCCGCGGTGAAATCGGCCACGGCCTCGAAGCGGCTGCCCGCGAAGGACACCGGCGCGTCGAAATGCGCCTCCTTGAACAGCGTCTCGCTCTGGAACTTGCTGTCCTTGAAACTCGAATTCTTGCCCAAGGCAATGCCCGAAAAATCGGCGTTGTCGGCGAATTCGCAAGCCAGCCAGGTGCCCCCTTGCTGGAACTGGGCGAACCGGTATATGGCCGGGCCGCTGAACTTCGCGCCTGAGAAATCGGCAGGCCCTGCGAACCGGCTTTCGAGGAAATCGGCGTGGGCGGCGAAGCTGGCCCCAGGAAAGCGGCACGTTCCCTCCACCCGCATTGCGTTGAAGGACGCATTTTTCTCGAATTTCGCGTCCCGGAAAGAGACGTCGCCCCAGAATTGGCTGCGCTCGAGATCGCAGTCGCCATTGAACAGCGCCTCGGCGAACCGGGCTTCGCCGGTGAACTGTGCGTCCTTGAACGCAGCATTCTCAAGGAATTTGCAAGCGTTGAAGCCGGCGGGCGCGGAGAAAATCGCGCCCTCGAACACAGCGGCGCCGATGAAGCGGGCCTCGTCGAAGCGGGACGTGCCGGCAAACTGCACCTTGGAAAAATCGGCACTTCCGGCATAAATCGAGCCGCGGAAATCCGCTTTTCCCATGAATTGCGTTCGTTGGAATTTCACGCCGTGGCTGAGCGGGCCGTCCTTTTCCTTGAGGAACTCGGCACGTTCGAAATCGCCGGCGGCGTCGAACAGCGCATCGTCAAAAATCGCTTGGCCGGAGAACTTTGCGCCCTCGAAATTGGCGTCGCCATGGAAATGGGCGCGGCCGAAATTGCCGCCGAGCTTGAATTCCGCTTCAGCAAACGAGACCGGGAGCTGAAAAACCGCCCCAACCAGGTTCACAGGGCCAGGAAAAATGAAACCGTCGAAACCGGCGGCTTTCTCGAAGAGGCCGTCGGAGAAATCCGCGCATGCGGTTTTGAGCCAGATCCGGGTCTCCTCGTTTCCGGCTTCCCCGAACCAATCAAGCGAAAAAATGCCGGCCTGTTCGAAATTGGCCTTCGACTTGACGATCTGCGCGGCCCATTCGTTCCAAGCCTCGCGCCCCATCTCGTGAAGTGCGCGCGTCTCATGCCCGTTCATGCTGTACCGGCCCCTCTTTATTTCCCCGGTTCGTTTTAAACAAACACAAGACTGTGACAACGGCGATATTGGGGCTGTGGGAAAGGCGGGACTAGCTGCGGCAATTTTGTATAAACCTGGGCGGGAACGGGCTTCTCTCCTTGAAACTCTGCCGCGTTCGAACCCAGGCGGCAGCGTCGTACCCGCGAAGGCGGGTACCCATATCGGAGCTTGTTCCAACTTGATAAATAGATTCCCGCCTTCGCGGGAATGACGCTGTGCCGCTGAAACCCGATCGCAAACAACGCATGAGGAGGATCGATGATCGTATGGATGGCGGTTCTGACCGTCTGTCAACTCGCTGGAGAGGCGGCCGTCCAGGCGGCGCATCTGCCTGTGCCCGGCCCCGTCCTGGGGATGGCTCTTCTGTTTGCTGGGCTTGTCTGGAAGGGCAGCGTGCCCGAAGGCTTGGGCAAGGTGGCCGATGCGCTGCTTTCAAACCTGCCGCTGCTGTTCGTCCCGGCCGGCGTGGGCATTATGCTGCATTTCAAGCTGCTTGCGGGCGAGTGGCTTCCGCTCTCCGCTGCGCTGATACTCAGCACGCTCCTGACCATCGCGGTGACCGCCTCCCTCATGGCGTTTCTCTCCCGCAAGACCGGGGAATCTGCTAAGGGGCGGGCAAAATGAGCAATCTGCGCGATATTTGGGTCTACCTGGCGGCGAGCCCGCTTCTGCATTTGACGCTGACGCTCGTTGCTTATTCGGCGGCCTATGCGGTTTACCGGCGCCTGCGTTTCAATCCGCTGCTCAACCCCGTGCTGATCGCCGCGGCACTTCTGATCTCGATTCTGCTGCTGACGCGAACGGATTATCGGACCTATTTTCAAGGCGCTCAATTCGTCCACTTCCTGCTAGGCCCCGCGACCGTGGCCCTGGCCGTGCCGCTTTACCGGCATATGGAAAGAGTGCGGCGCGCTGGGTTGGCCGTGCCCGTCAGCCTCGTGGCTGGCTCGCTGACCGCTGCGGCGAGCGCCATTGCGATCGTGTGGCTGCTGGGCGGGAGCCGCTATTTCATGGCTTCGATCGCGCCCAAATCCGTGACCGCGCCCGTTGCAATGGGCATTGCCGAACAGCTCGGCGGCTTGCCTTCGCTTACGGCCGCGCTTGTCATCTTGACGGGCATTCTTGGCGCGATGCTAGGGCCCCCGCTCTTGAACCTGCTTGGCATCAAGGATTGGGCCGCGCGCGGCCTCGCCATGGGCGTGGCCTCACATGGCATTGGCACAGCCAGCGCTTTGCAGGTCAATGAGGTTGCGGGAGCGTTTGCCGGGCTCGCGATGGGGCTCAATGCGTTGGCCACGTCGCTTCTGCTGCCAGCACTTTGGCGTCTTTTGTTTGGAGGAGCCTAGACCGCACTGCCGCTTCACGGCAGCGTCATTCCCGCGAAGCCGCATGGGCGCCAACATAATGGGCGAATCTCCCCTCACCCTGTCCCTCTCCCCATGGGAGCTACGGTGTTCATACAAGTGAGTCTGGGATTCCCGCCTCTGTCTTTTTGTGCGAGTCAAGAGAAAATTAGGTTGATTCGCGGGGAGGCGGGGATGGGGCTGGCCAAGGGGCAAAAGACGCGAGCGG
>JBKQNN010000466.1:0-15026 GCA_052145975.1 Rhodomicrobium sp. | reverse complement strand
AACCCTCGCTCCAGCGAAGTTTGCCTTCCGCAGGGCTCATAGGCTGTCCTCGATGCGGGCCATGTCCGCGTCGGAGAAACCGAAATGATGGCCGATCTCGTGGATCAGTACGTGGCGGATGACGCGGCCCAGAGGCTCCCCGTTGCAGCCGGCGTAATCGACGATGGGGATGCGGTAAAGGAAGATCCTATCCGGTAGCCTGACAGGGTCCCATACGCTTTTGGACGGAAGCCCCGCGCCCGAATACAGGCCGAGCAGATCGTGCGGGTCACGGATGCGCAGGGCCTCAAGCGTTTCCCCATCGGCGAAATCGGCGACCTGGAGCGTCACATTGTCCAGAGCATTGCGGAACTGCCCGGGCAGGCCGTCCCATATTGCCTGGGCGGCGATCTCGAAATCTTCGGGAGTATTTGGCTGGCCAGCGGGCACATGCAGTCTCCTCTTGCGCAGGGAGTGACGCCAGAACTGCCGCCAAGCCGTGAACTTCTTCAATTCCGCAACCGCCTTGCCAGGTTCAACACCGATCGCCTGCAATGATAGGAACGCAACGGTGCACGCGCAAGGCGCCGGCCTTAGAAGGAAATGCGGTTACGCCCGCTCTGGAGCCCCTCGGATTTCCTTCAGCACCCTGCCGCAAGGCGCGGGACTCTGTTGCGCGCAACATCCCAAACAATGTGAGGAGCGATCTTATCGTACGCCTTGATTTTGCGTTAAGCACCGCCGAACAGGTCCGCGAACGCCACAGTCAGGCCGGGCGGGTCCAGGCGTATTTCGCCCTCCCGCACGATTGCCGTGGGGATGGCGTCGCCCTCGCCGCGCCTGTGGTGCAAAACGACACGCCGCTTCAAATCTACGATCAGATAATGCCGGATGCTCGGAACCAGGAAATAATCGATGGATTTTGCGGTTAGATCGTACCGTTCCGTCGATCCCGAAATAACTTCCACGACGATGACCGGATCCGGAATGAGAGAAATACCCCCGGAAAGACGGTCGCCGCAATGCACCGCCACATCGGGGACATAGTAACTGTCGTCCTTGACCGCGACGCCCGGCCCATCGATGAACGACTCGCACGACGCCCCCGCGGATTTGATGGCGGCGGTAAGCGCATCGGCCGCGGCGCGTTTGGCGCGGGCGTGCTGGACAGTTTCGCACCCCATTGCGAAGACATCGCCGCGCACGAGCTCATACTTTCCGGGATGCTTGTCCGTCCACGCCAGAAATTCGGCGAGCGTCATTTCGTGTTTCGGCAGCGCTGTCATGGGGGAATAATACACGAAAAACGCGGTGCGGGGCGATGCGTTTCTTTGCCGGGAACCGCCAGCAACGGCCCTTGACGGAAAGCGAAGCGCCGTATATCTACAAAAATGTAGAGGTGATCTCATGACTGAAACGCAGATTTCGGCATACATATCTGACGACGCGAAAGCCGCGCTTGAAACCTATGTGAAACAGCGCGGGGTCAAGAAGGCATACGTCATCGAGGAGGCCCTGCTGCATCATCTTCAAGCGCTGAGAGAGATCCCCGAGGATATCATCATTCCGGCCCGGCTTGTGCTTAGCGAGAGAAGCATGCAAGAGGTGGCGGAACGGCTCGCCGCCGATGAGGAGCCAAGTGCGGACCTCAAGGCGCTTTTCCGGGGTTGACCGTGGCGGGCACGGACCAGCCGCAAGGGGGCGAGGTTCGCATCCGCTTGCTTGCGCCGGAGGATGACCGCTCCCAATTCGCTTGCGGCGATATCGAGCTTGACCGCTTCTTTCAGCGCTACGCCGGGCAGAATCAGTTCCGCCATCATATCGGCTCGACCTATGTGGCGGCGGCGGGGGAACGGATCGCCGGCTTCGTAACGGTCTCGCCGGGCGAGTTGACGGCAGAGACGATTGCTGCCGCTTTGAAGAAGAAGGTGCCGGCCTATCCCATTCCCATCTTGCGCATCGCCCGGCTGGCGGTGGACACGCGCTTTCAGCGGCAGGGGATCGGCAAGCTTATGCTGCGGGCGATGTTCGAGCTTGCCCTCGAACTGCGCGAGCGCGTGGGCTGCGCGGGCGTGGTGGTGGACGCCAAGCCGAATGCTGTGAGCTTTCACCAGCGGCTCGGGTTCATGCCGCTTTCCGCTGTGCGCGGGACGCTGGCAGCGCGGCCGGAGCCGCTTCCGATGTTTTTGCCGGTCAAACTTATCGAGAAGGCAAGAGCTGCCAGTAAATGACCCGCCAACGAACTGCCCGCAACGTTTGGCAGATCACGGCGCCAGCAGTTCCTCGATCTTTTGATCGATGCGCGTTTCGAAATGGGTTAGGCGGCCCATGAGTTCAGACTTAATCATGATCTCCAGGTCGTCTTTCACATCGTCGACACGCCGGGCCAGGCGCTTTTCCACTTCCGCAACGTACTTCGTCAACACGACAAGCAGCTCTTTCGTTTCGCGCTGATCGCGCCGGATCTCGCTCAGCGTCGAAAGAAGCAGCTTGTTATCGATCCTGCCAGCATCGGGGATTTCTGTGTCTTCGGCCATGTTAGAAAGATGCGGCAATCGCGGCGGTTTGGCAAGGCCCGGAAGTCGAGGCGCCGGCCTCAGCAGCAGATGCGGTTACGCCGGCTCTGGAGCCCCACGGATTTCCTTCAGCACCCTCTCGCAATCGGCCGCAAGCCGCGGCACTTTGTTGCTTGCGACATCCCAAACAATGTCCGGAGCAACCTTATCGTACCCATGCCGCAGCCAGTTGCCCATGCCTCTTAAATCCTTCCAAGGGTGATCGCCCAGCAGCGCCTTCGTATCCTCATCGAGTTTGGTTGTGGCTTCGATCACTCGCTCGATACAGCGCTCAACCGCATCCCTCGTCTTGCGGTCGTTTTGAAACGCCGCTTCGTCCATGCCCGCGATATATTCGGCGATGTAGCCGGCCTGTTCGATGACGTCTTCGAGGCGGGTGGCCGGATTTTTAGAAGGCAACGACGCGATCCTTGTCTATTTGCTCCTGGAGTCTTTGCTTCCTGGCGGGCTCAGGCACGACATCGACCTCTTTTTCCAGAAGCGCTTCGAGCCGCTCCTGGATGGCATCCACGTAGCCGATATAGTCCAGCCCGCGGGGCGTCCGCGCCGGATCGAGTTTCACCGCGATATCGATGTCAGAGGCGCGGCTATTGTCTCCGCGGGCCGTGGACCCGAACAAGGACGCGGACACGACACCGAGCTGTTGCAGTTCGGCGCGGTGCGCGTTCAACTTGGCGATGATGACGTCCCTATCCATGGCTCGAATATAACCTTAAATCGACCGAGATCAAAGCTGGATCGCGCCTGCCAAGGTTTGCGCGCATTGGCAACCAACCAAATTACAGAAGACCATCACAAATGCGAAAGCTGTGCGACCTGCTCTTCATAGTGAGAACGCGGCATGTGCCCGGTAGCCCTCTGTTCAGCTACAGTCAGTGCTAGGATGATCTCTTGTAGAGCCAATCTGAGCATCCACCGATGCTCTATCCTTTGCGCGGCTCGATGCAAGTAATTCCCCTCCCAAGGTCCAAGCAATGCCTCTTCCGCTAGGATGGAACGAGCCTCGGACAGAATTGAATGGCTCTCAGCCAAATCATCATCAGCAATGGATTGACCAGATGACAACATTTTTACGCGGAGAGACTCGATGCGCCCCTCAAGCTTCTCGCGCCGCTCAAGCGCTATGCGACCTTGCATCACGGTTTGGCACCTTGGTCGTATAAAATTTCTGCTTTTATATCAGGCATCGATATTCGCCAATGTAACAGGAAGTTCAATTTTCTTTCCTCCCCTAATTATTGATATCGTCACGCGCCGCCCTTGCAATTGTTTCACTCGGCTACTAAACTGCGTCCAGTCAATTACTGGCTGACCATCGACTTTCATAATGATGTCGCCGGGCAGGAATCCGCTTGCGGCGGGTGGTGAAGCACGCACAATCGCCGTAAGGACAGCGCCATTCACTGTTCCAACTTGTTGAGACTCCTGCGCATTAAGATTGCGAGTCTGCGCGCCAAAAGCATGCTTCACGCGCACAAAATAGATAGCTAAGAAATCATAGCGATTTACCGACATGGGCACAAAAGTAGTTTGCGAGCCGTAAGTGGTTGTAACCGAAGAACCGTTTATAGTGGCCATGCCCCCATTTCCAAATACGGTTGCGTTGCCGTTTGAGGTGGAAGTTTGAGTTGTTGGAATTGTCAAGGGCACGGCCGTTTGCACAGTTCCTGCATATTTGCCGTAGACTAATATTCGATCAGCTCCGACCCGCTTACCCTGCTCTAACGCTTTAGAATCAGAAGCGTTGGGTCCGTTATAGTTGGAGCTGCCGATTACTATATATCCGTCAGCCGCAGCAGCCGAGATATCACTGTTTGGATCATTGCCGCGATAAAGCTCCGGCAATTCCGGTGCCGGTGCGGTACGGCGTTGCGCTAGATCCTGTAAACCCGGCGCTGGTTGATAAAACTGGTTATAGGGGTTACCTGCACACCCAGCTAGCAGGAGCGCAAGC
The DNA here is from genome assembly GCA_052145975.1 of Rhodomicrobium sp. Classification (GTDB taxonomy): domain Bacteria; phylum Pseudomonadota; class Alphaproteobacteria; order Rhizobiales; family Rhodomicrobiaceae; genus Rhodomicrobium. Next base: position 10,517 of record JBKQNN010000466.1, on the reverse strand, counting down.
CCGAGGATAACAAAAACTGAAGGAAGTTTCATGAGCCTAAACTCAAGATTCAAGGCATAACCTGTAAGCGAAACAAACTCGTGCGGCCAATCACGCTAACGCGCATCCGGTGCATACGGACTACGCTGTTAGCTTAGGCTTGATCGTATGGCAAGGTTTATTCAACTCTTTTAACAAATAGTTTTTCCGTATCACGAACAATTATGCCCTCTTACGAGCTTCGGGTCTGCCGCTACAAGTTGGTGCGGCCTCGCTTCGGCTGCGCACCTCCACTCTAGCCTCAGGAATTGGGCCGGCCGGTTTTGACGGGCCGTCGCCGCTTGCCGCGGCGCTCGGGTTCGCCGTCCTCGCCAACGTCGATGGTCTTGCCGGGCTTGAGCGTCCGCAGATCGGGCGCGGGGCGCGACGGCTTCGGCTTGCCGCCGGGCAGGGGCCGCTCGGCGTGCGGTCCCATCTCGTCCAACGTGGGCTTGTGCGGCCGCGCGAGGGCCGCGCCGCTCGCCGCCGCCTTCGCGGTCACGCCGAATTCGCCGATCTTGCGCTCCATGGTGGTCTCGGGCGCGCGCGCCGCGATGCGCGATCCGCCGCTGTCAGCGTCGCGCAAGGTTGTGTTCCTATTCTGTTCCGGTCCGTTTACGCTTTTCTGTGAGGTGTTAAAATTGTCCGCTTTGTTCTCTGCCGCGATCTCCCATTCCTCCGGTTCGTCCCAAGCTTCGCCGGCGCCTGGCAGCGGGCTTTTACCCGGCGCTTTCCGCGCGCGATCTTTATCGCGCGGATTGGTCTTGCGCCGCTTCGCGCCAGTGCCGCCGCCGCTGGTTTCAATCGCGTCCACGCCAAGCTGCGGTACATAGGACGTGCGATTGCCGCCCTCATAGCGCCCTGCCCTGTCCTCCACCTGCGACTGCCGCGCCAGCGGATCGTCCATGATGGTCATCTCGACCTCGCGCAGCCGCTTCACCTCGTCGCGCAACCGCGCCGCCTCCTCGAATTCGAGGTTCGCAGCCGCCTCGCGCATGCGCTTCTCAAGGTCGGCGATCACGGCCGCCAGATTGTGCCCCACCAGCGCCGTCTGCCCGCCCTCCGCGAAGCCGGCATCGACGATCACATGATCGCGCTCGTAGACGCTGGCGAGAATGTCGCCGATGTTCTTCTTGATCGATTGCGGCGTGATGCCGTTGGCCTCGTTGAACGCCTGCTGCTTTTCGCGGCGGCGATCCGTCTCGGCGATGGCGCGCTCCATCGAGCCGGTGATGTGATCGGCGTAGAGGATCACGCGCCCGTCCACATTGCGCGCCGCGCGGCCGATGGTCTGGATCAGCGAGGTCTCGGAGCGCAGGAAGCCTTCCTTGTCGGCGTCGAGGATCGCGACCAGGGCCACCTCGGGAATGTCGAGGCCTTCGCGCAACAGGTTGATGCCGATCAGCACATCGAAGGCGCCGAGCCGCAGGTCGCGGATGATCTCGATGCGCTCCAGCGTGTCCACGTCGGAGTGCATGTAGCGCACCTTGAGGCCCTGCTCGTGCGCGTATTCGGTGAGATCCTCGGACATGCGCTTGGTCAGCGTCGTCACCAGCACGCGGTAGCCCTGGCGGATGACCTTGCGGCATTCGTCGATGAGGTCGTCGACCTGGGTCTTTACGGGGCGGATTTCCACCGGCGGATCGATCAGCCCCGTTGGGCGGATCACCTGCTCCACGAACACGCCGCCGGTCTGCCCGATCTCCCATTTGCCGGGCGTGGCGGAAACATAGGTGCTCTGCGGCCGCATCGCGTCCCATTCTTCGAAGCGCAGCGGCCGGTTGTCGAGGCAGGACGGCAGCCGGAAGCCGAACTCGGCCAGCGTCGATTTGCGCCGGAAGTCGCCCCAGAACATGCCGCCGATCTGCGGCACGGTGACGTGGCTCTCGTCCACGAATACGAGCGCGTCGTCGGGCAGGTATTCGAACAGCGTCGGCGGCGGCTCGCCAGGCTGCCGGCCGGTGAGCCAGCGCGAATAGTTCTCGATGCCGTGGCAGGAGCCGGTCGCCTCGATCATCTCCAGGTCGAATTGCGTGCGCTGCTCCAGGCGCTGCGCCTCCAGCAGCCGCCCGGTGGCGTTGAAGCGCTGCAGCTGCTCCTGCAGTTCCTGCTGAATGCCCATGATGGCCTGGTTCAGCGTCGGCTTCGGCGTCACGTAGTGCGAATTGGCGTAGATCTTCACCAGCGCGAGGTCTTGCGTCTTCTCGCCGGTCAGCGGATCAAACTCGGCGATGCTCTCCACCTCGTCGCCGAACATGGAGACGCGCCAGGCGCGATCCTCTTGGTGCGCCGGGAACAGCTCGATGGTGTCGCCGCGCACCCTGAAATCGCCGCGCGCGAAGGCAATGTTGTTGCGCCGGTATTGCAGGGCCACGAGATCTGCGAGAAGCTGCCGCTGCGAAACGCGATCGCCCACCTGGACCGAGAAGGTCATCGCCGAATAGGTTTCGACCGAGCCGATACCGTAAATGCACGAGACCGAAGCCACGATGATAACGTCGTCGCGCTCCAGCAGCGCGCGCGTGGCGGCATGGCGCATCCGGTCGATCTGCTCGTTGATCGAGCTGTCTTTCTCGATATAGGTGTCGGTACGCGGGATATAGGCTTCGGGCTGGTAGTAATCGTAGTAGGAAACGAAATACTCGACCGCGTTCTCGGGGAAGAACGACTTGAACTCGCCATAGAGCTGCGCCGCGAGCGTCTTGTTCGGCGCCAGGATAAGCGCGGGCCGCTGCGTTTCCTCGATCACCTTCGCCATGGTGAAGGTCTTGCCCGAGCCGGTCACGCCGAGCAGCACCTGATCGCGTTCGAGCCCGCGCACGCCCGCCACCAGTTCGCGGATCGCGGTTGGCTGATCGCCGCGCGGCTCAAAATCCGACTTGATGACCAGCCGCCTGCCACCCTCGCTCTTCTCGGGGCGCGGCGGCCGGTGCGGCACGAACAGCGGCATATCCTTGCTGGTGAGCAGCGGGTGGTCGCCGATGGGCGGCAGCTTGCCAAGCGCATGCGAGGGCTGCGGCATCGCGCCGGACGGCTTCAGATTGCGCAGCGCCGGGATGAGATGCGCCGTGCTTTCGGAGGTATAAACCTCGCCCTCGAACGCGGCTTGCGGCCTTTCCGCAAAACCGCTTGCCGGAGTCCCTTCGGCCTCCCGGGTTTTCGGTGTTTTCCCGTAGGATGATTTAGCGCGCGCTTTCGCCATGCCTCTTATATGCCACCCGCAAGTGGATTCGGCTACGGCCCGCCTCGCAATTGTCCCACGGGAACAGAACCGGCGGCGTGGTCAAGTACGAGATTGCGGCCGGCCGGGTTATTCTTTCCGAGCCGGCCGCGCTCAAGATCAGGCAATTGGGGCACGTTAAGAGAACCGTGCGCGAGTGCGATACGCGGGAAAGCGCCATCGCCTCCGGCGAATCCCAATGCTCGCGGTCTTCAAGCCGTGGGTGTTTTACGTCCGCTGAACAGCCGCTTAAGCCCCGCGAGCGCTGCGATACCGGCCACGATCAGCACCTTCGCGCCCTTAGCGGCGAAGGCAGCGAAGAGCGCGAACAGGCCCAGCTTCTTTGCCGCGACGCCGGCCACAAGCGCGGTGATGCCGTAGGCCGCCACGTGGTCCGTGCTCTCGTTGAAGTCGCCGTAAGCCTTGCCCTTGTTGTACTCCAGCGCAGCCAGCAGCGTTTTCGAATGCACCTTGTGATCGGAAAGCTTATCGGCGTCCGTGAGCAGGTTGAGGCTGAAATAGCCCTCGCGCCCAAGCGCGTAGGTGTTGTAATTCACATCGAGCGAGCTGTCCGCGCCGCCTTTTTCGCGGTTTGTAGCCGCCCACACGAGCCTGTGCGTTATCCCGTCGTAGACAGGCGGTTCCGCCCATCCAACCACCTCGATGGCCTCGAACCCGCGCGCAATCCGGTCCTTATTGCCCTCCTCGGTCCCCTCGCGCAAGCTCGCCAACAGTTCGTCCGGCTTCCAGTCCTTGGCTTCGCCGTCTTTGATGTACCCGGAATCGATGTAGCTAACCGCAACGAACCAGCCTTGGGGGGCGGGGTTGGGAAAGATCAAGCCCACAAAGGCAGTGCCGGTCGTATTTCCGAGGGCGCGCATGATCCGGGCGCCTTGGGCCTCAGGAATGAACAGGTAGCCCGCCGGCAGGTGCAGCGAAGCTTGGGCAAGCAGCGGCACATCCGCCTTGCCTTTCGTGGCCGCCTTCAATCCCTCGGCGAACGCCGCCTTGATCTCTTGTTTGCGGCTGGCCTCGTCCGTGGCGGGCTGCGGCGTGGCCTGCTGCGGGGCGGCCGGGCTGGACGCGGGGGTCTGAGAAGCAGCGGGCTGGCCCAACCCCAAAAGCACCAGCAACGCCATCGCAAGCCATCTTAAAGCCATCTGGGCACCCCGATAAAGTTTTAAGTTGGATGTACCCGCGCCTCTGGCGCCAAACTATGGCGAAATTGAAAAAACTCTGACGAAAAATCCAACACTTAAGGTTGCGCCATAACCGCCCCTCCCCCGGCGGCGGCATCCTGCGAGCGTTGATGCCACTGGGACGTTGCGCTCAAGGTCAAGGCGCGGGCGGAGCCGGACGGACACAATTATGCCTCAATCCCAATCGACAGCCACGCTTAGAGTGGGTCCGGAAAAGTGCGGAGCGGTTTTCCGATAAGACGCATGGCAAAACAACAAGCTAGAGCCCGCTTTCGATTCGATCGAAAGCGGATAGGCTCTAGCCTCAACCCAGCATTCGTTCGGATACAGGAATATGCCGGCTTATATTAAACCAGTATACCGGCCGGATATCGACGGCCTCAGAGCCATCGCCGTGCTGGCTGTCGTCTTTTACCACGCTGGGCTGCCCGGATTTTCGGGCGGTTTTGTGGGCGTGGACGTGTTTTTCGTGATTTCCGGATTTCTTATCACGCAGATTGTTTGGTCGGAGCTGGAGGCAGAAAGATTTTCCCTTGTAGGATTTTACATCCGCCGTGTTAAGCGCATCTTTCCGGCGCTGTTTGCAGTTTTGGTTCTAAGTTCCATCGCGGCCTTTATACTACTCGTTCCCCGGGATTTGATCGCCTTCGGGGAGTCTCTTAATGCGACTGTTCTCTTCTTCTCAAATTTCTACTGGATTAAACACGCCGATTATTTCGCGGGTCCCTCGATCGACAACCCCTTGCTGCACACGTGGTCGCTATCGGTCGAAGAGCAGTTCTACGCGGTGTGGCCGCTGACGCTGCTGCTGTTTAGACGGCTCCTACCTGCAAAGGCGTTGCCTTATCTTATTCTTGCACTTACGCTCGTTTCGGTTGTGCTAGCCGAAGCGAGGCTGCCCGACTATCCGAAGGATGCGTTTTATTTTCCCTGGTGCAGAATGGGGGAGCTTTTCCTGGGCGCCCTCCTCGCCGTCTCGCCCGTTTCCTTGCAAGGCAACCGGCTTCCAAAGATTTTGGGAATTGCCGGGCTGGCCGCAATCGGAACCGCCATTTTTCTTTACGATACCTCGACGGGCTTCCCGGGCGTAAATGCCTTGCTGCCCTGTGCCGGCGCAGCACTTATTATCGCAGCGGGAACCCTTCCCAACCCGGTGGCCACACTGCTCTCTTTTGAGCCAATTCGCCGGATAGGGCTAATTTCATACTCGCTCTATCTCATTCATTGGCCCTTGTTCAGCTTCACCCACCTCTACTTGAACCGGCCGCTGCCGCTTGGGCCAGCTTTGGTCCTCGTGCTCGTAAGCATTCTTTTGGCCTATGCATCCTGGCGTTACATCGAGACTCCCATGCGGAAAGGGCAGTTTTCGAGGCCGAAGGTGTTCGGGTCCGCTGCCGCGGCGATGAGTGCGCTTTACCTGACCGGCGCGCTATTCTTTTGGACCAACGGATTTCCCTCCCGCACGACTGAGCAGGTCTTGGCAGCGCAGCCTTTGGAAGCTGTCCCGCTGGACAAAAAATATTGCAAGAGACTGCTTGCCACCGGATTGAAGAGCGGAAAAGCTTGCGTGCTGGGCGAGGATCGCGGCAACGCCTACGATTTCATTATGTGGGGCGATTCTCATGCTCACCATTACCTTCCTGCCATCGCCACGCTCGCAGCGAACCGCAAACTATCCGGGGTGCTGTTCACCCTGAACGGTTGTCACCCCTTTCTCGACGACACCCACAATACCAAAGCTTGCCGCAACTTGAACGAAGCAGTGAGACGGTGGCTCACGGAAAATCGCGTTAAAGTTGCGATCCTAGGCGGAAACTGGAAAAACCACCTTAAAGACTTCCGGGGCTTCCTTAGGGACGGCAGTCCGGATCGAAACCGGGGCGGCTTTGCAAAGACGCTGGCTTTCCTGACAAGCAAAGGCATCCAGGTTTCGGTTCTGGATCAAACGCCCGAATTTTCGCAAGGGGTGCAGCTGTGCTATGCCCGCGCCTTGTTTTACGGCCGCGATGGCGAAAATTGCGTGACGGAGCCGGCCTCCCGCTTGCTGACGTGGCATAAGGAGCTGGATGCCTATTTCGAGTTTCTGCGTAAGGAGTACAGTTTTTCAGTGGCAAGCGGAGCCCAGGCCATTTGCGATGCCCAGACTTGCCGCGCCAGGCGGGGAAACACGCTGTTAATGAGCGACAACAGCCATCTAACCGAGGCCGGCTCCTTGGCGGTTATGCCCTATCTCAAGGTTCCGCTTCTTAGCGATCCCCTGGATGCGGCGCCTGGAAGCGAAAGGCCGCTAGCTTCCAGCGCCGGGCCTTCACCCGCCGCCGGAACGCCTCCACTGTAGCGCTAGAGTGCGTCCGGAAAAGCATGCCTTCGGGCTTGACCCCGGAAGTGCGAAACGGTTTTCCGATAAGACGCACGGCACTGAACCACCCATAGGCCGGGGCTGAGGCAGCGGGCACAATTCCGCCCCAATCCCAATCGAGACCTTTGCTGCAACCTGCCGCCCCAGTTTGGATGCTCGAACATGCCGGCCTACAACAAACCAGTATACCGGCCCGATATCGACGGCCTCAGAGCCATCGCCGTGCTTGCGGTAGTTTTCTACCATGCCGGGCTACCTGGTTTTTCTGGCGGCTTTGTGGGCGTGGACGTATTTTTCGTGATTTCCGGGTTCCTTATCACCCAGATTGTGTGGTCCGAACTCAAGGGAGAAACATTTTCTCTTTCGAGATTCTACTACCGCCGCGTCAAGCGCATTTTTCCGGCTCTGTTTGCAGTTTTAATTCTAAGCTCCATTGCAGCCTTTATACTGCTCGTTCCCCAAGACCTCAAGGCCTTTGGGTCGTCTCTTAATGCGACAGTGCTTTTCCGTTCCAACTTCCACTGGTTTAAGCACGCCGATTATTTCGCGGGCCCCGCGATCGACAACCCTTTGCTGCACACATGGTCGCTATCGGTCGAAGAGCAGTTCTACGCGGTGTGGCCGCTTATGCTGCTCCTGTTTAGCAAGATGGTGTCTGAAAAAAGGATAGCCTACCTTATTGCCGGGCTTGCGCTGGTTTCGCTCGGAATGGCGGAAGCAAGATTGCCCGGCTTTCAGCAAGAAGCCTTTTATAATCCCTGGTGCAGGGGGTGGGAACTCCTGCTCGGCGCATTGCTTGCCGTTTCGCCCGTATGCTTGCAAGGCAACCGGCTTCCAAGGATTTTGGGAATAGGCGGGCTGGCCGCAATCGGAACCGCCATCTTCCTCTACGATTCCTCGACGAGCTTCCCAGGCGTGAGCGCCTTGCTGCCCTGTGCGGGCGCAGCACTTATTATCGCTGCCGGAAGCGCCCCCAACCCGGTGGCCACACTGCTCTCTTTTGAGCCAATCCGCCGGATCGGGCTAATTTCATACTCGCTCTATCTCATCCATTGGCCCTTGTTCAGCTTCGCCCATCTCTATTTGGACCGGCGGCCATCGCCGGGGCTAAGTTTGGCCCTCGTGCTCGTAAGCATTCTCTTGGCCTATGCATCCTGGCGTTACATCGAAACTCCCATGCGGAAAGGGCAGTTTTCGAGGCCGAAGGTGTTCGGGCCGGCGGCCGCGGCGATGAGCGCGCTTTACCTGAGCGGGGCCCTGTTCTTTTGGACCGATGGATTTCCCTCCCGCACGACGGAGCAAGTCTTAGCAGCCCAGCCAATTATAGAGTCCTGGGATGCCTCGCCCTACTGCCGGAAGCTCGTAATTCCCAGCTTAAAGCGCGGGACGGCTTGCGCGCTCGCGGAGGATCATGGCGGCACCTACGATTTCATTTTGTGGGGCGATTCTCACGCCCGCCGGATCATTCCCGCCATCGGCAGGCTGGCCGCGGGTCAAAGACTATCCGGGGTGGTGTTTATGCAGCCCGGCTGCCACCCCTTTCTCGACGATCCCCGCGCGGCCCCAAGCCCGGGCGAAGCCAGGAATTGCCGCGAGTTCAACGCAGGCGTGGCCCGCTGGCTCGCAGAACATCGCGTAAAGGTTGCAATCCTCGCCGGACGCTGGATAAGCGCCCAGAGCGACTTCCAGCAATTTCTCAAGGACGGCAAACCCTCTCAGAACAAGGGCGGCTTTGCGAAAACGCTCGCATTCCTTATAAGCAGAGACATTCAGGTTTCAATTCTGGATCAGGTGCCGGAGTTTTCGCACAACGTCACGCTATGCGTTGCGCGCGCGCTGTTTTACAAGCGCGATTCCGAATATTGCGTGACCGAACCGGCATCCAGTTTGCTCGGGTGGCACAAAGACCTGGACGGCTATTTCGCGTTTCTTCGCAAAGAGTACAGGTTTTCGGTGGCCAGCGGAAATGACGCCCTCTGCGATAAAGAGTTCTGCCGCGCCAGAAAGGAAGGCGTGCTTTTGATGAATGACGGTACTCACATAAGCACAGCGGGCGCTTTGCTGGCGATGCCCTATCTCAAAATCCCGCTTCTCAGCAGCCCACCCGGCGCCGCGCCGGAGAGCGAAAAACCCGCTGTGACCGGCAGCAAAGAGCCCTCGCCCGCAGACGCGGCCCCGCTATAAGCACTCTAAGCCATTGAGCGCAGTGGGTTTATCGCGGATGGCCCGGTCAAGCCGGGCCATGACAGCGGAGGGTGTTTGCGGCTTCACCGAGGGGCTCTAATTCGCCGCCAGGAACTCTTTATAGCTCGGGTTCTGCCTGAGCAGGCTGCCGGCGGTCCCGATCAACAGATCGACATCGTCCTTCGGCAATTTGAACCGCGTCGGAATCCTATCCAGCCGCGCCTTGACGCTCGGCTCGCGCATCGCCTCGAAGCTCACCTTAGCCACCTGCAGCGAAAGCGCATGGCAGTCCCAGCCCTCGGTCGAGCCCCGGAGCGCCACGACTTCGGGCGGCGTCAGCCCGCAGCGGTAGTCGATGAGCCGTTCGCGCCACTTCTCCATCTCGGTGAGGAAGGCGTCGTAAGCCGCGCGCACATTGGCGTCCACCGCCGTGTCGGAGACGGCCTCGATCAGCTCCATGATCTCGGGCGAGTCGGCATCCTTCGCGAGGTTACCGCCCGGCGGGCGGCCCGCATCGACGACGACGAACAGAAAGCGCTTCAAATTGACGGCCTGGCGCGGTGTCAACGGCTCGTAAGGCTTCGTGGCCGCCGCAAGTTCCAGTAGCAAGCCGCTAAGCCCCAGATTGTCGGTCATGCCGCCGTCCAGCAGCTTCACGAACTTCACGTCCGTCTTCTCGCGGTAGCGCTGGACCGCCGCAGCCGACGCGCGCAGGATCGCGGGCGCGCCGGGCCTGCTGGCCGAATCGACCCAATCCGGCGCGTTAAAATTGCACCTGTCCGCGTAGTTCTCGATCACGATGGGCGCGAAAATGAATGGCACGGCCGCCGACGCGGAAACCGCTTCCGACAACGGATAGCTGCGCAAATCGCTGCACAAGGCGCCGAAGTTCACGCTGTTATAAATGAACGGCGTGCGGTTGTAGATATCCGACGCGTTGATCCAAAGCTGCGGATGGCCGGGCTTCAGCACGTCGGCGAAAGTCGCGCCGTGGAATAGGTTCTGATCGAGCCAGGTGGGCAGCCCGGTGCGGTCGTTGACGCCGCCCTTCGCCATCAGAATCAGGTTCGTGGGGTTGACCGAGGTGCTGAGCGTGGCTTCCACGTCCTGAATCAGGAACCGGTGCCTGAAATCGGTGAGCATGGCGGGCCCGCGCAAGGCAAAATAAGCCGCCGTGACCGAGCCGCCCGAAACGCCCGAGACGAGCGAGACGCGGTCGATCAGGGCTGCGCGCACGCCGTTGCGCTCCGTTTGTTGCGTCTTGGCCAGCTCCTGCAGCACGCCAAACGCGAAGGCGCTCGCCAGCGTGCCGCCACCGGAGAAGCTAAGCCCGATGGCCGTCTCCGCCGTCTCCTGCGCGAGCGGGCCTGCCTGCGCGGCGTCCGCTTGTGCCGGACCATCCGTTAGCGCGGAATTTATGGGCGCGTTGCGCATGCCGAAGCCCGCGCAGCCTGAGAGCGCGAGCGCCATGCCAAGACAGACCGCCGACGCGCCGAGTCTTTTTCCGTCATTGCGAGCCCCGGCTCGTGGGCCGGGG
>JBKQNN010000465.1:0-10884 GCA_052145975.1 Rhodomicrobium sp. | reverse complement strand
AATTCAAGGCACATACAAGCCTGGCGGAGGTTGTTCTTGGATCGCGACGGCGGCTCAAGCCGCCTCGCGACGACGTCGCAGCCGGACTATCGGCCCATCCCGGCCGGCAGCGGCGGCAGCTTCATCCGGCCGAGGCTTACCTGCGCAAGCGAGCCGAAATAGACGTAGCCGTTCGGATGTTCGCGCACTGAAGTGACAGGAAAAAAGGCGTCCGGTCCATCGTATTGCAGGTTGGCAACGAGCTTGCCCCCGGGATCGAAGGCGAGCGCGAATGCTTGGCTCTTCACGGGCGGCGGCACATAGCGCAGCGCCCGCACCAGCACCTTGCGCAGGAATGGATAGGGTGCCAGCCCATCCACCACGGCCGAGCGTGGGGCAAAGAGCGCCACCCAGAACCGGCCGGAGCCGTTGAAGGCGATGTTGTCCGGGAAGCCCGGCAGGTTGTCCGCGAAAATGTCTGAAGTGCCGGCCTTTTCGCCCTTCAGCCAATAGCGCAGGATGCGGTAGCTGCCCGTCTCGTTCACGAGCGCGAACGTCTCGTCCGGGCCGAGCGCTACGCCGTTCGCAAACTGGAGGTTTCGAAGCAGCACCTGCGCTTTGCCGGTGGCAAAATCGTAGACCAGGAAATGGCCGTGCCCGCCATGCTCGGCGATGTCGTCGTTGACATGGGCAAAACTGTACTTGGTGGAGGAATCGGTGAAGTAGACCTTGGAGCCGTCCGCCGTGACCGCGAGGTCGTTGGCGCTGCGGAACGGCACGCCATTCACCCCCGTGGCGAGCGTTGCGATCTGCCCATCTTGGCTGACCTTCAGGAGTCCCTTTATGGCATCGCAGACGATCACGCTGCCGTCCGGATGGATAAAGACGCCGAGCGGCCTGCCGCCAGTATTGGCGAGCAGCGCGTAGCCGCTGCCATCCGCTTCGAAGCGGGCTATGCGCCCGTCCTCCAGGCCCGTGTAAATCCGGCCCTGAGCGTCGAACGCGATTGCCTCCGGCCCTTTCCCGATGCCCAGCGCAATCCGCTCCACCCCTTTGAGCAGATCGTTGCGCGCATAGGGACCGGCATCGGACGAAGGTGCCGGCTGCGGCTGCCAGGCAACCGGCTGCACGCGGACTGGCGCGAACAGCAGATAAGCGAGGACCGCACCCAAAAAACCCAGGAAAAAAAGCGGCAGGAGGATGCGCATGGAGGCTCCGGTTGAATACTGCCTGATCGTCATCCCGGAAACCGCTTGCGGTTATCCCGGATCTTAAAGGGCGCCGGCATATGTAACGATCCCGTGCCTGCGGAGCACTGCTTCGCGCTGCACCGCGCACGGGATGACAAGGTCAGTAGCATGCCGCAACAGTAGAGGGGAGTCCTATGATATTGAAGGAGGCGCCGCGTCCGTGCGGATGGCCCAGCGCAGCCGGGCCGAGCGTGCTCGCGGGTTGGCGCCGGTCTCCGCCTCCGAAGGTTCGATGCCGTGGCGGTCCTTCAGCTCGAAAGTAGGCGCGGGGCCTTCGGGGCCGGCGGGCAGATGGCGGGACGCGTGCGGCCGCTTGCCCGAGCGCCCGGCGAGAAAGCCTTTCACGATGCGGTCTTCGAGGGAATGGAAGCTGACCACGGCGAGCCGGCCGCCCGGCCTTAAAATGCGTTCCGCGGCCAAGAGCGCGCCTTCCAGCTCGCCAAGTTCGCCGTTCACGTACAGGCGCAGCGCCTGGAACGTCCGCGTCGCGGGATGCTTTGGATCGCCCGGCTTATGGCCCAGCACGCGCTCCACCAGACCCGCAAGCTGGCTGGTGCGCTCGAATGGCGCCTTTTCCCGATCCTTGACGATAGCCGCGGCTATCGCGCGCGAGCGGCGCTCCTCGCCAAGCTCGAAGAGAATGTTGGCGATCTCGTCTTTACCCAAGCTATTGACGGCATCGGCAGCACTTGGCCCCTCGCCCGACATGCGCATGTCGAGCGGCCCATCGCGCATAAAGGAGAAGCCGCGCTCCGCTTCGTCGAGCTGCATCGATGAAACGCCGAGATCGAGGACAACGCCGTCCGCCCGGTCCCAGCCGATAGACAAAGCCGCGTCCTCCATGAGCGAGAACGGTGTTTGCACGAGCTTGAGCCGCCCGCCATAGGAAGATTCGAGCCCGCGGCCAGCCGCAATGGCCGCGGGATCGCGGTCGAGGGCCAACACGCTGCAATCCGCCGCATCGAGGATTGCGCGAGTGTAGCCGCCCGCACCGAATGTGCCGTCAATGAAGCGTTCCGCCCCCCGCGGGCCGAGCGCTCTCAGCACCTCTTCTAGAAGGACTGGGATGTGACGGACCGGTCCGCCATCGGAAGGCTGGCCCTCTACCTGCCTCCCGCGGTCCGTCACTTCCCGTTTGCCCCCTCGTTTGGGCCGCTTCATCAGCGGCCCCCCGCGCCGAGCTCTTTGCGAAGTGCTGCGGCTTGCCCACGCGCAGCTTCGCGAAACTTTTCATAAGCGTCTGGCGCCCAGATTTGAAACTTGTTGCCAAGGCCAACGAAAACTGCTGTGTCCGCGATGCCTGCATGCTCACGGAGCCGTTTGGGCAAAATAGTTCGTCCGTCCGGGTCCACTTTAAGCTTTTCACACTCGCCGAAGTACACGAGTTCGAGGGCTTCGCGGAGCGCAGAGCCCGTGGGCTGGCGCCCGACGATACCCTTAATCTCCTCGACCAAACGCGTACCGCCAGCCTCGATCGTGCCGTAGTCGAGGTGCGGGTAGCAATGTATTTCGTCAGCGCCTTCCTGAACGAGGACGGCGCGGAACGGCGCTGGAATGGCGACACGTCCCCTTGGGTCGACCTTGCTGTCAAAGCGTGAGGCAAATTCGTCCATCTCCTAAGCCCACGCTTCCGCCAAACACGCACACGGACGGCCGCGCACTGCTGTTTTCAACTAGCCTTCTGCCACGATCCCAGTGATACCCATAAAATCCCAGAGCAGGAAATCGCACAAATCCAAACGCAGCTTCAACGAATATGATAGAAAAGTGCAATAACGTTGCGTTTTGAGGCGCATCCGCCCGCAAATTCGGAGTGGATCGGAGGGAGAAACCTCGCGCGCAGTGGCCGTGCGCGGCAAAAGCTGAGAACTCCCTCCGAATCGCCCCCTTCCGAACGGGCATATATGGGATAGCATGGGTAATGGTGGGCGTCAAGCCTCGCCGCAACGTCAGCGCGCGATTTTTGGAGTAATAGCCGCCGCGGCCGCCTTTTTCCGCCGTGAGCGGCTGGCGCAGCTAAGTCTTGTTATGGAAACGGAGTGGCGGCCGGGCGCGGGCGACGCAGTTCAACGCGCGCGTTCGCAGTCTAGCTAGCGTTACGCTTGAGGAATGCTTGGATGGCCGCAACAGTGTCTTGCGGCTTCTCTTCTTGAGGCATGTGGCCGCAATGCGTGAAAATGGCGAGCTCGGAAGAACCCATGTTATCGTGGAGCCGTTCCCCCAGCACCACGGGCACGACCTTGTCCTGTTCGCACCAAAGGATGAGCGCCGGCATTTTGATTGTCCTATAACGAAGGGCAAGCTCGTCGATATTGTCCGGAACCATTTGTTCGATTGTCTTCGTCAGAGCATGCTTGGCGGCGGGCGAATAGAGGGTGCTCGCGTACTCGGCAATGTCTTGCCCGGAGATTTTGTCCCGGTCGTAGTAAGCCACCCGCAATCCCTGCTCCGCCTGTATCTCCGGTGGCACCAGCGTCATGCCCAAATCGCCCACCATAGGAATCTGCAAGAGTTTGAAAAAAATCGGCAACGGCTGCCGGTAAGCAATAGTGTCGATCAGCACAATGTTTCGAATGCGCGGCTTCCGCTGCTGCTCTGCGTTAAGCGCCAGGGAAAGGGTGATGCCGCCGCCAAAAGAATGGCCGATCACGGTCAAATCGCGAAGGTTCTCTTGTTCGATGAAGGCTTGGACGGCTTCGGTTTGGTCCTGAATGGAGTAGTGCTCGTCGAGAGGTTTGTCGGAAGCGCCGAAGCCGCGCAGGTCTATCGCAATCACACGGTGATCTTTTGCGAGCTCTGGAATGATCGAATGCCACGTGTAGCTTGACGTCGCAAAGCCGTGCAGGAGCAAGATGGGGCGGCCATGCCCCATTTCGATCGCCGCCAATCGCAGCGGCCCTGTTGGGGTATTTACGGTTCTCAGTTGAACTTCGGACTCGTGGGTCGCCACGTATGTCGCGCACGACCCCAGCACCGCCGCCAGCGCCACTATCCATCCAAACAAAAAAAAGTGCCGCATGCCCCGCCAACCCGAATGACTTTTGCCTCGCCTGCCTCACCCAAACTTGAGTGTCAAGCGGACATTTCTGTGGCGGGCCGCTTTATGCAATACAGAAAAAGACCTGTGACAAATGGATGAAACCTGGTGCTCGCGCCGATTGCGGCGCTACAATTACAATTCGAGTTAAATTGAGTTCGTGTAATGCGTCACCTTATCGGATCGTCGCTCGCCGCCCTTGCCATCGCCGTGCCGGCAAACGCGTCCTGCTGGTGGGGCGGTTCCACCCCTGAAGGCCCCTGCTTCGAGACCTATACGGGAGGCGACTACGATGGACGCGCTGCAAGCCTTTCCTCCAGCAGCATTTGGAGCCCCTTCGGCCCCGTGACCGAGCCCGGTTTCCGGCTCAAAATGGATGGGTTCGCGAGTGTCTATGGCGAGACGAACGCAACCGTCTTCTCCAGCAGCTTTATGGCCGCCGATCTGACCAATTTGAGCGAAGTCATGGCCGGCTATCAGTTCAATTACCGCGGGGCCGTAATCAAGCTCTATGCGGGCGCGGGCTATCAGGTGCAAACGAGAATTTACCCGGAAATTGGCCTGATCATGGCGCAGAACGACTGGGGTGCTGCAGCCGCAATACAGACTTATTGGCCGGTTAGCGACCGCGTCTCGGTTATGCTGAATATGTCCTGGTTGCAGACGGGAAACGCAACCTCAGTTTATGCCCGCGAAAGCTATGAGATTTATCGCTCGGCCAGCGGCGCCCTCAAGATTTCCACAGGCGTAGAGGCCAGTGTCTCGCTGAACAACGCCGATGAGTTTGGAGACGGAAAAGCCCTCGATCTTTACAACAATTACGTCCGGGGCGGCGCTCTCCTTAATCTGCGTTACGGCAGGAACGATCTATCGCTGTCGGGAGGCTTGTCGCAGGCAAGCGACGAATGGAACTCACGTCCTTACGCGAGCGTAAGCTACGGCAGGCAGTTCTAGCTATCCGAATCAGTGATCCGCACTACGCGCATTACCCCTCACCCCAGCCCTCTCCCAATGGGAGAGGGAGTCCGCTCGCAGCCGTTGAGAAGGCGTCCCATCTCCCCCATCCGCATCCGCTAGCGGATGCGGACGGGGAGAAGGGACGCCCGAATTAGCCGCTGCGAATGTTCGAGCGTCTCCTCTCTCCCCTTGGGGAGAGAGACAGAGTGAGGGGGTCTTCCTGCACTGTTTCTTCTTAGCGAAGCAATCCATGGCCAGGCCACTGATATTGCTTCTGGATCGCCACGTCGGCTTTGCCGCCTCGCGATGACGATGGCGGAAGTATCCAACCCGATTTCGTACGACCTGCTCAATTCGGCATACTGGGCTTGCCGATAGCGGAAAAATTCAAGGCCGCCACGGTGCCCGAGAGCCCAATGCTGGCAGGGTTCGCCAAGGCGCCGGATAGCGCCGGCGGCGTATCCCCAGCCTCTTCCTCAGGAGTCACAGTGAGGGTTCCGCTAACTTGGCCGCTGGGCATGGAGATATGCAACGATCCGGCGATCCGGCTGCCTGCAGCTTCGCTATCGAGCTTAAGTGTAACCGCGCCAGGTCCGGCCGCGCCGTCGATTGTGGCCGCAGTAAAGGGAAATGAGCCAGAGCTCAGTAGCCACGGGAATTCCCCGTGCGCGAATGCCGCGCTCAAGCGCTTTGACACCTCGCCGTCCAGAGTTCCGCCAGCCGGAAATTCGATCCCGAAGCTGCCCTTGGCAGCCATCGCTTCTTGAGCGAGCGGTCTATCCTTGAAGGGAAGCTCCAATGCGAGCCGAAGCGTCACCGGGCCGCTCACAGCAAGGGGCAATGCCATCGCATTGGTGAGCGATTCCGAGTCGAGCCGGGTTCCATTTGCGTTCACAGTCAGGGCGGCTGGATGCGCGGGATCGTAATCCAGCCTGCCAGCTATCCTTCCGCCGAAAATCTCCAGTTCCGCGACGTCTATGCTGACGCGATCGGACCTAGACGTAAGCGCCAAAGCGAGAGGGCCTCCCTCATATGGCCCTGCCCGGAAATGCTCGGCGGAAATCCGCATATCGAAATCCGCGCGGCCCTCGCCGCCCGGACTCGCCGGGATCAACGCCCGAAGCAGTTTCACGGCGCCAGCACTTCCCGCCGCGGCATCTTGCTCCGCAGGCATCCATTCGAGCGTATCGTAGGCGAGCGTTCCTTCGGTCAGCGCCCGGCCGTGCCGCGTGGCAAATGTGAGCGATCCTTTCGCTTTTTGGCCGCCGAAACGAAGCGTGGCATCGTCCAGGCTCGCCCGCCCATCCGGCCACGTCAAATTTCCAGCAACGAAGACGCCGTGCCCTATTTCCCAGGGCGCGACGGCCGCGGCAATCTTCCCGGCGGCCGGATGGTCTGGTGCGACTTTGAGCCGGATCGATCCAAGCGCCGTAGCCCCGCCACGGCTTAGACTGCCACGGAAAAATGCATTGAGGCCCTGGTCCCTTAAATTGAACGCAAAAATTGGGTCGCCGGGGTTGCGGGTAACGGTAATCGCCTCGGCACCGAGCCTGGTATATGCGCGGCGTTCTCCCTTCGCGGCAAAGAACGTGCAGTCTTGCAGCTCAAGCTGGTCGAAGCGGCTCGTATCGGCGAAAGCAAGCGCCGCGCCCACCGTTTCAAGTCCAAAAAAATCCAGCCTCGGCGGAGCTGCGCGCCGGTTCAAGACAAAATGGGGCGAGCCGATAGCGACCTTTTTGAACTCAATCCGCCCCCGAAGCAGCGACGGCACCCTAAGGGTGGCGATCACCGACTTCGCCTCGATCCTGCTAATCGGGGAAAGCCGCGGCGTCGCTTGAAAGCTCACGCTATCCGCTTCGATTGAGAGCGAGGCGAAGCTCTTCATGCGAAACGGCCCATGGATTGTCACCGGTCCGCCGGTCCATTCGGATAGACTGTGGACCAGACCTTCCCGGACCGCCCGGTCTTCAATGAGAAAAGGAAGAGCCGCCGCGAAGGCCACTGCCAGGACAGCCAAACCGGCCACCCCGCGAAGGAGCCATCTTAATGCGTATAGAAATTTTGGAGCGAGTTCGTACATCTTCCAGCAGATCCCGGGTAGACAGTGGCGCCAGAGCCGTCGAAAATCCTTAGCACAGGCACGCGACATCGCCCGGACAGGTGATCGTTAAGGTTTAGAAGCTTTTTTTGGCGGTGGCGAGTCCGAACTCGGGAGCTTTCACATGAAAACAGTGCCACTCTGGTCGCCTTCCCCAGCGGCTGTGGAGCATTCGCGTATGGCCAGGCTCATGGCGGAGATCAATTCCTCCTTCGGCGCCAATTGCCGCACCTACGCGGATCTCCACACCTTTTCCGTCCGCGAAACCGGGGCCTTCTGGTCGAAGGCTTGGGACTTCCTGGGCGTTATCGGAGAGCGCGGCACCGGGCCGGTCTTCACCCGGGGCGAAAATTTCCAGGATTCAAAATTTTTTGAGGGCGCGCGCCTCAACTACGCCGAAAACCTTCTGCGCAGGAACGGCGATAGCCCCGCCCTCATTTTCCGCGGCGAAAACAAGCTCAAGGAAACGCTGAGCTGGGCCGGCCTGCAGGCGGCCGTCAGCCAGGCGCAGCAAGCTTTGCGCGCTCGGGGGGTGCGCGAGGGCGACCGGGTCGCGGCCCTCATGCCCAACATGCCCGAAGCCATCGTTGGCTTCCTCGCGGCTTCCTCGCTCGGCGCCATCTGGTCCAGCGCTTCGCCGGATTTTGGCTTAGGCGGCGTCTTGGACCGTTTTGGGCAGATCGAGCCGAAGCTGCTGATTGCTTGCGACGGCTACTATTATAACGGCAAGGCCATCGCAACCGGCGATAAGGTTGCGGACATCATCGAAAAGATCCCAAGCATCGAATACGCGCTGATTGTCCCCTATCTTGGCGAGCCGGAAACGGTCCTGAAGCGATCCAGCAAGGCGCAATCCTGGGGAGACGCGCTCGGCGCCTTCGAGGCAAAGCCCGTCGAGTTCACCCGGCTGCCCTTCGCGCACCCCAGCTTTATTCTCTATTCGTCTGGAACGACGGGCACTCCAAAATGCATCCTCCACTCCGCAGGGGGTGTGCTGATCCAGCTTATGAAAGAGCATCAGCTTCACTGCGATCTGCGCGAGGGCGAGCGGCTTTTCTATTTCACCACCTTGGGATGGATGATGTGGAACTGGCTGGTGACAGGGCTCGCCAGCGGCGCGACGCTCGTCCTTTACGATGGCTCGCCCTTCCATCCGGACGGCAACGTCTTGTTCGACTACGCGGACGAGGCCCAGATAAACGTTTTCGGCACCTCGGCCAAATGGATCGACTCGGTGAAAAAGGCCGGCCTGCGCCCGCGCGAGACCCATAAGCTTTCCACGGTCCGGACGATAACGTCCACCGGCTCGCCGCTTGCGCCCGAGAGCTTCGATTTCGTTTATGAAGCGATCAAGCCGGATGTGCATCTAGCCTCCATCGCCGGCGGCACCGACCTTTGCTCATGTTTTGTGCTGGGCAACCCGCTCTCGCCGGTCTACCGCGGCGAGATCCAGGGACCAGGCCTTGGCATGGCCGTCGATGTGTTCGACGATGCCGGACAGCACATGGCGTCCGGCAAGGGCGAGCTTGTCTGCACCGAGCCCTTCACCGCCATGCCGGTTGGGTTCTGGAACGATCCCGGCGGGGTGAAATATCGCAGCGCTTATTTCGAGCGCTATCCGGGCGTCTGGCACCATGGCGATTTCGCGGAATGGACGGAGCATGGCGGCATCGTCATGCAGGGCCGCTCGGACGCGACACTTAATCCGGGCGGCGTGCGGATCGGGACGGCGGAGATTTACCGCCAGGTGGAGCAGCTCGAAGAGGTCAAGGAAGCCATCGTTATCGGCCAGGATTGGGACGGCGATGTGCGCGTGGTGCTGTTCGTCGTGCTGGCCGAAGGGCTTACCCTCGACGAGGAGCTGCGCCACAAGATCAAGGCGAAGATCCGCGCAGGTGCCAGCCCGCGGCATGTGCCGGGCCTTATCCTGCAAGTCGCCGACATTCCGCGCACCAAGTCGGGGAAGATAACGGAGATCGCCGTCCGCGATATCGTGCATGGGCGGGAGGTTAAGAACAAAGACGCGCTCGCAAATCCGCAGGCGCTCGACTACTTTGAGAATCTTGAAGAGTTACGCCAATAGAAGACCCCCTCACCCCAGCCCTCTCCCGGCAAGCTCGCCTTGGCGAGCTTGCAACGTAAAGTGACCGTATCCGCAAGCGGATACGGTTGGGAGAGGGAGAAGAAGCTGCGGCCTTTGTCAGAAGTTCGCGGACAATTCAGGCGTCCCCTCGCCCCAACGGGGAGAGGGACAGGGTGAGGGGGGACTTTCCCCTGCCTGAGCATTCCATGATTTCACCCATCGAGCTTACCCAAGAGCTTATCCGTTTCGAGACCGTCAACCCGCCCGGAAACGAGGCGCCATGCGCGCGTTACCTCGGCCGCATTCTGGAAGCGGCCGGCTTCGAAACGCGCCTCGTCCAAATGGCCCCCGACCGCGAGAACCTCATAGCGCGCATTGGAGGCAGCGGCGGCAAGCTGCCCCTCGCCTTCACCGGCCATATGGATGTGGTGCCGCTTGGCGCGCTGCCCTGGAGCGCCGATCCCTTCGGCGGCGCCATCGCGGATGGCAGGATTTATGGGCGCGGTAGCAGCGATATGAAGAGCGGCGTGGCTGCGATCGTCTCTGCCGTGGTGAAGCTCGCGCCCAAGCTTGGCAGTACACCCGGCGCCGTCCTCGCAATTACCGCGGACGAGGAGGTGGGATGCAAGGGCGGCAAATTCATGCGCGACAATGGCGTGCTGCCGCCGGCCGGCGCCCTCATCGTGGGCGAGCCGACGGCGAACCGGCTGCTTGCCGGCCACAAGGGCACCTTTTGGGTGGAGGGAACCGCCAAAGGCGTCACCGCGCACGGTTCGATGCCCGAAGAGGGCGTCAACGCCGTCTATAAGGCCGCGCGGGCTGTGCTGGCGCTCGCCGAGCTCGATTTTTCAGCCGGCGCACACCCACTGCTCGGACGCCCCACGCTGAGTGTGGGCTGGCTGCGCGGCGGGATTAACACCAACTCCGTGCCGGACGAGGCCCGCTTCGGCCTCGACATCCGGCTCGTGCCGGGCGTCGATCCGCAAGCGCTCATCGAGCGCCTGGAAAAGGCGACGGCGGGCGAGGTGACATTCGAGGTCAAGGGCAAAAACGCTCCGGTTTGGACCGATCCGGCCGAGCCTTGGATCGCGGGCTTGGCGGACATTGTGCACTCCGTGACGGGAGTTGCCAGCTCGATTGGCGGAGCCAATTTCTACACCGATGCTGGCGAGCTGAAGCCTGGAATGGGCGACCCGCCAACGGTCATCCTCGGGCCCGGCGAACCGGCGCAAGCGCACCAAACCGACGAATATTGCTTGATTTCTCGCGTCGAAGAGGCTGAAGCGATCTACGCGGAGGCCATCGCGCAATGGTGCGGGCTTTAGCGCCGGCCGCCGGTAATTACTGAGGGCGTTACCCCTCATCCTGTCCTTCTCCCCAGGGGAGAAGGGACCCTCGAACTGCCCGTAGCGGAAATTCTGGCGTTCCCTCTCCCACAGGGAGAGGGACAGGGTGAGGGGTTACATCCCTCGTGGCTGCG
>JBKQNN010000464.1:0-25292 GCA_052145975.1 Rhodomicrobium sp. | reverse complement strand
CCCTGCCGGCGCTCCGGCTTCGGCTTCGCGGCCTCTTGCGACGCAATCAGACGCTCCATCCGCTCGGCGCGTTCGAGCCCTGCGAGGCGCTCCTTGACCTGCGCCAGGAACGCCCTCACGCGCGTCGCGTTCCGGCCAAGGTCGTGCTGGCCGAACCGCGACGACGAGCGGATATCGATCCTTGCCGCCTTCTTCGACCCGGTGATGCGGATGGCCACATCGTCGGTGAAACCGAATATCCAGGTGCGGTCGACCGCCTCGATATAGCCGTTCTTCGCCTGCTCAGGCGCCTGTTCGTCTATGACCTTCCAGTTCAGAGCCTTCACGGTCTCGCGAACGGCGGAGTACACGTCCGTGAGAGGGCGCGCTACCGTTAGCGGCTTGATGTCCGGGTAGGCTGCGGCCTGCAACGGCCCGAAGGCAGCCTCGTAATGGACCGGATTAGCCTGCCCTTGCCGGATTTTCGCGACCCTGTCGAAAGCAGGCGGGTTGGAAGGGTCCGTCGTAATTTCGTAGAGCCTCGGCAAGTTCAAGAGACTGGGTAGAGAAACGGCAGGCACAGCGAGCAGGAGCAGGCTGAGGAATATGGCAAAGCAGGCTTTTCCGGCCCCCAGACTGCCTTCGTTCCAGATGTTCACCAGCGCGGCAGCGGCAAAGGTGAGACCGATCACGGCCAGGACAATAGCGGCGTAAAAGACCTTCATGGCCATGGGTGTGGGCAAGCCGAAGAAACGGTGCCACACGAAGGTTCCAGCCACCGCCAGGACGCTTAGCAGCGCGATCCGGAAGCTCCAGCTCGCCTTCAGGGAATGGCGTTCACGATATCGCAAGGGGTTCACTCCGCCGGTTGAGCCATTGCAGCAGCAAACAAGAAAAGCGTATGAATCTGCACTTTTCCAAAAGCTAATCCCAAAAAAGGCTTGCAGTGTCGCAATTGAGCCACCGAATCGCTCGATCCTCAAACTACGCCGAGCTTATGAGGGCGGCGGCAGTAAGTAAATAATGGAGTGCACCGTGAGTGAAGATAATCAATGGCGGCAGCTTGGTTCCATCGTCAATGCGGTACTCTTGGAAACGAGGACGAAAGCAATGCGCGCGGGATCGGTTTCAAAACCGGGACCCCGGCCATTCGTTCCAAGGATTGCACCGCCTGCGGGCTACGCCGGGAATGGTTTTGGAAACGGCTTCTTGGCGAAGCAGGTCCAGGCCCCCTCGGCCCCCGTGCAGCTTGAGCTGCCGTTTGGGATGGAAGCGGCCTCGAAAGCGCCGTTGGGCCAAGCCCGGCCTCCCCGGGGCGCACGCTTAATGTGAGTCGCTACGGTGGCATGCCCGGCCGAAACGACAAGTATCCACCTGGTATGAAAACGCGATTGCACCGCGGCCCCGCGCTTGAGAGTTTTCTCAATTGGGATAGAATGGTGCTTGCAGGCATTAGCGAGCGCTAATATATTGTTGGCATGGAAGGCAGCCGGGCAACACCAGCAGACCAGATGAAGCATCATGCAGCCGAGGCGGCCGTAATGATGAAGCAGCTCGCGAACGCCAAGCGGCTGTTGATCCTGTGCCAGCTTTTATCGGCGGAAAGATCGGTCGGGGAGTTGGCGGAATCGGTTGACCTATCTCAATCGGCGCTGTCGCAGCACCTCGCCAAAATGCGCGAAGCGGGCCTAGTGGATTGTGAAAAGAGAGGGCAGATGGTGTATTATCGCCTCGCCAGCATGCCCGCGAATGCGCTCCTGTCCACGCTCTACTTGATTTATTGCCGGGACTGACCTTATTTAAGGAAACTCTCATATTTTGGAGCTTCCCTGCATGAACGTTAAGTCCGTCAACCCAGCAACCCTCAAGTCTTGGCTCGATGCCGGGGAAGCCATGGTCATCGATGTGCGCGAGCATCGCGAATATGCGATCGAACACCTCGAAGGCTCGACGCTCATCCCCTTGAGCAGCCTGCACCCGGCTGCGCTGCCGGACCACAATGGCCAAAAACTTGTAATGCTTTGCCGTTCGGGCAACCGCAGCATGTTCGCGTGCATGAAGCTCGGCGGGTCCGTTTCCGCCGAAATCTACAATCTCGATGGCGGGATCCTGGGCTGGAAGAAGCAGGGCTTTCCTGTTCGCCAACCCGGGCAGAGTTCGAGGCCGGAAGACGGCGTTCCCCTGGCCGCCAAGCTGATGCGCTTCATGACGCGCTTTTCGTAAGCTCTGCGTCAAATCTCTACCTCGCCTGCGGGGGCGTCCCTTCTGGATAGCCCTCGCAGCTTGGGAGGGGGCCGGTGGGTTCGCGCTTGCGGACCTGCTCGCAAGAGAAGCGGCGCAGCGTTTCAGGCAGGTTTCGATTGACTTCGGGCCAATAGGGGGCGTGGGGCGCGGTGACGAACGTAGCGTAGAGCCAGTAGCCGAAGATGCCGGCCAGGATAAGGATGATCAGATTTATGATTGTCCGGATCATGACTGAACTCGCTTTTCTGACCGTTTGCTCGCGTGCCGGCCGGTGCGCGGCGTAGCTCCGGCGGTGCGCGGAATAGATAACTCGAACCTGAGCGGAAACGATCCGTTGGGCGCGCAAAAAAGCGATGGGCAACCATGGCGGGACGCAGCCATTAACTCAATCTCAACGCTATACTTACGCATTTTCCAGCGGACGGCGCTGTTTCTCCGTATAGATCTAATATAGCGCAAGAGCTTTAAAGATGCGTTAAGCTGTGGCTTGGCTCGACCGGCCCTCGACAGGCCATTGATTCGAAACGCATTTCTACGCGCGGTACCACGCGCGGCGCCCGGCACTTTACGCGAAGATTCCGGTAAATTTCAAATCTGCGGATATATTTAATAGTATTTGGGAGTCGTAGAAATCGACCTAAAGTGGCAAAAGATTCGCAGAAAGACGGCGGCGGAAAATATGCGGACCATGCGTTTACCATACGCGCATTAACTATAGTAGGGCCTTACGCGAAACGAACGGTTTGTTGCGACTCTGCGCGGTCCAGCCATGGCCGTCCCTTGCGAGCCGCCGGCGATCGCCTCCTCAATGCCGCCCGCGCCCTGTTGAAGAACGGCACCCTCGCCACGCTCGCTGGAGGCGCCCGCCCGTGCTACGCTCGCAGCCGCTCTATCTTGGATGAAGGAGATGGCCCTTGGAAGACCCTCTAAAAACACCCGGCACGAATGACGCAGCTCCAGACAGGCTGATAACGCAGGTCGAAACGATGCAGTCTCCCGATGGCACTGCGTACGGCTTTAGCTTGCTCGATGAAGAAAGCATGTCGCCCTGCTTTCGCCTTGCATTCGGAACGCGCGAGGACGCAGAGCAAGGCCGCACAATGATGAAGGAAATCCTCGATCATTGCCTTTACTTCGAGGTCCCGGACGGCCCAGAGCAACCCGAGCCTAAACCGGCTTGGGGGTCTGGATGGCGCTAAGCACAATTTCCTGGCTTCCCCAACGCATGGCCTGCCCGGGCTTAGCGGCCATCGTGCCGGTAACGGCCAGTGGGCTGAATTTGCTGCATAAGGCCGGGAGCTGCCCTTTCACTTCTTGGCGGGAGCGTCCCTTATTAAGGGTGAAGCGAGCTTCTGCTTCCGCTCGAATCGCGGCAGGGCGCTACTGGCACGAGGGCCACTTAGTTCGTGTCTTCTCAAGACATCGATCTGGAATGGTCAGCTTAGTCGTTACGTCAGGTTCACGTAGATAGTACCCAATGCTTTGCATATGGTGAGCATTGATCCGGTAGACACAATCTTTATTTTCGGTTGCGAAGCTCAATGTAAACTCATATTACTAAAAAAACTGTTTGAGCGGACTAAAGTCAGTTGCCAATAGTGTATTGTATTTTCGGTCAAGCTTGGCCTGCCACGCAAGATTGACGAACTGCTTCTCTCCAATAACGATGTCTGCATATGGGATTGCCGCGCAGAATGACTGCATGTCTCTGAAGTCGTTCTCCTCAATGGGGTGCTTCTGGGCCTCAAGTCGAAGGGCGATTTCCCGTTCGACGTAGTAGGTTGGCACGTTGTCCATCAAGCGCTTTGCAATCTTGCTTCCCATATCTGCAGGGCCGCGCCATGGGAGGCCGATCTCATGCGCCCAACCAATGATCCATTCGATATCCTCGATCATCAGGAGTGCGCAGTATAAGCGCCGACGCATGGACAGTGATTCGCCTGCATGACTGCGACGGCGCTCTTCAATCAGCGCGCGAAGCCGTTCACATCCTTTTGAGAAGTTCATAACGGCAGATGCTCGCACGTCCTGACCCGTTTCAGTGAGATAATTCAATAGGGATTCGGCTGGGTTGCTCCGAATACGTGCAACCACTGCCTCGGGAATCTCAAAATCGAGCCGCGTATCGTTCCAGTCCGCGACTGCCTCTAAGAAAACATCCGACAAAAACCAATGATCTGACTTGCTGGGCAGCACCAATCCGCAGCAATCGGCCAGAACGTAGCTTACCTCTTCCTTGAGACGGCGAAGGCGCCCTCGAATTACAAATCCCCGGCTAAGTTGGGCTTGCACGTACGCGAGGCGCCGCCGCTGCTCTGGATTGTTTCTTTTTTGCGTCTCATAAATATTCGAAAACGTAAGGGGCAGCGCTAACCGCCCAGTATCTACAAGCTTCCTGATGTGCCCGAAAAGCGATTGCGCTTCTTCGTCTTCGCAGGGCTGCTTTGCAGCCGCCGCCAATTTAATCCACTTATTCTGATCAAGATAGACGATCTGCATGGGTCCCCTTCCGCATGCTGAAGCGAGAGGATTACGCGAATATCTCCGTGAAGGCTTTATCGATCAAGAAAAAACACTTTACGTTGCACAGAAATAGTGGCGCACCAGAAGGGATTCGAACTTAAGTGTATCTCCGAAAGCATTCAAAATGGTTGTTCCGTCTGACAAGTTGAACGTCGGCATGTGAAGAGCCTGGCGCAATCGGTAATCGGGGCACTGCTGATGTGCTTAGCTTAAGCCGGAAGGTGTATCCAATTTGGCGTGGAGTAGCCAACTTCCGGAGCCGGAGGTGGTGCGGGCGCCCGTAATTCCCAACGCGATCTCCGCTCCCGACCCATAACGGGCAGCTAGGCATTCGTTGGGCAAGCCAGGAATGTTTGCTTAGGCTTCGCCGCTGTTCAGCGGATGCGATGTGTGAGACCATTCCGGAAAAAGCGCCGGATGGAGACGCACATGGTTCGGGAGTTTCTCAAACACGGCAGCAATGCTGCGTTGATCGCTTCGGCTGCCGCTATTTGCGCCGCGGCGGCCGCAGACCGGCTGCAGCTATCGCCGCTTTGGGTGCTTGCCGGTGCTGCCTTGTTTTACTCAACCGAATACGTCACGCACAGGTTTCTGTTCCACGCCCCTCCGGCGAGGTTCGCCGCCATCCTGCGCTTACAGCGCCGGCTGCACTACGATCATCACGTGGAGCCCAGCCGGCTCGATCTGCTGTTTCTGCCCTTATGGTACACTGGGCCCAATTTCATTATCGTAGCGCTCGTAGCCTGGGCGCTGCTTCCAAGCCCGGCCGCGGTGTTATCGCTTATGCTTGGCGCGATGCTGGCGCTTCTGCATTATGAATGGGTTCATTACATTGCCCACATCCCTTACAAGCCGCGCACAGCCTTCGGACGCTGGATGAAGAAATACCACTTGTGGCACCACTTCAAGAACGAGCGCTTCTGGTACGGCGTGAGCAACCCCGCAATGGATTTCGTCTACGGCACCTATCGCGCGCCGGACAGAGTTGTCCGCAGCACCACCGCGCGCGAGCTGTACCCCGAAGAGCAGCTTTAGCGCCCTTCCGTTATTCGCCCCGCGCGGCGAACCGGCGTTCAGGCTCGAAGATTTCGTCCTGGCCGCAATCGAGCGACACGTCGGCGATGCATCTCCCGTTCAGGAAAACCATCGCATGAAACCCTTGACCGGTTAGCTCCGGCTGTCGCGTCCCGGCGGTTGCCTGCTGCCATTGTACGATGCCGCGAATTTTCGCGAGAAGAAGTGATACGCTCATTAGAAACCCCGACTGATCACAACCAACAACGCAAACTCGCATATACACGCTATAGTTGGGTTAACGTGCGGTTGCAACCATATATCCAGACAAATATTGTTGATGTGATGCTGCATGGCCACAGGGGGGAAAGGGTTGCGGGCAGAAACCGGTGCGAGATTGCCACACAAGCGGTGCCCAGGAACAAGCGGTTACCGCATTGGAAAGCGCGGCTTTTATGCATAATTGCAGAAAGACTATTGCAGTTCCGTAAATAAATGCGCTGCTAAGCCACAGTCCTACGCTTTGCGGCATCGGACGTTGCTTCGGAGCTGCAAACTTGCTAACAGAACGCGCCTCCGGCCAACGCGGGGCGGGCCGTGCCAGGGCTATCACCTTAAAGGGAGTGCGAGGCCCGCATGAACCTGCTGCCAACCCTAGCTGCTATTGTCGCGCCGGTCTTCCTGATCGCGCTCGGCGGCTATGTGTGGGCGCGCACCGGGCAGCCTTTCGATCATGTCCTCGTTACGCGGCTGATCACAATCGTTGGCGCACCCGCCTTGGTTTTCTCCACTTTGGCCGGCATGACGCTATCGTTCGATACGGCAGCCCGGATGGCCGCGGCTACGGTTTTGTGCCTCCTGGTCACCGCAGCCGCCGCGGCTCTTATTTTGCGCCTGGCCGGCATGCCGCTCCGGGTTTATTTGCCGTCGCTGATTTTTCCCAATGTCGGCAACGCCGGCCTGCCGGTTTGCCTGTTCGCGTTCGGCCAGAAAGGCATGGCTTTGGCCATGGTGTTCTTCACCGTGACGAGCATCGGCCAATTTGCCTTGGGGCCGGCGATTGCCGCCGGACACCTGAACCTCAAGCAGCTGCTCAAGGTTCCGCTTATCCATGCGGTGATTGCGGCGATGGCCATGCTGGCGCTGGGCCTGACGGTGCCGCTTTGGGCATCGAACACCCTCAACTTGCTGGCCGGCATGACCATTCCCCTCATGCTGCTGTCGCTTGGTGTCGCCATGGCAGAGCTCAGGGCAACGAACTTAGGGCGCGCCGCTGCGCTCTCTCTGCTGCGCCTGGGGCTCGGCGCAGCGTGCGGCTGGGCGGCCGCGTCGGCATTCGGGCTCGATGGGACGGCCCGCGGCGTGGCGGTGATCGAAAGCTCCATGCCCGCGGCGGTGTTTAATTACCTTTTCGCCCGCCTCTACGGGAACGAGCCCGGGGAGGTGGCGGGCGTGATTCTGGTCTCGACCCTCATGTCGGTAATCGCCCTGCCGCTGATCTTGACCGCCGTGATGTAAGGCGCGCCAGGGTCTCCGCCTCGCCGGAAAACTGTGTTAGCGGCAGACGGATATCGCAGCATCCCTGGAGCGCCGGTCAAGGCTGGGTCGCAAAAAGCCGCGGCATCGACTGTGTCATTCCCTGTTCGACAAGTTCTTTCACGGCATCCCGAAGCCGTCCGTCTTGAGGAGCCTTCGCCGGCTCTACCATCCAGGAGGCATCGACTTCGCGGCTAAGGCCGTCAAAGTAAGCAGGAGAGAAAAGCGAAAATCCGTTGTTGCCCGCAGGGTCTTCAGTATGGATATGGGCGCAATTCGATCCGTCCAGCACCTCCAGCGAAAACAGTGCGTGAACGAAGGTGTAGCCGTCGCTCAGCCCTTGACGGTGCAAGACGCCGAGCCCGCTCAATGTCTGATTCGTATCGCCGAAATTGCTTTCCCGGGGCGTGACCCTTAAATAATATGTGAAAGCCCGCCCTTGCGTCTCTTTTTTCAGCACATTGCAAATATATGCCGCACGATCACCAAATAAGCTCCCTGGTGCGGCCGCAACCGCTGAGCGGCCTTCCTTCGATAAGTTTACGGGGATGACGTTAAAGCGCGCTTTCACCATGCTGGACGCTTTGGCATACACGAGAGCGTCGATCCCCCAGTTCTCGATAGGGACGGAGATTTTTGCGTTGCCGAATACCATGATGCCGATTTGTTGAATGGACATGGTATCGCCGAGCTCCGAAATGAGCCCAATGGTCTTACGTGTATCAGGGGCAGCGGCTGGTTTCTTGGTGGGTTGTGCCGCATGCAACTGCCCGGCACCGAAAACCAACGCTAAGATCGCTCCCAGCATTGCAAACGCATTGGACCTCATGATCGGCTCCGCCTCTTGTTCCCAATCGTGGTATTAAACACCGCGAGGCCGGTCAGACAATCAGAAACCTATATGGCAAAGCCATCTAAGACTCCGCGCAGCAGGTCTTGGCATTATTGGCAAATGCGCGTCGCGCAGCTTTCGGCTAGGATGGAGCAAAAGAAGGTCCGGCCGGGCGATTTAGCACGCGGCCCGGCCCAGGCGGGAGGCGCCATGACTATCGAGGTTCTCAATCGCGATGCGTATGAGGTGAAAGGGCGGTCCTCCGCCTACCGCGACGACGTTCTGCCTAGCCTCGCCACGTGGAGCGGGCGCGGCGAGCGCTGCGCCCTGGTCACGCTTGTCGGCGTGGACGGGAACGCACCGCGCGCTGAAGGCGCGCAGATGGCGGTCTCCGGGAGCGGGCAGTGGGCCGGCTATATTTCCGGCGGTTGCCTTGAGCAGGCCATTGCGCTTGAGGCGGTACAAGCCATCAAGGCCGGCAAGCCCCGGCTTTTGCGCTATGGCAAGGGCTCGCCCTATTTCGACATCCAATTGCCCTGCGGCAGCGGCCTCGACGTTCTCGTCGAGCCGTTCGAGAATGAAAGCCTCATCCAGGAAATGCGAGCGCGGATGGAGCGGCGCGAGCCGTTCGCGCTCCGGATCGATCTGGAGAGCGGTGCGGCCGGCATAGAAGCCGTTCCTGCTGACGGCCAGAGCCCGCAATCGCACCGCAAAGGCAAGGACTTCATCCGGGTTTATACGCCGCCCTTGCGATGCCTCGTCATAGGCACGAGCCCAATCGCGGTGAAGCTCGCCGAGCTTTCCGCGGGCGCCGGCTTCGAGGCGCATCTTTACGCCCCCGATGTGGAAACCTTACCTGCATTGCCCGCCGAAGTCCGGGTTCATCCGCTTGTGCCGGGCACGCGGTTTCCGGCCGACCGTTGGACCGCCGCCGTACTCGCCTTTCACGACCACGAGAAAGAGCTTCCCGTGTTTACGGATCTGCTCCGGGGGCCATGCTTCTTCCTCTCCGCGATCGGCAGCCGGAAAGCCCATGCCGCAAGGCAGATCGCGCTGGAGAGTGCCGGCTTTTCCCAAGCCGAAATCGACCGTATTCAGAGCCCAGCAGGGCTCGTCCCGGAGCTGAAATCCGCTCCCCTTGTGGCCGTGTCGATCCTGGCACAAGTCGTGGCAGCCGCGCGCGAGCTGCGCATCGTGACTTAGGCAAACCGCTGAAGGCGGTGCCCTATTCATAGCGCACAACCCCTCACCCCAGCCCTCTCCCTGTGGGAGAGGGAGTCCGCTCTGCGCCCGTTGAGAGGGCGTCCCCTCTCCCATTGGGAGAGGGACAGGGTGAGGGGTTGTGCGCTATGAATAGGGCACCGCCTTCAGCCGCGGTTCAGGGCCGCGGGGCCGCTCACATAGCAGCTGCCCTTCACAAAAAAGCGAAGCGGCCGATGCGTGTCGCGGCTTATGCCGATGCGCGTGCTCACACCGAAGTCTTGAGGCTTTTGGCCGTCGCAAGCCAGCCACAACGGCCCGGCCGCGCACAAATCCATGCCGTCGAGGCCGCGGCCGATATCCAGAGCCATGGCAAGCCGCCCCGGCCCGCGCATCAAATCGCGTTTAGGAACCTCGCCGCGGTATTGCTCCATGAGATCGAGCCCAAGGAGCGGCTCCGCCGCGCGGATAAGCACGGCTTCGCCGACGCCTTCGGCAGCACTTGTAACGTTCAGCGCGAAGTACATGCCATAGATGAGATAAACATAGGCGTAGCCTTTCGGCCCGAACATCGCCTTGTTGCGGGGCGTCATGCCGCGGAAACTGTGGCTGGCCTCGTCGCCCGCCAGGTAAGCTTCGGTTTCCACAATGCGGCCGGCGGCAAGCCCGCCAGGTATGGCGCGCACAACGAGCTTGCCGATCAGGAAGCGTGCGAGTTCCGCCGTGTCTTCAGGCAGGCTGTCCCGGCTAAGCGGCGCGAGCCCATCCGGAATTGCGGGACGCCACACTGGAGTTTACGCGGAAGGGGCCGCTTCTTCGGGCACGCCGTCGGGCCTGCCGATGCTTACATATTGGAGACCGGCTTCGCGCGCGTGGCTCGGGCGGTAGATGTTGCGCAGGTCGGCGAGGACATTGCCGTGCATCCTCTCCTTCATCGCTTCGAGGCTTACCGCCCGGAACTCGTTCCATTCGGTCAGCACCACCGCGGCATCGGCACCTTGGGCAGCCTCAAGCACGCTTTCGCACCAGGTCACGCCGGGCAAAAGCGGCTCGGCCTGCCTTTTCCCTTGCGGGTCGTAAACGCGGATTGCTGCGCCGCGCTCCTGGAGCATGGGCACGATAACGAGGCTCGGCGCGTCGCGCATATCGTCGGTGTTTTGCTTGAAGGTGACGCCCAGGATTGCAATGGTCTTGCCGAAGACGTCGCCGCCGGCCGCCCGGATCACCTTGTGTGCCATGGCAATTTTGCGCTCGGTGTTGACCTTTTCCACCTGTTCGATGAGCGTCAGGGGGCTTCGGGCCTCGCGCGCGGTGCGGGCCAGCGCCGAGACATCCTTGGGGAAGCACGAGCCGCCATAGCCGGGGCCCGGA
This sequence comes from Rhodomicrobium sp., assembly GCA_052145975.1. Taxonomy (GTDB): domain Bacteria; phylum Pseudomonadota; class Alphaproteobacteria; order Rhizobiales; family Rhodomicrobiaceae; genus Rhodomicrobium. The sequence continues at coordinate 14,593 of JBKQNN010000464.1, read as the reverse complement.
TGCAGGAACTTGTCGCCGATGCGCCGGTCGGAGCCGATGGCGTGCGCGACTTCTTGGACGTTGGCGCCGACTTCCTCGCAAAGGTCGGCGATCTCGTTAATGAAGCTGATCTTCAGGGCAAGAAAGGCGTTGGCGGCGTATTTGGCGAGTTCGGCACTCTCCCGGCTTACAAACATGACCGGCGCATTGCGCAGCCTCAAGGGCTCGTACACCCGCTCCATGACGGCGCCTGCCCGCTCGCACTCCACGCCCACAAGCACGCGGTCGGGGTGGGTGAAGTCCTGGATCGCGGAGCCCTCGCGCAGGAATTCAGGGTTCGAGCACACGGCGAAATCCGCATCGGGCCTGAGCTTCTTCAAGCGCCGCTCGATCTCGCGGCTGGTGCCCACGGGAACGGTCGACTTCGTGGTGATGACGGTGAAGCCCTCAAGATGCGGCGCGATCTCGTCAAGCGCCTGATAGACATAGGTGAGGTCCGCGTAGCCGTCGCCGCGGCGCATGGGCGTTCCGACGGCGAGGAAAATGAGATCGGCCTCGCGCGCGGCCGCGGCCAGTTCGCCTGTAAAACGAAGCCGGCCCGCGCGCATGTTCTTCGCTACCAGATCGTCCAGACCGGGCTCGTATATGGGGATTTCGCCGCGGCCAAGCTGCTCGAGCTTTCCGGCATCCTTTTCAACGCAAGTGACGTTCCAGCCGAAATCGGAAAAACATGCGGCGGATACCAAACCGACATAGCCGGCCCCGATCATGCAAATGTTCATGTTCTGCGTCCCTAGATCGCTAAATTGAGGCGACTATTAGACTGCTAAATCGAAAGCAGCAAGCCCGCACGCTTCTACGAGCTCATACCGAATCCGATTGCACAGTTCGCGAAGACCCCCTCACCCCAGCCCTCTCCCAGCAAGCTCGCCTTGGCGAGCTTGCCGCTCGAGTATCCGCATCCGCAAGCGGGTGCGGTTGGGAGAGGGAGTTCGCTCGCAGCTGTTGAGAAGGCGTCCCCTCGCCCCTTGGGGAGAGGGACAGGGTGAGGGGGTCTTCGCTGGCGCTATGCGAAGCGATCAGCCGGACTGGTATCATCCCTTCCAATGCAGCGCGCAAAGCAGGGTGAACAGGCGCCGCGAGGTGGGGACGTCCATGCTCACTTTCCCGTGCAGCCGCTCGGCGAGCAGTTTGCCTCCCTCGTCATGGAGGGCCCGCCGGCCCTCGTCGAGCGCTTCGATCCGGCTTGGCGGAGCGGTTTTGATCGCCTCGAAGTAGTTGCCGCAAACGAGGAAATAGTCCTTCACCAGCCTGCGGAATGGGTTGAGCGAAAGCAGGAACGTTACCAAGGGCTCGCCTGCGTCCGCCGCCGTTACCGTGAAAGCGAGGCGATGGTCAACGATCGCGATGCGAAGCTTATAGGGACCCGCAGGCCCTTCCACCAGTTCGAAGCGGTTCTCTTCGAGCAGGTCGAAAATCGCCACCTTGCGCTCGTGTTCGACCTCCTGCGTGCGAGCCCCGATAGAAGCTTCGTCCAGCTCGATCTCGATGAGACGGGATGGCGCTTGCGCCTTAGCTTCTCCGGGCATGGTGCGGTCTTATCCCGCACCGTTCAGGCGGACGGCCACGGAGTGCCGGTGGCCGCCAAGCCCTTCGGCCTCTGCCAATGTCATGGTCGCCGCCCCCAGCGCTGCAAGGCTCTTTGCGTCGAGTTTCAGAATGGATGTGCGTTTCATGAAATCGAGGACGCCAAGGCCGGAGGAGTATCGCGCCGCGCGGGCCGTCGGCAGCACATGGTTCGAGCCGCCCGTATAATCGCCCACGGCTTCTGGCGTATAATGGCCGATGAAGATTGCGCCGGCATTGCGAATTTTGGGGATCATCGCTTCCGCCACGCCGCAGGCCAGCTCCAGATGCTCCGGCGCCAGTGCGTTAACGAGTGCCGGCGCCTCCTCCATCAGGCTGGACACAAGAATAATGGCGCCATAATCGGCCCAGCTCATGCCAGCGATAGCGCCGCGGGACATCGCCGCGATCCGGTCCTCCACCGCAAGTGCTGTGGCCCCGGCAAGCGCCGCGTCGTCCGCGATCAGGATCGCCTGCGCGGCCTCGTCATGTTCGGCCTGTGCGAGCAGGTCGGCCGCCAGCCAATGGGGGTTGGCAGACTTATCCGCGACTACGACGACCTCCGACGGCCCGGCAATCGTATCGATGCCAACCGCTCCGAATACCTGGCGCTTGGCCTCTGCCACATAGGCATTGCCGGGGCCAACAATTTTGGCGACGGGCTCGATCGTCTCCGTACCGTAGGCGAGCGCGGCCACAGCCTGCGCGCCGCCGATGCGGTAGACTTCGGAAACGCCCGCGAGATGGGCGGCCGCAAGCACGGCAGGATTAACCTCCCCGCCTGGCGTTGGCACAACCATCACCAGACGCGGGACACCCGCAACCTTGGCCGGAATGGCGTTCATCAAGACCGAGCTCGGATAGCTTGCCTTTCCACCCGGCACATAGAGACCGGCCGAGTCGATGGGCGTCCAGCGGTGGCCGAGTTCCGCCCCAATTGCATCCACATAGCGTTCGTCTTGCGGAAGCTGCCGCCTGTGGTGCTTCTCGATGCGCTCACTGGCCAGTAGCAATGCCTGCCGTAACTCTGGGGCAAGCCCTTCATACGCTTCTTTCAGTTCCTCCGGCGGGATGCGCAGGCCGGTCTTGCCCAGATCGGCCCTATCGAAGCGCGCCGTAAACTCGGCTAACGCGGCGTCGCCCTTCTCCCGCACCGCGCGCACGATGGCGCGCACCGCGTCCTGCACATCGTGCGGCTGATCGCGGCGAGACTCGACAAGAGCCTTGAACTGGCTCGCAAAGCCAGCGTCGGAGGAGCGGAGAAGCTGTGCCAAGGCGACGATCCTATTTGGTGCTTTGAAGGACTTTTGCGAGCGCCTGCACGGTCTCGTCCTCGCCAATCCGGTGCGCCGGCTTGGTTGAAGCCCGCCAGGCTTCGCCCATGTCTTGCAACGCGGCTTCTATGCACTCCACCTCAAGCCGGATGCCCCCGCCCCCCGCGAAATGAAGCGTAATAAATCCGCCGGGTGCGTCCAGCTCTTGGAAAGTAATCGCCAGTAGCTCTGCAACCGCGAACGGCTCGCCAGGGCGGATTTTCTGAATCTGAGCCCGCTTGACCCGGTCGAAGCGCAGGGCGCAGCGGCAACGGCGCAAATTGGAATGTTTGCCATCGCTGTTTTCGGCGGCGAGCCAATCGAAGCGGCTCAAGATAGCCGCGAAATGCTGTTCGGACGGCATATATACCATGTCGCCCATGCGCAATACGGCATCTTGCAGGTGAGCGGACAGGATTTTGAGATCGTCGTGATCCAAAGCTGCAAGCCTGAGCGGTTCGGGTGTGCCGGAGGGCATGACGAGCGCCTCATTATTAGAGTTCGAAGGTAGTTCGATTTCTCTCATGAATGAAGGCGTTCGATGCGCGCTCCGCAAGACCCAAGCTTCTCTTCCAGCCGTTCAAAGCCGCGATCCAAGTGATAAACACGGTTAACGGTGGTCTCGCCCTCTGCCATCAGCGCCGCAATGACGAGCGAAACCGAGGCGCGCAGATCGGTTGCCATCACTTCGGCACCCCGGAGCGACGGAACGCCGCGGACTTTCGCCATGTCGCCAGATACGGTGATGTCGGCACCAAGCCTCGCCAGCTCCTGCACATGCATGAAGCGGTTTTCGAAAATCGTCTCCCGGATCTGCGATACGCCATCCGCGCGGCACATCAGCGCCATGAGCTGTGCCTGCAAATCGGTTGGGAAACCCGGGTAGGGCGAAGTCGTGACGTTCACGGGCGTGAGTGCTGCGCCATTGCGCGCAACCCTTAAGCCCCGGTTGGTTTCGGCGATCTCGATGCCAGCTTGCCGCAGAACGTCGAGAACGCCGGGCAGAAGGTCGGCGCGCGCGCCTTCGAGGAGAACTTCGCCGCCCGTGGCGGCCACGGCCATGGCGTAGGTTCCGGTCTCGATCCGGTCCGGCAGCACGGTATGCGTCGCACCTTCCAGCTCGTCTACGCCTTGGATAACGATAGTGTGTGTGCCCGCACCTTCGATTTTGGCGCCCATCTTGTTGAGGCAGCTAGCGACGTCGGCCACTTCCGGCTCGCAGGCCGCATTTTCGAGGACCGTCTCGCCCTTCGCCATTGTGGCGGCCATCATTACGTTGTGAGTGGCGCCCACGGAAACCTTGGGGAAGGCAACGAGGCCGCCGCGCAATCCGCCCGGCGCACTTGCCACCACATAGCCGCCATCCAGGCTGATTTCGGCGCCAAGCGCCTGAAGTCCCGCCAGGTGCAGGTCGACGGGGCGGGTTCCAATGGCGCATCCGCCCGGAAGCGAGACGCGCGCGCGGTGCTCGCGCGCCAGGAGCGGCCCAAGTACCCAAAAGCTCGCCCGCATGCGCCGGACCATGTCGTATGGCGCGGTTGTGTCCACGATATCGCGGGCGGTGAGATGCAAGGTGTCGCCCTGATGCCCGTTCGCATGCGCACGCTTGCCGTCCACGGCGGTGTCCACGCCATGGTTGCGCAGGATGCGGATGAGAAGGCTGACGTCCGCTAGATTGGGAACGTTCTTAAGCGTGATCGTGTCCGAGGTGAGCAGGCTCGCGATCATCAAAGGCAAAGCCGCGTTCTTGGCTCCGCTTATTGGAATCGTGCCGTTCAGGCGCTCTCCGCCGGTTATACAAATTCTGTCCATCTTGTCCGCCGGGATAGAGTAACTTGGCACCGGCCCGAAGGGCGGCGCAAGCCTTTAAGCTGTAAACGGCGCGCGCCCGCACTGCAAGACCTTGAGCTAATCCGCACTCGATTTGCTTTCAGGGTTCGTATCTTTTTTGTCCTTACGCTTAACGAGGTTGCGGCGAAGAGCCTCGGCAAGCCGCTCTTTCTTATTCTGCGCTGGACCCGGCCGGCTCTTGCTGCCTGTTTGGATCGTGCCTGGCGCTTTTTCCATTTGTTCAATCGCCTCAAGGCTGACCAGCATAGGCCGCCGCTTGGTAACAAAGTGTGACGGCCCAGGTTCCGGCGGTTCATATAGCATTAGAGCCGTGGCGTCACCAACCGTCCGCGCCGTCATTCCCGCCTTCGCGGGGGGCGGCGCTGCGACCCGTCTTCCCGCGTATTTCGATCTGCCGCTTGACTTAAGGCGCCCGATTTGGGTTCACGAATCTTTGTTATCCATTGGTTGACGTATACGTCAACACCCTCTTGTATAAGGCAACAGCATGCGTTACATACGGCAGCGGAAAATTAACCAAAGGGAGCGCGAGATGAATTTAGCTGAGGTGGCCGGCGCCATGAATGGGCGTTTTAGCGGGAAGGCTCCGCTCGGCGGGACGGTGAAGTTCGATCTGGGAAGCGACGGCTGCCTGTTCGTCGATGGCACCGGGGCGGAAAACACGGTCACCCTCAAGGACGGCGCCGCCAATTGCACGATAGCCATGAGCGCCGGAGATTTCGACGACATGATCCATGGCCGCCTTCAGCCAACGGCAGCCTTCATGCAGGGCAAAATGCGGGTCGACGGCGACATGGGCCTCGCCATGAAGCTCGGCCAGCTCGTCTAAGCAGACATTCGTATGCAGAATAACCGCCGTCGCGGGACGCGCATCGCAAGACATGACCGCCGCCTTGGCCATGTTCCCCGATTGCCGCGGGCAAGTGCACCGCACCCAGGCGGCGGTGATTCCATTAGTCAGGATAAGCGTTTGAAATCAGCGTCGAAAATCGGTTCTTCGGGGCTACGCGAGCCGGAAAGGCTTTATGGAATTGCCGAGCTTGCAAGCGAATTCGGGATTACCGCGCGCGCGATCCGCTTTTACGAGGCCAAGGAGCTTCTCGCTCCGCCGCGCGTGAACGGCGGCCGCGTCTATACGAAGCGGGAGCGCGCGCGCCTGAAGCTGATCTTGCGCGCCAAGTCGATCGGCCTATCCCTGGTGGAAATAAAGCAGTTCCTCGACCTTTACGGGGATCGCGGCGAAGGACGGCCCCAGCAGGCGGGTTTTCTTGCTGAGCGCTCGGCCGCTTTGATCGCGGAGCTTGAGCAGAAGCAAGAGAACATCGCCGCAACGCTTCGTGAATTGCGGGAAATCCGCAGGCAGTGCCTGCGATTCTTAAGCGAAGGCGCGCCTTGTGCAGGCGCAGATGCCGCCAACGGCGCTTCGAACGGAACGCCCAAACAATCGAAATAACGAGGAGTGCCCATGTTGCCACGGACGCTATTTTCTCCGGAGCACGAGCTTTATCGCGATCAAGTGCGCAAATTTGTCGAGCGCGAAATCGCGCCGCATCACGCGAAATGGGAAAAGGACTCTATCGTGCCGCGGTCCGTCTGGCTTGCCGCCGGCGAGGCTGGGCTGCTTCTGCCCGCGATCCCCGATGAGTATGGCGGCTGCGGCGGCGACAGGCTTCATTCTGCGATTGTGATGGAGGAGCTGGCGCGGGCCGGGGCGACCGGACCTGGCTTCTCGCTGCATTCGGACATCGTGGCGCCCTACATCCTGGCCTATGGCACCGAAGAGCAGAAGCAGCGCTATCTGCCGCGCATGGCGAAGGGCGAGATCGTTGGCGCCATCGCTATGACAGAGCCGGGTGCCGGCTCCGACCTGCAAGGGGTGCGGACAACGGCGGTGGCACGCGGCAATGGCTACGTTCTCAATGGCCAAAAGACCTTTATTACCAACGGTCAGAACGCCGATGTGGTGATTACGGTGGCGAAGACCGATCCGTCTGCCGGCGCCAAAGGCATCACGCTTTTCCTGGTGGATGCCGGCCTTCCAGGCTTTTCGAAGGGCCGTAACCTCGAAAAGCTCGGCATGCACGCGCAGGATACGTCCGAGCTGTTTTTCCAGGATGTGGAGCTTTCCGGAGACGCGCGGCTGGGCGCGGAGGGCGAAGGTTTCAAACTGCTCATGCAAGAGCTGGGCTGGGAGCGCCTGCAAATCGCGATCACGGCCATCGCAGCCGCCGAGGCCGCGCTTGAATGGACGCTCGCCTATGTGCGCGAGCGCAAGGCTTTCGGGCGCGCGATTTTCGATTTTCAGACCACGAAGCACAAGCTCGCGGAGCTCAAGACCGAGGTGCAAATCGGCCGGACCTTCGTGGACCGCTGCATCCAGCAGATGATGGAAACGGAACTCGATCCCACCACCGCGGCGATGGCGAAATATTGGATTACCGATCTGCAGGGCAAGGTCATGGACGCCTGTCTGCAGCTGCACGGCGGCTATGGCTATATGCTGGAATATCCCATCGCCCGCGCTTACGCCGATGCGCGCGTGCAGCGCATCTACGGCGGCACGAACGAGATCATGAAGGAGCTGATTGCACGCAGCCTGTAGCTCCAAACGCCGCCATACCCGCGCATGAGCGTGTGAAGCAATTGAATGTGGAACCTTTGGAAGATGCACAGCCGTCATTCCCGCGCAGGCGGGAAACCATTTTTGGCGCTGAAACAGTGGCTTATATGGGTCCCCGCCTCCGCGGGGACGACGCTGCGGTCTGGATTTCAAGCGTTTCAACCCGGTCCGCCAGCGGCGGCTTCGGTTGTACGGCAGACTGGTTTTAATTGGAGGAGTGAACGATGGCAGACGCTTATATTTTCGATCACGTGCGCACGCCGCGCGGGAAAGGCAAGAAGGACGGCTCGCTGCATGAGGCAACGCCCGTGCAACTCGCCACGCAGATGCTGCAGGCTCTGCCCCGCCGCAATGCTGGCCTCGACACCAAGCAGGTCGAGGACGTGATCCTCGGCTGCGTGATGCCGGTTGGCGAGCAGGGCGCGAATATCGCGCGCACGGCGGTCTTGATGTCCGGCTATGACGAAAGCGTTCCTGGCGTGCAAGTCAACCGCTTCTGCGCTTCGGCTCTTGAGGCCGTGAACATGGCCGCGGCGAAGGTCATGTCCGGCCAATCGCCGATGGTAATCGGTGGCGGCGTCGAGTCGATGAGCCGCGTGCCGATGGGGGCCGATGGCGGCGCCTGGGCGACCGATCCGGCCGTGGCCATCCCCACCTATTTCGTGCCGCAAGGCATCAGCGCCGATCTCATCGCAACCAAGTATGGCTTCAGCCGCGACGACGTGGACGCCTACTCGGTTGAGAGCCACAAACGGGCTGCGAAGTCCTGGCAGGAAGGCCGCTTTGCGTCCTCCGTTGTCCCGGTTAAAGACATTCTCGGGCTCCCGCTGCTCGAACGCGACGAGACCATCCGCCCCGATACCAGCATGCAAACGCTGGGCTCGCTCAATCCCTCCTTCGCCGATATGGGCAAGAACTTCGGCTTCGACGGCGTGGCCATTCAGAAATATCCCGAAATCGAGCGCATCGTCCACGTGCACACGCCGGGCAATTCCTCCGGCATCGTGGATGGCGCCGCAGCGATCCTGATCGGCACGAAGGAGGCCGGCGAGAAGGCGGGCCTCCGCCCCCGCGCGCGCATCCGGAGCTTCGCCTCGATAGGCTCGGAGCCGACCATTATGCTGACCGGCCCGAGCTTTGCCGCCGAGCGCGCGCTTGCCAGGGCCGGCATGAATAAAGAGGACCTCGACCTTTGGGAGCTGAACGAGGCGTTCGCCGCGGTCGTGCTCCGCTTCATGGATGTGCTCGCCGTGCCGCATGACAAGATCAACGTATGCGGCGGCGCCATCGCCATGGGGCATCCGCTGGGTGCTACGGGCGCGATGATCCTCGGCACCCTCCTCGACGAGATGGAGCGGCGCGGTGCCGGCACTGGCCTCGCTACCCTCTGCATCGGCGCAGGCATGGGCACAGCAACGATTATCGAACGGGTTTAACTTTTTGTTGTCATGGCCGGGCTTGACCCGGCCATCCACGTCAAATCACGCCTTGGTTTGCGGCGCTTGGATGGCCGCATCAAGTGCGGCCATGACACCGGAGACTCTAATGACCACCAGCATTTCATACGCCGTAGATAGCGATGGCATCGCAACCCTGACCATCGACCAGCCGGGCAAATCGATGAACGTCGTCGGCCCGGAATTTGTGAACGAGCTTGAGGCGGCCATCGAGCGCGCCGCGGGCGACGCCTCCGTGAAGGGCATCGCCGTCACCTCCGGCAAATCGAGCTTCGTCGCAGGCGCCGACCTGATCGGGATGGAGAGCCTGATCGTCCAGGCCAAGACCGCGCCGGCGGCAGACGCGCTGAAAGCCGTCTTGCACTTCACGCAGGTGCTGCGCCGGCTCGAAACCTGCGGCAAGCCCGTGGCCTGTGCCATAAACGGCACGGCCCTTGGCGGCGGCTTCGAGATCGCGCTCGCCTGCCACTACCGGGTGAGCGCCGATGGCGAAGGCATCAAGATCGGCCAGCCGGAGGTGCAGATTGGACTTTGCCCGGGTGCTGGCGGCACGCAGCGCATACCCCGGCTGATCGGCATCATGCCTGCCCTGCCGATGCTGCTCGAAGGCCGCAATATGACGCCCGCGCAGGCCAAGTCCAACGGCCTTATTCATGAAGTAGTGCCGGCGGCGGAACTCCTGGCAGCCGCTAAGAAGTGGTTGACGTCGCCGGGCGCGAAAGCGGTTCAGCCTTGGGACGAAAAATCGTTCAAGGTGCCTGGCGGCGCGGGCGGCATGAACCCGAACGCGGTCCAGACCTTCATCGCGGGCAACGCCATGCTGCGCGACAAGACCTATGGCAATTACCCAGCCGCGCAGGCGATCATGTCCTGCGTCTATGAAGGCACGCAGGTGCCGATCGACCTTGGGCTTAAGATCGAGGCGAAATACTTCGTTTCGCTGCTCCGCGGCGATGTCGCACCGAACATGATCCGCAGCCTGTTCGTCAACAAAGGCAAGGCGGATAAGCTCGCGCGCAGGCCGGCCGGAGTGCCCAAGGCGCACTTCAAGAAAATCGGCATGCTGGGCGCGGGCATGATGGGCGCGGCCATCGCCTATGTCGCGGCAACGAACGGCATCGAAGTTGTGCTCATCGACCGCGATATGGAAGCCGCCGAAAAGGGCAAGGGCCATGCGCAAAAGCTGGTGGATGGCGCGGTTTCGAAGCGCCGCATGAGCCAGGCCAATGGCGAGGCGCTGCTCGCCCGCATCCATCCCGCCACGGACTTCGCGGCCCTCGCCGATGTCGACTACATCATCGAGGCGGTGTTCGAAGACCGCGCCATCAAGGCGGACGTGACCAAGCGCGTCGAAGCCGTGATCCGGCCCGGCGTGATCTTCGGCTCGAACACCTCGACGCTGCCGATCACCGGTCTTGCCGAAGCATCGAGCCGGCCTGAGAAGTTCATCGGCATCCACTTCTTCTCGCCCGCAGAGAAAATGCCGCTGGTCGAAGTGATCCGCGGCAAGCAAACCAGCGACGAAGCGCTAGCGGTCACGCTCGATTTCGTGCAGGCGATCAAGAAGACGCCCATCGTCGTCAATGACGGCCGCGGCTTCTTCACCTCGCGCTTCTGCGGCTGCTATATCGGCGAAGGCGAGATCATGCTGGCGGAGGGGCTCCCGGCAGCGCTGATCGAGAACGCGGGCAAGCTCGCGGGCATGCCCGTCGGCCCGCTGGCCCTCGCGGACGAAACCGCCATCGACCTCGGCTGGAAAATCCATAAAGCCGCGGAAAACGACCTCGGAGCGGCCTATAAGCCCAGCGCCGCGGTGTGGGTGATGGAGACCATGTATGTGAAGAACGGCCGCGCGGGCCGTAAGAACGGCAAGGGCTTCTACGATTATCCCGAGAAAGGGCAGAAGAGCCTTTGGCACGGTCTCGCCGATCTCTACGCGCCGAAGCCCGAAAGCCTGTGGCCATCGATTGACGAGCTGAAGAAGCGGTTGCTCTACGCACAAGCGCTCGACGCCGTCCGCTGCATGGAGGAGGGCGTGCTGACCGACCCGGAGGACGGCGACGTCGGCGGCATCTTCGGGCTCGGCTTCGCTCCCTATACCGGCGGGCCGCTCAGCCTCGTCGATACCGTGGGCATCGCGAAGTTTATCGAGGAGTGCGAAGCCCTCGCCCATAAATACGGCGAGCGTTTCGCCCCGCCGCAACTGCTCCGCGAAATGGCCGCAAAGGGCGAGACCTTCTACCCTGTGCCGAAGGCCGCGGCATAGAAGCACTGCCAGTTACACCAAATCCGCTTGATTGCTTCGCCAGCCCTCGCAAAGACCCCCTCACTCTATCTCTCTCCCCAAGGGGAGAGAGGACCCCTGAATTCACGCTGCGGATAATTCGGGCGTCCCTTCTCCCCTCGGGGAGAAGGACAGGATGAGGGGGGACTTCGCGAAGCAATCAACGGGATTTCGTATTACGCTCCCGGATGCGGCCGAAGCGCCGGCCGGGGGCGATTGCGAGCTTTCCTGTAACGCTGGGATTAACCCCTGGCCGCCCTGCCGGCCTCAAAATTGGCGGCGATCATGCTTTGACGCTGACTTCCACCACCATGTCTATGAATGCATCGGTCAGCCCGGCGAAACTGCCGGTCACGGGCATCGCCTGCCGGATGTCGCGCGCAACGGCCACGGGAATTAGGTTGAAGCCGCCGGCAGTGCGGTTCGCCGGATCGAAGCTTATCCAGCCCGCGCCTGGCACATAAACTTCCGCCCAGGCATGCGTCGATCCGGCAGCTCCGGACCCCGCAAGCTGGCCGGGATTGTAAAGATAACCCGACACGATCCTCGCACCAAAACCAAGGCTGCGCGCCGCTTCGACGAAAAGGACCGCGAAATCCCGGCAGGAACCCCAACCGCGGTCCAAGGTCTGCAGCGGCGATTGCGTGCCTTCTTCCTCCCGGCTCTGATAGTTGATCCAATTTGAGACGCCGGCGCTCAGGTCCTGCAGCAGCGCCAGCGTATCAGTCGAATTGCCGCGAACGAATGCACGCGCCCACTCCCTCAAGCGGCCCGTGGGGTCTGGGTATTGCGGGCTCGCCAATGCGCCGAGATCGATGAATTCATCGCTTGAATATTGGAAGGGGTAGACGGCGGCTGAGGCTGCGACATCGAAGACGGGCCAAGGCGCGGCGTTGAGCTCGAGTTCCACCATACTGTGGATTACGAGATTGCCGGCCATGCTCTGAAAGGTGGCGGTCGCGATCGTATTGCCGAAAACATCGTGCGCCCAGGTCAGCGTGGCGGCGGGCGTCACCGTCACATCGCAGGAGACGAGGCGGAGATCGCGGCTTTCGCGCGGGCGAAGCATCAAACGGTGCGGCCCAAGGCTCACCGGCTGGCGGTAGCGATATGTCGTCCTATGATCGATCTTGAGCGTAGTCAACGGAAAGCTCCGGCGAACAGTTATACCGCCCTTTTTTATTTGGAAATACCCAGTCCGGCCAAATCAAAGGGCGTGCACAGGTCATTTTGTCGCAGTATTACCACTACTAATGCTGGTAAATCTGCATACCGGAAAAAATACACTAAATCACACTCGCCTGCATTAGAAAAATAAAATTCGTCGCCTGTTGCGATTTCGATCATCGATGATCATATGATGTTACGGTTTGAACTCCATGCCAAATGGGAAATTTCTTCGAACAGGAGCTTTCGCTCGCCATCGAGCCGAATGGAGCAAACTGCCGCCCAAAGCGGGCTGAAGAGATGGCAAAAAATTACTCCGCGCCGGTAATGTCTTGCGAGACTCGATGGTTTCGGCGTTAATGCGCCTGCGGGTTCACCGTTGCGGCGCCGATCGCTTTCTTGGAGCCTATCCGCTTTTGATGGGATCAAAAGCAAGGCTCTAAGTCTTTGTTTAACCGTGCGTTCTATCGGAAAAACCGCTCACACCTCCGGGTCAAGCCTGAGGGCATGCTTTTCCGGACGCACTCTAGCCGTACATGAAGGGAAGGCGTCCAGTGACCAAAAGCGCCCGGGATCCGGGTTTTGCACCCGATTGGTGCGTCCATTTTCGATCGATGGCTCAGCACAAAACATGCGAATCGGACATCGATTACACCGCGCTTAACGGCGGATCGGAGTACCGCCGGATGCACCAATTGCCGTGTTTCATCAAACCGGGCGAGAAACCTGGGCAGCGCATACAATGCGAGCACTTCAAGGCGCCAACTGCCGAAGAAATTGCCCTGCACAAGCAACGGGCCGAGGACCGCGAAAGTTTGGTGAAGACGGTCAAGGCGGGCATTTCGCGCTGGCGGGTTCAGCATCAAGGCAGCTCCCACACCGAGACTGTCGAATGTCCCGCGTGCAAGGGCCATTTGCACTTGTCGATTGCGGCTCACAATGGGCATGTGAAGGGCCGCTGTGAGACGGGCGGGTGCGTGAGCTGGACGGAATGACGGTGCTGCCCCCCCTTTTTGCTGTAATACGCTCCATATGAAATGAGAGGATTGCACGATGGCCATTGAAACCGATAAAGTAGAAGCAATCTTGCGCCAGCATTGGAAAATTCCGAACAATTTAAGTCCCGCCGTGTTACAGGATTTATCTTTTAGAATTCATGTGATGGTCGGTCAGAAATATTCTCCCGACAACTTGAAGTATCAGCTACGCATCATGCAAACGAAGGACCTGAAGCAAGATTTTGACGATGCTGCGTGCGATAAGATTGTCTCCGAGCTTTTTAAAACTACGCGCACTTAACTGTGTGCCTTTGGGGCGCGAGTGAGCCAAAAGCGGATAGGCTCTAGCGCGCGAGGCTTTTCAGTTCGGCGCGGGCCGCCGCCCACCACCATCGCCCGGAGGCCTCATTGCACCTTTCGGCAGTCTGGCGGAACCAGGAAGCCGCTTCGTCCGGCTTATTTTGAAGCAAACTCAATGCGCCGATGTAGTAGCGGGACCGGCAGCCAAACGGGGCATCGTCCTGCGCAAGCAGTGCATCCGGGTTGACCTTTCCGAGATACAACTCGACCGCCGCAAAGTAGAAACCGCGGGCGCTAAGCCGCGCTGCGTTGGCTCGAAGTTCGGAGCCCGCCTCTTCGCCCAGCCGTGTTTTGGCTAAGTAACGGTGAATTACAGAATCCGGGTCGTCCGGCTGCAATTCGAGGACATGCGCCAAGTCCGCGGCTGCGTTACCGAAATCGTGGCTGTGGTAGTAGATGAAGGCTCGCGCCTGATAGGCGGCCCGGCTGGGCTCCATGCCCGCCGCGCGATTGGCGTCCGCAAGGGCCGCGGCGAGGTCTTCCCTGAGGAAGAACAGAAGGGCCCTGTCTACATACCAGCCCGCATTGTTCGGGTTCAGCTCGATGGCCTGATTGAAATCGAGGAGCGAGCGTTCGTATTCGCCCACCAGCTCGAAAACCGTTCCCCGCTGGTGGAAGGCGGCGGCGCGTTTGTCCGCGTCCTTTTCGTGGGCGAGCCAGGATGTGCAGCCCTTTATGGCGACGGTTGCGGCGCCTTCCTTGCAGTCGTCCCAATCTTCAGCCAGCGCCGCGCCCGCCAGGGCGAAGATGAAAAAGGCAATCGCGAGAGTGATCCGTTGGGGCAACATGCAAATTCCTTGATGAAGCAGCGGCTAGCAATAACACCAAACGCAGCAAATTTTGACCGTTCTCCGTCAATGCGAGGGCCGCAGTCACGAGGGATGTAACCCCTCACCCTGTCCCGCTCCCTAGGGGAGAGGGAACGCCAGAATTTCCGC
>JBKQNN010000463.1:0-24682 GCA_052145975.1 Rhodomicrobium sp. | reverse complement strand
AACGCCTTCGAATACGGCCAGGGCTATGTGGCGCTGTCGCGCGTGCGATCTTTAAGCGGCCTGCATCTTTTGGGCTGGAACGAGCGCGCGCTGCGCGTCCACCCGCTGGCTTTGGAAAAGGACGCCGATTTCCGCCGCGCCTCCGAAGCAGAGCGGGAGCGGCTCGCGGCCAGGCGCGGCGAGGCGGAAGCCCTCAAGTCCGCTTTCGTCAAGGAACTCAATGGTCCCGCGCCCGCGCAACCGAAGCGGGAAGCGGCGGGGAACGCCAAGACCGGCAACGCCTATAAGAAGTGGACTGCTGAGGACGATGCAGACGTTGAGGCCCGCTACAAGCGCGGCGAGAGCGTCAAGGCCATCGCGGCCGCGCTCGGCCGGCAAGCAGGCGGCGTCCAGGCGCGCCTCGCCAAGCTCGGCCTGATCCTGAAGTAATACCAGATCCGGTTGAATAGTTCGCGACCGTCATCCCGGAAACGCCAACGGCGTTATCCGGGATCTTGCAAAATGCAGACGCCCGTGAAGTTCCCGTGTCTGCAGAGCACCGCTTTGCGCTGCACTGCGCACGGGATGACACCAGCGGACGGCGAAGCCTTCAACCGGGTCTGCTATCATAAAGGCACAAAGCCGGCCGGCCGGCCTTGCGGGGTGACAGAGGGCGCATTTTCTGTTTTCTATGCGAACCTCTTTGAATCGCAGCTTGGCCTCATGCACCCCATCATCTCCGTCTCGAACGTCACCAAGAAATACGCCACCGGGCTTGAGGCGCTGAAGGGCGTGAGCCTTGACATCCGGCGTGGCGAGATTTTCGCGCTGCTCGGGCCGAACGGCGCTGGCAAGACCACGCTCATCGGCATTATCTGCGGCATCGTGAACGCGAGCGCCGGCACGGTTACGGTCGATGGGCGCGACATTAATAAGGACTACCGCGCGGCCCGCTCGCTGATCGGGCTCGTGCCGCAGGAGCTTGCGACCGACACCTTCGAAACCGTCTGGAACACCGTCTCCTTCAGCCGCGGCCTGTTCGGCTTGCGCCCAAGCCCAGCGCATATCACGAAGGTGCTGAAGGATTTGTCGCTCCTGGACCGCCGGAACAGCAGGATCATCACCCTCTCCGGCGGCATGAAGCGGCGCGTCATGATCGCGAAAGCGCTCGCCCATGAGCCGCAAATCCTGTTCCTCGACGAGCCGACCGCCGGCGTCGACGTCGAGCTGCGCAAAGGCATGTGGGAGCTGATCCGCGAGCTGAACGCCAGCGGCGTCACCATCATCCTCACCACTCATTATATAGAGGAAGCCGAAGAGATGGCCGGCCGCATCGGCGTCATCAACAAGGGCCAGATCGTGGTCGTGGAGGAGAAGGCCGAACTCATCCGCAAGCTCGGGCGCAAGCAGTTGACACTCGATCTGCAAAAGCGGCTCGATGCGCTTCCCGCCGGGCTCAACGGCCACCGGCTGACGCTTGCCGCCGATGGCCATCAGCTCATTTATACCTACGACAGCCAAAGCGAGCGCACTGGTATCACCGCGCTCTTGAACGATCTCACCGAAGCGGGCATCCGCTTCAAGGACCTCAGCACGCAGCAAAGCTCGCTGGAGGATATCTTTGTCGGCCTGGTAAGCCAGAAATGAGTTACTTGCCACTAACTAACCGTACCGCCCCTCACCCTGTCCCTCTCCCCATGGGAGAGGGAACGTCCCCTCAACGGCTACGACGGGACTCCCTCTCCCATGGGGAGAGGGCTGGGGTGAGGGGAGATTCGCCCGGAAATTGGCACAATAACTGGAAAACGCAATGAATTGGCGCGGCGTTTGGGCAATCTACGCATTCGAGATGGCGCGCTGGCGGCGCACGCTGATGCAGAGCGTCGTTTCGCCGGTCCTCTCGACCTCGCTCTATTTCGTGGTGTTCGGCTCGGCCATCGGCTCGCGCATTACGAGCATCGACGGCGTGAGCTACGGCGCGTTCATTGTGCCGGGTCTCATCATGCTGACGCTGCTCACCAACAGCATCGCGAACGCCTCTTTCGGCATCTATTTCCCGCGCTTCACCGGCACGATTTACGAGGTCCTGTCGGCGCCGGTCTCATCGTTCGAGATCGTGCTCGGCTATGTCGGCGCGGCGGCCACCAAGTCGGTCATCCTCGGCCTAATCATCCTCGCCACCGCCGGCTTTTTCGTGCCCCTAACGATCGCGCATCCCGCGTGGATGCTCCTATTCCTGGTGCTGACGGCGGTGACGTTCAGCATGTTCGGCTTCCTCATCGGCATTTGGGCCGATAATTTCGAAAAGCTGCAGGTGATCCCGCTGCTCGTCATCACACCGCTGACCTTTCTCGGCGGCAGCTTCTACTCGATCCATGTGCTGCCGCCATTCTGGCAGAAAGTGACGCTGTTCAACCCCGTCGTCTACCTCATCAGCGGCTTCCGCTGGAGCTTCTACAGCATCGCCGATGTCAGCGTGAGCGTGAGCCTCGGCATGACGGCCATGTTCCTGGCCATTTGCGCCGTCCTGGTCTGGCGCATCTTCAAGACCGGCTACCGGCTCAAGACCTGAGCTGGGGGCCGGCCCCTGGCCTGCGATGTTTTAGCTGCGTGACACTTAGCGGCTTCTTGTGATACTACTACCTTAAGCGGTAGATGGCCGCATCTACACGGCAAGCTGCGCCTGTGCCGCTCCCGGCACTAAGGCATGTTGTCTCTTGGATTTTTTTCTCCTTTGCTGACGGGAGATTTGCTTATGTCATTACGCGAACCCCGAATAGGGTCACTCAACCATGCCGTTTGGGCCGGCGCCTGCGCCGTTAAAGCCATAAACGGCAAACTTCGCGTAGCGAGGTTTGTTTTAGGCTTCGCAGCCCTATACGCCTTTTGTATCGTTCCAGGCGCAGCCGGCGCCGGCGAAATCGAGGGAGGTCTTGAACTCGAAAAGGTTGCCGACCTCGTGAACGTGATTGTTGCCGCGAACCGTGAAGCGTATTCGCAAGCCGTCGTCAATCGCCTGATGGTGCAGGAAAAAGTCATCAGGGCCGACGAGCAATACGCTAAGAAGAGGGCCTTGCTTCTCCCCGCGCATTTCTTCCGGGCAGTAGCCGAGATTGCGGGCAGGAAAGACAGCCGCGCCGTTTACTCGCTGCAATCGTTTTGGTCGATCCGCCCCCAAAACCTCCCCAAATCCGAAATAGAGAAAGTTGCCCTTGCCAAAGTTCTTGGGGGAACCGCCCATTTTTATGGGACCGAAACCGCGGGCGGCTCAACATACTTCATCGCGGCCTATCCGGACGTAGCGACGAACGAAGCGTGCGTCACATGCCACAACAACCATCCGGAGAGCCGGCGCCACGATTTCGTAATAGGCGACGTTATGGGGGGCGTCGTAGTCCGGATCCCTATGGGAGAGGACAATGGCGGCGCCGCAGCCGATGCCGGAGCGAACCGCTCCACAAAGATGAGCTACCGCGATGTTGCCGGCCTGGTTCGCGCCATCGTTGCCGCGAACCGTGAAGCCTACTCAACTCTGATCGTCGACCGGCTGGTCTCCCAGGAACACGTAATCGCGACCGATGAGCACTACATTGATAAGAAATGTTTGCCGCTGCCCGTGCAGCTTTTTAATCTAGGCGCTCTACTCGCAAACGCGAAAACACGCACTGCAACCTACGGTCTCCGGTCGCCTTGGCCATTGAACGGGAGCAACCTGCCCGCGTCAGACGTAGAGAGGAATGGGCTTGCTGCCCTTGCCGCAGGTGAGGATCGCTTTTTCGGGATAGAGGTCTCTGGGCCTGCGAAGACTTTGGTTGCCGTTTATCCCGACAGGGCGGTCGGCGAGAACTGCGTAGCATGCCACAACGCGCACCCGAACAGCCCTCGTAAAGACCTCAAAACCGGCGACATCCTGGGTGGCGTGGTTGTGCGCATCCCGATGTCCGACTAAAGATCGCTGGCTGCCGGACACAGCCCTCAACCGCCGGGTCCCCATGGGCGCTAAAATTATAATAGGCTACGCGCGTCACCTTTCCAGCTCGCGCTGTACCTCCGCCAAGGCTTGCGCGGCCATCGCCGCGTGCGTCGATCTCGCCCAAGGAGCCGTTAACGCTTCCGGTCAGCGCCTGCTTTCCCTGCCGAAAGGGAACGCCGCGATGGGGCAGGCGCCTATGCTGCAGCGCACCGGCGACGGGCCGATGACCGCGACGGCTTACGTCCGCCTCTACGTACAACGCGAAGGCGATGTTCCTGGGACCTACACGGCGAACCTCCCGATCACGCTACGCTATGGCGTTGTGAACGGAGGCTTCGCGAACTGCAACGCGCTTGGAAGCAACGCGGCGGGACCGGCGGCGTTCGGCAGCGGAAGCACCGCTGCGATCCCCACACTGCCCGCAAACGTTAAGAGGTCGGCGGGACTACGCCGCCAACGCTGGCAGCTTTCTCCCTGGTTTCGCTAAATGACCCATAGCAGGCTGCAACGCATTCGTTGGGCAAGCAAGGCATGTCTGCTCTTTAGCGCCTAAGCGGTGCGCTGTGGGAACGCGCCAGATCTTCTGCCCAACTTATTTGGGCTCCACCGTGAATACGGTATCTTCGCCGTCCTTCATGGCCGACACCTTGCAATGGGCTTGAGCGGCAAGGCGCCAAGCGTAATAGGCCACGACAAGCTTGGTGTCGGAAACCTTCGCCTCCTTGCCTGCGAAAACATCGGCTACACCTTCCGGAATTCGCGCGGACTTGCCCCGGCAGAGGATGGCCAGCTTGAAGCGCGAGGCCCCGCGTCCGCCGGCATTGCTTCCCTGCACCCCAACATAAAAATCTCCGCCCGCGGGAAGAGCCGTGAGCGCGACCGATAGCAAAGCGAGCAGCAGCCGCGCGTTTTCTTTGTCGATGTCCTGCAAATTGGCCTGCCAATGCAGCCTGCGCTTGCCGTTCTCGATGTAGCTGCGCGCGACCTGCTCGACATGCCCTACCGGAACGACGGCGCCAAGGCTCGACGAGACGCCGAAGGCGAGCCGGTGGAAATCCAGTTGCGCCCAGGCCGCTTTTGCGCTGTTGTGGATGAGCTCGAGGGCGTAGTACCTTGTGTCCTCGTCGTTTTCTTCTTCCAGGAGTTCAAGGCCGTTATTGATGGCGCCGATTTGCCCCGCGAGGTCGTGGCAAATTTTGCTGGAAATCAGAGCAGCAAGCGTTGTGTCTTCGAGCCGCGTTTGTGCTGTCATGGTAATCCTCCTGCTCTGGCATGCCGCATCCCAATTCCATTACCGCTGGAGCGGATGGGCGCGGGCGTAGCTATTTCTAGCATCATGATTTGGCTGTGGACTTCAACATCGCCTGCCAAAAAAATACCGGTACGAACATAAAAGCTACAAGACCGGTGCATAACTGAAAACTGCAACCTCAAATTAAGGGACAGGGCATCGTGACATTTGCAGCGGCCGATTACAAGGATTTCGCGCTCTCCGTCATGGCCGCCGCACAGAGAGCCGGCGCGGCCATCATGGATATCTACGGCCCAGGCATGGACGTCCGCTATAAGGCGGATCGCTCCCCCGTGACCGATGCCGATCAGGCGTCCGAGGACATCCTGATCGCAGCACTCTCCGAGCTCATGCCCGATGTTCCGGCCATCGCGGAGGAGCGGGCGGCGGCTAACAATCTGCCCAGCACCGGCAGCACCTACTTCGCCGTCGATCCTCTAGACGGAACCAAGGAGTTTCTGAAACTCAATGGCGAATTCTGCATCAACGTCGGCCTTATCGACGCCGGGAAAGCGGTTTTCGGGCTCCTCTTCGCACCGGCGAAGGCCGATTGCTTCGTGACACTCGGACGTGGCGAGGCATACCGCTGCGAGCTGCATCCGGCACACAATCCGCCGCGGCAACAGAGTTTCGATTTCACCCCGCTCCGCGGCGAGGCCGCCGGCAGGCCCTTTACCGCGATAGTAAGCCGGTCGCATATCAGGCCCGAAACGGTGGCATTCCTCGATAGCCGCGGGAACCCCGAAAGGATGACCATGGGATCGGCGATGAAATTCGGCATGCTGGCCGCCGGCGAGGCCGACGTTTACCCCCGGCATGGTCCCACGAACGAATGGGACACCGCCGCGGGCCAGGCCATTCTCGAAGCCGCGGGCGGTTGCGTGCTGACGCTGGACGGCAAACCGCTGCTCTATGGCAAAAAGGATCAAAACTTCCTAAATCCCCCCTTTATCGCCTGGCGCAGGCCGCCCGGGACCCTATCTTAAGCTTTAGACTTTAGTCGCGGTGCGCCGCGGCCGGAAACGAACGGTTCAGGCAGTCATGTACCACAACAAATACGTCTTTCCATCCTACTCGCGGCTCGAGCGCTTTGCCGACAACTGCGTTCACGCCGCGGGCATTGTCTTCAGCGTTGCCGGGTCGGTTTTCCTGCTCGTAGCCGCGGCGCAGAAGCTCCACGCCGCCGCCGATATTGCCGGCCTGATCGTCTATTGCATCGGGCTCATGGGCATGTTCGCCGCGTCGGCGGCCTATAATCTCGTCTCGCACGGCGGTATCAAGGAGATCCTGAGGCGCCTCGATCATTCCGCCATCTTCGTCATGATCGCCGGCAGCTATACGCCGTTCGCAATCGTAGTGGGCGGGGCTGCGGGCGGGTTCCTGCTTGCAGCAGTCTGGGCCATCGCCGTCATCGGCGTGACGATCAAGCTTCGCTTTCCGCGGCGCTTCGACAAGCTTGCGATCCTGCTTTATCTCGCCCAAGGCTGGCTCGTGGTCCTGGCCCTCGAGCCCGTGGCGGCGTCGCTGCCAAGCCAAGCCCTATGGCTCTTAGTCACCGGCGGTATTCTCTACACGGCCGGTGTGCCGTTCCACCTCATGGAGTGGATGCGCTTCCACAATGCGATCTGGCACCTGTTCGTGCTGGGCGGGGCCGCTTGCCAGTTCGTTGCGATAGAGGGCGCGGTTATCGGGGCCTGACGGCAAATCCGGCTGAAAAGTTCGCGTCATTGCGACGGCGAGCGAAGCGCGGCCGGAAGGAATGCACGGGCAAAAAAGCAAAGGCTAGCAATAGATTGCCCTGGATCGTTACGGCGCTTACGCGCCTCGCGATGATAAACTCCTCTGCCGGATTTTGCCCGCCGCGGCTGGCGTTAACTCTTCTTGGTTTGCTACGCCCCACCTACATAGCCGCCCGCGCTCGCCTATAAGATAATGTTAGCGTTTTCGACCGAACTTAGGCCGCAAATCGTCATTCCCGCGGGCGCATAAGGGTCGATTACGGAAATTGAGGCGGCAGAAACCTGCGCCAGCACTACCCTCGAATCCGGAAATCGCCTTAACAAGCGAAAACGGGGAGACCCACCGAGCCCCGTGCGCGTGCATGTGCGGAGCGCCAAGCATGCTCCCAGCAGGTCGAGTGGCACTTGGGACACTATCGTCTAGGCCGCGAAAGTGCGCAGGTCCGGTATGACCTTTTTTCGTAGACATCATACCTCATCGCCTCTACCGTACATGCAGTTGGGTTGCGTGCAAATCCACCACATAAATTAGCTACATCGAAGCAAACACCATCTTCACAACACGCCGTGCTGCAGAGCCGGAGTGATCGTTCGCGATCCCGGCATAACCCGTTGCTGCGTGTGCCGCAGGTGATTCCTGGGGAAATGTCATGCGTATTCGCTTACCGCGACCAATTTGCAGCGCTGTTCTTGGGGTGTTTCTACTCTATCCTGCAGACATTACCCACGCCGACACTCCTGCCGTGCCAGGCGCTGCCGTGGAGCTTCCGCCGGTCAAGGTCATAGTTGGCCCGGCCCTCCCCAAAAAAGCACCAGGAACCGCACGCAAATCTGGAGCGCCGGCCGCCGGGCAAACGCCCAAAAGGCCAGAAAACGGCGTTTCCCACCAAATCGCCGCAACGTCGCCAGCATCCGGGGCTGCAAATGTGGCTGCTGGAATTGTAGCGCCGCCCGCCATGGCGAGCCAGCTGACATTTACCGGCGAGGAGATCAACTCGCGCCCGGTTACGCGCCCAGGGGAGGTGCTTGAGGCCGATCCGGGTCTCATCGTCACCCAGCACAGCGGCGAAGGCAAAGCCAACCAATATTTTCTGCGCGGCTACAATCTCGATCACGGCACGGATATGGCGATCTGGGTCGATGACGTGCCGATCAATTTGCGCACGCATGCCCACGGGCAGGGGTATTCGGACTTGAATTGGCTGATGCCGGAAACAGTCAATGCGGTCGATGTCCGTAAGGGGCCGTATTTCGCGGACGAAGGAGACTTTGGCTCTGCTGGCAACGTCCATATCAGCTTCATCGACAGTATCGATAAGACTATTCTGACGACGGCAATCGGCAGTTTCGGCTACGAAAGAGTCTTTGGCATGAGTTCCGCCAAAGCTGGCGGCGGCACACTGCTGTTCGCTGCCGAGACCGGCTTTTATAATGGGCCTTGGGTCAATCCCGACGCTATGGAAAAATTCAACGGCATGCTGCGCTACACCCAAGGAACCGCGCAGGATGGCCTCTCCGTCACTGCTCAGGCCTATTCAAACATATGGAACTCAACCGATCAGGTGCCGTTGCGGGCTATCACTTCCGGACAGATCGGGCTTTATGGCGAGGAGGATCCAACTGACGGCGGCAACACTAGCCGCTTCGCGCTATCGGTGCGCGCGGCCGGAACAGACGATCTCGGATCGTGGAAAGCCAATGTCTACGCCGTCAAAAGCGAACTCGATCTGTTCAACAACTTTACATACTTTCTCACCAATCCCACCCTCGGCGACCAATTCCATCAGCACGATGACCGCCTTTTGACCGGCGCGAACGCGGCCCAAACAGTGAAAGACTCGGTTGCCGGATTGCCGGTGGAGACGACTTTTGGCATTCAAACCCGGTACGACGGCATCCAGCTCGGCCTCACGGATACTTACGAGCGGGCCTTTCTGTCAAACGTGCGGAGCGACAACGTGGGCGAGGGGAGCGCCGGGGTCTACGCCGAGAGCACCGTCCATTGGACGAATTGGCTTCGGTCTACGCTTGGCTATCGAGCCGATTATTTCGAAGCAAGTGTCGACTCGATCTACAATTCGAAGAACTCCGGCTATGTCCAGGCCGGCATCGGTAGTCCGAAGATGACCGTCGTCTTGGGGCCGTTTGAAAAAACCGAGATATTCTTCGGCGCTGGCGAGGGAATGCACAGTAACGACGCACGCGGAGCCACAATCACGGAAGAGCCCACCGACCCAACTCAAAAGCTATCCGCTTCGCCTTTGCTCGTCCGCACGGAGGGCGCTGAAACCGGCATCCGCACCAAGATCGTTCCAGGTCTCGACTCGTCGGTCAGCGTGTTCCTTCTCGACCAAGCGTCGGAGATTATTTTCAACGGTGACGCCGGCGACACCTCGGCGAGCCGTCCCAGCCAGCGTTATGGTGTCGAGTTCACGAATAAGTATCATCCGGTCTCCTGGCTCACCTTGGATGGAGACCTCGCGCTGACACATGCGCGATTTGTGGGATACGATTCGGAGCAAGCCGCGCTTTATGCTTCTCTCGCGGGCTACCCGCAGGCGCAGATCGGGAACGCGCCTGGCAACTATATACCCAACGCGCCCGCGATGGTGGCGTCGGCAGGCATTACGCTCGGCGATAAGACAGGTTGGTTCGGCGGCTTGCGCTACCGCTTTCTTGGCGTAAGTCCTCTCACCGAAGACAACGCTTTCCGGTCTCCGCCGATTAGCATTTTCAACGGACGCATTGGCTATCAGTTCGACAGTGGATGGAAACTCCAACTCGATGCGCTAAACTTAATGAATGCCAGAACCAACCAGATTACCTATGCGTACGGATCGCTGATCAAGACCGACAGCTTGTATAACCTCTGTTATGGAGGCCCAGCGTCGGCGCTGGGCACGGGGTTATACGCCGCCTGTCAGACCGGCGTCATGGATTATGTTTTGCATCCGATGGAACCACTGGCGTTCCGCGTCACGCTCAGCGCGGCATTTTAGGCCCACTGTGAGGCGGCGAGTACGGCGGGCACAGCCGGTTAGCCCCCGCCAAGAGACTTTCCTGTTACAACCCCAAAGGTCCGGACTCGCCTGAAGCGCCATTTAAATGGAACGGCTATGTGTTGGGGACTGAGCCGGCCGCAAAATTCCGCAATGCCACCTCTCTTAGGCATTCGTTGGCTAGGCCCAGCCTGCGGCGGGGCCGGCGCTGCGGCCTCAAAATTCGGCCCTTTCAACGCTTCCTTGCGGGAATGGCGCCGCGGCGCGATGCTGCCGGGATCTGGACCGTTTCGAGAGCCGCTTGCCTGCACGGCCTTCGCGCGATCCTAAAACTGCCAATGAAACCGGCCGGCCACGACATTTACCGGGCCGCGGTCCGTATTGTAGGCGGGGTCGCCGATGAACTGATAATCGAAGGTGAGTTTCGTCGAGGAGGTCAAGGAGTAGCTATAATACGCCTCGAGAATCTTCTCCCAACCCGCATTCGGCAGTATCCCATCGCCAATGAGGATGCCGAGGCCGCCGTCGTTGAAAAACGCTGCGTGGATGCCTGAAATATCGTTGAGGACGCCCGCAACCCCAACCCGGTCGTCCGCCCTGCCCCATTGCTTGCCGGACACCGAGACGCCTGCCGACACGGTGTAGTCGATGTCCGTGAAATCGAACGGTTCTACGTTGCCGTCTCCCCAGCCGGCGCGCGCGAACACGCCGATGTCTTCGCTAACCTGCTGCTCCAAGTTGGCGCTCACTCCCGGCCGGCTCTGGTACTTGCGCACGGCGTTGATGTCGGCATAGCCGTATTCCGCTGCGACCGCGATAGCGTCCGCATAGCTTCCCATGCTGCCGAATTCGAGATAGCCGGTGACCTTCAGCTTGCCGGGCTGCCCCCACAACTCATGCCGCTCCTCGATCTCCCCTACCAGCTCGAAATTGCGGAACGTTGGGTCGAGACTGCTGCTCAAGGGGCTAATTCCGCCGGCGGGGGTTTCCGACAGGTCGAAAACCCCGCCGCGCAGCGTCCAGCGCCCCCGATACCACTCGGCAGCGCCCCCGTAGGTGAAGCCCCAGGCGTCGCCGGCATAGTCGAACGTGCCGGCATTGATGACCGACCAATTCAGGAAATCGCTTTTGGGATTGTTCGCATATTTGTTGGTGTCGAAAATATCGACGATGGCGAACTTGCCGACCGTCAGCACAAGGCGGTCCGCCGTTTGCGATCCGGCAAACTGATTTTGGTCGGCCTCCACCTTTTCGGTCGCGCCACCAAGATCGATGGTCTGCCGGATGAAATAGCGCTGCACCCGCGCGTAAGGCTCATCCAGCCCGAGCTTATAGGCCTCCGCACTCGGGTATCCTGCCACCCCATGCGTGTTCCCCACGCCGAAGCCTTGATCGATCTCCGGGTCAACCCAGAACTCGGCGCCCCTCCACAAGCGCAACCCGGCATAGAGCGTGACATCCACGGTCTCGTCGCCCTGCCCGCCGCCTGGCAGGCTGTTGGCGCCCTGATAAGGCGACCGGAATGCAGGATATCCTTGCCAGGTGACCGTCGCCTGGCCGTGGAAACTGACGTTGTCCGAATCCGGCGCGGCCGGCTTTGCCGCGTCTTTTTCCGATGCCCCCGCATCGCCGGCGAACCGGTAATTCACGCCCACGCGGACTTCCTGCAGCGAAAGATCGGAATTAAACCGCTGCGCAGCCAGCGGAAAAGCGACGCTGCTAAAGCTGTAGTCCGTGAATAGATATTCGGCCTTCGCACTCCAGTGGGGCGCCACCGGCACCTCGGCGCCAGCCCCCGCCGTCCAGCCCAATCGCCACAACAACGGCCCTTCGGACGTCTTGCCGGCCAGGTTGTCCAGCGTAACCTGGTCGTAGCTCCAGGCGAGCCCGCCGGTCGCATAAAAGAGCCAATTCCCTGGCGCGTAACCGATGCGAGCCCGCGCGGTGCCGGAAGCGAATACATTGTCGCTGTAGCTCTCCGTGCCGTGCAATAACGTCGAACTGCCGCCCATGGAGAGGCCGTTGACGGGGCTTGGATAGCTTGGAAACGATACATCGGCCTCGCCGCCGATGACAAAACGGTTCGGCAGCATATAATTGTAGCCGGTTTGAAAGCCTTCGAGAAAGCTTCCCGACTCTTTGAAACTATCGATGGGTTGCGTCAGGCCGAGCGAGCCGGTGGCAATAGGGACCCCCGCCGCCGTGCTGGCGGTCCATTTCGAGTTCCCCCACGCGTAACCCAGATGGCCGCCCAGATAGAAACCGGTCCAGTCTACCGCAGAGGGTTCAGCATCCGGAACCGCCGCTTGCCCGGCGGGCATAATGTCCGCAGCTAAGGCGCTCCCGGCAGACAGAGCGACGATCGCGGCTGCCGAGAGTGCGAGCCAAAACTTGAGCGATGCGCGAGACCCGGATACCGGCGGCATTAACCCGCCCGCCGCGCAGCCAAGCACGGTCCGATGCCTTCCCCGCGCAGGGTCGAATATATCGATGCGCATGCAGGCTCCCCCATTCGATCCCTATGCCTCGATTCGCTTATCGCGCCAAAAGCCCATTAAACTGCCGTCAAGCACAAGTCAAACGGTATAGTTTAGAGCTATTCCAGCTCAAAACAGACCTAGGTAGCCATTTTACTCATACCTTGCGTATAACTCATGGCACTTTCGCGCATGGTACCTGTCTATCCCGCTTTGTTTTGGTAATTTAGGTTCACCGCCTGATTACAGTGCAAGCCCATGGTTGTTTGTAGCGGCCCCCTAAGGCGACAACTCTTTGCCACTTCTTCATGCGGTTGAGCCGCCGACCGCATTTGATTTCGCAATCCGCGTTAGAGCTTACCGACTCATGGAGTATGATGTCCACGCAAAAAGCTCATACCTGAGCCGTGGCAACAGCGAGCCCCAAAAACGCGAGCAAAGCGTGTCAAAAAAGTCGCGCCTCTCCCTCGCCGGCTTTCCGTTACCGGAGCGCGGCAGGAAATGGGCTTCCACGATCCGGATCGAAGTCGAACTAAAAGCAACGGGCTTTCGCAGTTAAATACTAATCGGATTGGGATATTAGAATTGCTCTAATTAAAAAAGAAAACGGTTGCTTTTCCCAAGGGGGAATAATAGCTCTGGACAAGCGGGCGCGATCTTCTGCCGTTTTCGCGCCACGGGTGGAATTGGAACAATTCAAAAGAGGCCAATACTAGCCCTGCGCCGATGCGGGGATGAATTGGCGAAACAACACTTGGAGAGTGAATGCACAAAAAACTGGTTCCGGCGGCCCTCCTCCTCGCAGCATCCATCGCCCTGCCCTTCGCAGCGCGGGCGGACGAGCCTTCTACCATCAGTCTTACTCTCAAGGATCACAAGTTCGAGCCCCCCGAAATCAAGGCGCCCGCGAACAAGCCGATCGAGATCACGCTGAAGAACGAGGACGACTCCTTCGAGGAGTTCGACAGCAACTCGCTCCGCACGGAAAAGATTGTCACCGGGCACCAAACCATTACCATAAAGCTCAAGCCGCTTGCCGCCGGCCGTTACCCCTTCCAGGGCGAATATCACGCAAAGACCGCGCAAGGCATGCTGGTCATTGAATAGGAGTGAATAATGCTTGGGGCTGCAATTATCGTTTTCCGCGAGGTGATCGAGGCCGGTTTGATCGTGGGCATCGTGCTTGCCGCCACCGAGGGGGTCCTGGGCCGGATAAAATATGTGGCCGGGGGTATCGCTGCGGGCGTCGCCGGCGCCTCGCTTCTCGCGATTTTCGCGGGCACCCTTTCGAGCGCGCTCCAAGGCGTGGGCCAGGAGGTGTTCAGCGCCTCGATCCTTGCCATCGCAGTCGTAATGCTCTCCTGGCACAACGTCTGGATGGCCAGGCACGGGCGCGAGCTGGCTGCCGAACTGAAGGCTGCCGGCCACGCGGTTGCGACAGGCCGCAAGACCTTGCTGGCGCTCGCCGCCGTTGTCGGCATCGCGGTCTTGCGCGAAGGTGTAGAAGTCGTTCTCTTTCTATCCGGGATCGTAATCGCAGGCGGCGACAGCAATCTGAGCCTGCTGGCCGGCGGACTGCTTGGCTTGGGGGCGGGCGTCGCGTTTAGCGCGTTAACCTACGCCGGCCTCGTTACCATCCCAACCCGATACCTTTTTAGCGTC
Source organism: Rhodomicrobium sp. (assembly GCA_052145975.1). Taxonomy (GTDB): domain Bacteria; phylum Pseudomonadota; class Alphaproteobacteria; order Rhizobiales; family Rhodomicrobiaceae; genus Rhodomicrobium. Next base: position 10,562 of record JBKQNN010000463.1, on the reverse strand, counting down.
ACAAGCTTCCTTATCGCGTTCCTCGCCGCCGGCATGGCCTCGCAATGCGTCCATTTCCTCGACCAAGCCGATATCGTTACGGCGCTTAGCACCCAGCTTTGGGATACGTCCTGGATTATCTCGATGGACAGCCTCGGCGGGCGCATCCTGCACACGCTGATCGGCTATGACGACAGGCCGTCGATCATGCAGGCGATTGTCTATTTCGCGACTCTCGCCGCGATTTTCGGAGCCATGCGCATTTTCGGGTCCGCCAAGCCGCAAGCCAAGACGGCTATGGGCGCGCCCGCAGCCTCGCACGTAGCCGCGGAATAGGAGAAGCGATGAAGCCCGCAACGGCATTTGCCGCACTGGCCCTGCTTGTCTGGTCCGCAGATGGTCCGCCGGCAAATGCCCACGAGTTTTACGTTGGCGGGCCGATCCACAAATACGACATGGAAATCGTCGCGAACTACCTTGTGGGCATCGAAATGGCGCCCATGGCCGCGAACATGGTGCATGGCGGCGACGCCGTTCATATCGAGGCGGACGTGCACGCGACAGCCGATAACGTCTATGGCTATCCCGATGGAGCCTGGGTCCCCTATCTCTCCATCGAATACACGCTGGAGAAGAAAGGCTCGCAATGGAAGTCCTCCGGCGCCCTTAAGCCGATGACCGCTAAAGACGGCCCGCATTATGCCGAAAACGTCGCTATGGACGGCCCGGGCGAATACAAGCTGACGTACCGGTTCGAGTCGCCTGAGAAGAATGGCTTCTTCCGCCACATCGACAAGGAGACCGGCGTGCCCGGCTGGTGGGCTCCGTTCGAGGAGACGTTCGTTTTCAAATATCCGCAGGCGGATTAATGCGAAATCCGGTTGAATGGTTCGCATGGGCGCTGCAAAAAGACCCCCTCATCCTGTCCTTCTCCCCAAGGGGAGAAGGGACCCTCGAACTACCCGCAGCGGATGTTATAGCGTCCTCTCTCCCCTTGGGGAGAGAGACAGAGTGAGGGGGTCTTTTTGCATCGCCCATGCGAAGTAATCAAGCCGATCCCCTATAACCCGATGCCTTCCGGATTGCTCCATGGCCGATCCTAGTCTTTACGACGCGTTGCGTATTCCCTCCGAAATGCTGATCGCGCTCGACAACCGCGCGTACCACTTTGCGGTGCAGCCCTATCATTATCTCATACGGATGTCGCACATCGTTTCGGCGGCAGCATTCTTCGGCGGAATAGTGCTGTTCGACCTCCGCCTTGCCGGCTTGCGCTCCAGCGCCCGCCTCAAAGCCTTCGCAAGCGATACGCTCTCTTGGCTTTACATCACCTTCGCTCTGGCGATGCTGAGCGGGCTTCTGCTTTTTCTCTACGACCCCGTTCACGCCGGAAGCCGGGCCTACTTCACGCCGAAGATGATTATGATCGTTCTCGGCCTGATCAATACGCTGATCTACCGGCGGCTTGCCTTTCGCTATGCGCTGCAGGAGTCTCCCGCCACGCCGCTATCGGCCCGATGGGCAGCCGGCTTATCGGCCCTCTTTTGGCTCGGTGTCATGGTCTTCTCATCCATGAACGCCGAAGGCCTGCCAAAGCTTCTTTTGCGGTAGGTCTCTAGAGCCTATCCGGTTGAATAGTTCCGCCATCGTCATCGCGAGGCGGCAATGCCGCCGTGGCGATCCAGAAGCAATATCAGTGACCTGGCCATGGATTGCTTCGCTTCGCTCGCAATGACGCTGCGGAAGCGATTAACCGGATCTGGTATCACACGTTTTCCGGACGCACTCTAATTGGAGCTTGCTTCGGAAACGGCCTCCTCCGCCTCGTGATATTTTCGCCGGATCGCATCGATATCGGCGCGGGGCGGCGGCAATTTCAGCCTCATCGCCTCCATCGTATCGGCGACGATTTCGGAGATGGCCAGGTTCCGGAACCACTTATGGTTGGACGGAATGACGAACCAGGGTGCATAGTCCGTGCTCGTCAGCGGCAGCACGTCTTCGAACGCGTCTTTGTATTTGGGCAACAATTTGCGCTCCGAATAGTCCCTCTCGCTGATCTTCCAATGCCGGGTTGGGTCGTCGAGCCGTTGCTTGAAGCGCGCCAATTGCTCTTCCGCACTTATGTGAAGGTAAAATTTAAGGACGCGCGTGCCGTTCCGGGTCAGCAGTTTTTCGAAGCTATTGATGAGGCCGTAGCGCTTGGACCAGACCGCTTTCGGAACGAGCTTATGCACGCGCGCGACAAGCACGTCCTCATAATGCGAGCGGTTGAAGATGGCGATCTCGCCGTCCGCGGGCACCTTGGCATGCACGCGCCAAAGAAAATCGTGACCGGCCTCGTCGGCAGTTGGCGGACCGAAGCGGGCCACCTTGACCCCTTGCGGGTTCAGCCCGGAAAATAGGTGCTGGATAACGCCGTCCTTGCCGGACGCATCGAGCCCCTGCAGCACCACCAGCAGCGATTGCCCGGCATCCGCGTAAAGCAGATATTGCGCATTGCGCAAGCGTTCGAGGTTCGCCTCGACTTCGCCTTTCGCTTTCTCCTGGGACTCGTGCTTGCCGGTGTACGATGGATCGATCTTGTCCAAGTTCACCTTGGATTCCGGCTCGACCAAAAACTCTTTGCGATAAGCCATTCCGCCTGCTCCCTTTGCGCCGAACCGCGCTTTTTAGAATGCTAACGCAAAACCTTTGCCAAGGGTTTGCCAAATTCCTTGGCTCGCGCCCTGAGAGCAACCGGTCAACCGCTGAATTGGAGGAACAATGGCAAGACCGCGCTTAACCCTCGTGCAAGCCCTCGAAGGCGTCATCGAGCAAAGTTAGAGCGCGACCGGACTCCCACTCAGTTGTCATGACCCGGTCAGCCGGGCCATGACAGTGCAGGATGCCGCCGGTTCTTTCACACGCTTCTGCGCGCGTATGACGCTGCGGAAAGGCGGCCTACTTTTTCTGCCAGGTGAAGATGGCGCTCGCCGAGAAGTTCAAGATCGTGCTCACGGCGATGCCGCTAAGCACCGCCAGGTTTAAGACATATCTACCTTCCTGCAGACCTTCGGGAAACCAGGACCGGACCTGTGCCGCGAAGGAGACGCTCACAAGCGCGCCCACGCCGCTGATCGCCAGGAAGGAGAGGAGCCCGCTCAAAACCGCCCAGCCGCGAAGCCGCTTGTCGCGATAGGTCAGGACGTTGTTCAAGAAGAAGTTGGACGTAGCGGCTACCAGCGTGGCCACAGCCAGCGCCACCTTGAAGCGATCCTCGGCGCCGGGCGAATAGCTCCCCGCAGCGCCAGTAAGAAGGGCATGCCGCGCGGCCCAGAACACCACGAAGTTGACGAAAACGCCGCTCAAGCCCACGAGGCTGAACAGGATGAGCCGGACGGGAATGAACCGGCCGAACAGCTTATCGGCCAGGAGCACGAGATATTCCCAGACGGTAAGCGTATCGAGCTTGCTCTCGCCGTGCAGCCGGGCGCGGAACACGTAAGGAAGCTCGCTGAATTTGAGCCGGTGGTCCGACGAAGCGAAAACATCGACTAGGATCTTGTTGCCAATGCCGGAAAGCCTGCGGATCGCGCCATCGAACACTTCGCGCTTGGCCATGAAGAAGCCGCTCACCGGATCGGTAAGTTCCGCGCGCAGGATGATCTGGGCGAGCCGGGTCGCGACGAAGCTCGTAATCTGGCGGAAGCGGGTGAAGCCCTCCGAAAGCTTATTCTCGGTATAGCGGCTGCCAATGACGATCTCAGCGTCCCCGTTCTTAAGCACGGCCAGCATCTTGGGCAGCAGCGTCTCGTCGTGCTGCAAATCGGCGTCGATGATCGCCACGTAAGGCGCCGAGGAGGCAAGCACGGCTTCGGCGCAAGCCGAGGTGAGCCCGCGCCGGCCCAGGCGCTGCACGCAGCGGACCCGTGAATTGGTCCTTGCCTGCTCGCGCACCCGCTCCGAGGTTCCGTCGGGCGAGTCGTCGTCGACGAAAATCACTTCCCAATGCACGCCCTCAAGCACCGCGGTAAGTTTCTCGATCAGCGGAACGACGTTTTCGGCCTCGTTGAAGCTCGGCGCGATAACCGTCAGCTCGGGCCCTTCCTGCGGCGCGGGCGTCCTTGCGGACTGCTGCAGAGTGGTTGTTTCTAGTTGCATGCTATGCCCTGGTTTACCCTCTCGCCGCAAAAGCGGCGTCCCGCAATTGCCTACACCCTATGCGGCCAGTACAGCCAGAGGCAATCTGGAGACGGATGCTAGTCCCCGCCGAAAAGCCCGCCACGATAGCCAAGCAGAAGCCGCACATCATAAGCCTCGCCGGAGTGAAATCCAGCCTCGCGCGTAACTGTGGTTACGAAGCGCCAGCCTTCGAAAAAAGCATCGGCGCCCCCCAAGCCGCTGCCATGACGCGAGATAAGCAACGCCGGGCCGCTTTTGAGCTTGGCTTCATCGGGGGCGGGGAGGTTTGCGTAGCGGATCCGCTCACCGATCTGCAGCACGGGCCGGTCCTTGGCTCCGTAAAATGCCAGCTCACCCGTGGTGGCGTAGTTTGCGGTCAGAATGCTGGCCGCGCCTTGACGGTCCGCCAGTTCTTCAATGTCCGAGCCAAGCTTCGCCCACCCCTTTAGCCGCGCGGTGGGGTCGTTCTTGAGAGGGAGTGCGCCAATCCCGAGTTGAACGAACGCGGCAAGGGAGAAAACGATGCCGAGCCATGGCGCAAGCCGGAAGCTGGCCGCAAACCATTTTTGCCTCGTGCATTCATTCCCAGCCGAAAGAAAGCCGTGAACGGCCGCAAGTATCGCAGCGGGGTAGACGAAGCCCGGCCAGTTCGGCTGGATTTTTTCACTGGCTGCGTGGACCAGGAAGAAAAGGAAAACGGGCGCCGATGTGCAGCCAAGCAGCAGCCAGCGCCCATCCTGCCGATTCCATCCGCGAACGAGCGAAAAGAAGCTGCCGGCCACGCAAAAGGCAAAGATAAGCGGCGTTGCCAGCCCAGCCTGTCCGCCGAGCAGCTCCCCAATGCTCGCTAGTGCATCCGCGGGCTTGTCCTTGACGGCATGTCCGGCCTGCTTGGCGAACGATACCCAATCGTGACCGTAATTCCACCAGACTACCGGCGCAACCACCGCCGCCGCGATCAGCGCTCCGATATAGGGCTCTGGGCGCTTGAACCAGCGCCGGCCCTCCGCATGGCCGATCGTCCACAGGAAGACCCCGGGCAGCAGCAGGACCGCGGAATATTTGCTCATGAAGGCGAGGCCAAGTGCCGCACCCACGCCGTACCACCACGCACCGCGCCCAGTTTCCACGAGCTTGGCTAACGCGAACAGTACGAGTATGGCGAAGAAGGAGAGCGGCGTGTCGGGCGTCGAAACGATGGCCGCGGCGTTGCACAAAAGGGTCGTGTTCAGCCATAGGACGGCGAGCAGCGCCGCGTTGGTGTCGCGGAACAAGCTGAAGCTCGCCCGGTAAAGAAAGTAGGATCCCAGCACCGCGGCAACGCGCCCCGCGAAACGCACCCCGAAGGTCGTATCGCCGAAGAGAGCCGTCCCGGCCCTGATCCAATAGGCGATCATCGGCGGGTGATCGTAATACCCAGCGGCGAGATGCGTGGACCAAAGCCAGTAATAGGCCTCGTCCTCCGAAAGATCCGCGGTCACGGATAGTCCTACGCGGATGAGCAGGAAAAGGCCGATAAAGGCAAGTCCAAGCCTTACACCGGTAGTCGCCGTTGTGCTGCTTGCGCTTGCACTAACGCCGGCGCCAGTCGGGCCCGAAATCATTCTTGTTCTTTCAACGTCTTAGCTGCTCCATTTGCATCCTTGCTCCGCCCATCGCTAGGATGGACAACTTTGAAGCAGGACCGCCTCCGTACAAGGCTGTTGCGGCGCCTCGTAGCGGGGACCGGCCCCGTTCAACGCAAAACCGCAACTTTGCCCTAACGCCGCACGGCGCTTTCCCTAAAGCGTAAGCCGTGCTAGTGGCCTGCATCGGCTAAAATGAGCGCTTCTGACTTGGTCTTTTTCGCCGTAGCAAAGCCGGACGGCTTGACTGTACGTCCAAGTACAGCCTGCGCCGTCCAGCTTTCCCACGTCAAAAAATCCCGGCGTCATAACCATCCATTTTAGCCGATGCAGGCCACTAGGCCGGAAAAAACCCTCGTTAAATGAGCGAGATACTATGACGGAATTGCGACCCGGCGCTGACTTGGCCGTGAGCTGGCCTCACCCGCTGCCTGTCTGCTGGTGCTTGACCGATGGCCGGCCGGGCATGGAAAACCAGACGGTTGGCCTTGCCGAGGCCATGGGGCTGAAACCTGTGGTCAAGCGTGTCTTTCTCAAGACGCCGTGGCGGATCCTAAGCCCTCACATCGCTGCCTTCAAGCGTTACGCGATCAGCAACCGGGGCGATCAAGTCGCCCCCCCTTGGCCGGATATCCTGATCGCGACCGGCCGCCCAAGCGTACTGCCGCCGCTGTACGTCAAGGAGCAAAGCGGCGGACGCACCTTCATCGTCCAGCTCCAAAACCCGGTGTCGTTCCGCAGCCGGTTCGACCGCATCGTGGTTCCTGCCCATGACGGGGTTTCCGGCGGGAACATGATTGTCATGGAGGGTGCGCTGCACCGCATCACGCCCGAACGGCTCGCCGCCGAAGCGCCACGCTGGGAGAGCCGGTTCGCAGGGCTACCCCGCCCGCGGCTGGGCGTTTTGCTCGGCGGGCCGAATGCCCGCTTTGGCATGGGAAGCGAAGAAATCCAAAAGCTCGCGAGCCAGCTTAAGGCGCTTGCATCGCAAGGCTGGGGCTTGCTCATAACGGGGTCGCGCCGTACTGGCGCCGCCAACATCGAGGCGCTGCGGCAAGCGCTCGAAGGCTTGCCGGCCTTCATCTCGGATGGCGAAGGAGACAACCCCTATTTCGGGATGCTCGCCCATGCGGACGCCTTCATCGTCACCTGCGATTCCGTCAACATGGTCACGGAGGCCTGCAGCACCGGCAAGCCGGTTCATGTGGCGATGCTGCCTACGCCAGGCCGGCGCGGCGGGGGCATGCGCGATAAGTTCGCCCGCTTCCACCGCAGCCTTCAAGAAAGCGGACGCACGCGCCCGTTCGCCGGCCAAGTCGAAACGTGGACCTATGAACCGCTGCGCGAGATGGAGCGCGTGGCGCGCCTTATCAGCGAAGCCTACCTCGCGCGCTAGTACAGCCGGCCGGAAGTTCGCACCCGCATGCCGCTCGCTCGCAAGCGCACTTCCGGCCGATCAGCTGTACTAGATTCAATAGTCTGCTAGTACGCCTGATCCGCGGGAAATCCTGTTGGTGCCAGCCGCAAATGGGTCAGGATTTCCCGCGGGGCGTACTAGTGGCCTGCATCAGCTAAAATGAGTGGTTATGACGCTGGGATTTTTTGACGTGGTGAAGCTGGACGGCGCAGGCTGTACTGGACGTACAATCAAGCCGTCCGGCTTTGCCACGGCGAAAAAGACCAAGTCAGAACTGCTCATTTTAGCTGATGCAGGCCACCAATCTTAAGGCTCAGGCGAAGCTGGCTTCTCGTGTTTGTTGTACCAAGACTCAGGATTGTCCGGGAAGAGGGAATTAATAGGATCTCCAACGCTTTCAATAAGGGGGAACGACCGCGCGTTGGTGACCCACCTCGGCAAGTGTTGGCGTCCGACGATTTGGAGGACGATCAGATAGGCGATTGTGACGAGGATCAAACCCCGGATTAGACCGTATACGAAGCCGAGCGTGCTGTCGAAAGCGCCGGGCTGGCTATCGAGCACACGTTCGGACACGTCCACGGTCACAAGACTAAAGATGATGAGGCTGGCGATGAACACGGCGGCGATCAAGGTGGCGTCCGCCAGCATGCGTGTCTCGATCAGGCTCCGCACGTCGTTCTTGAAGTGGGAATAGGCGAACAGGGTCACGAGCGCGGCCAGCGCCCACGCCATAATGGAAAGCATTTCCCGCGTTAGCCCCCGGAGCATCGCAAGGTAGCCCGAGAAGATCATGATGCCAACAAGTATAATGTCGGCCACTGCCGTGTTCCGGACGGCCGCTAGGAGACCCGCCACACCCATCGCAGCGCCCGCGATACCGATACCGATCAGCAGGCGCCGCTGGACGGGACCGGTCTTGAGCGCTCTTAGCCGGGTTTGCGCGGCCTTGACGCGCTCGCCGCCCAGCCATTCCTTCAGGAAGGCCCGATAGGCGTCAACATTATCGGCGCCGCTCGCGGCTGCCCACGCCGCGGTCTCGCGGCTCCGGCGCTCTTCGGCCGCCCTGGCTTCCGCCGCTGCCTTTTCCAAATCCGCGAGCTTTGCTCGCGCCGCCGCGGCGTGTTCGCCTTTTGGAAACTCGTCCAGAAAAGCCCGGAATTCCGGAATGCCGCCCGATCCCTTAAGGCCCGCCCAAATCAGGCCCTCCAGCCGCGTCAGCGCATAGAGGGCCGTGACGCCGCCGGGGAAGCGCGCCATGTGATCGCGCAGCGCCTGGGGCTGTTCGCGCTCCTTGATGAAGTCCCAATTGGCGAGTTCCTCCGCCTTGCGGACCTCTTCCGGCGAAAGACCGGCAACGCTTCGAGCGCGGGCGCGTTCCTCGGCCGCCGCGATCCGTGCCGCCTCCGCGGCTTCGCGCGCCTTCCGTTCGGCCTCGGCCTCGGCGCGCTCGGCCTCGCTGCGGGCGGCCCGCTCTTTTTCGGCTTCGGCCAGGCTTTCTTTCAGGGCGGCGATGAGACCTTGGCAGTCCGCCGCGAAGCGCTCCGGCCGAAGTCCCACGGCGTTGCGGCGAGCCAGCGGGCGGATCGCCTCAGGCAGCGTGGCCGCCGCCGGCATGTCCGCCCCGCCGACGAGAACGGGGATCACTCGCTTGCCTTTATCCAGCGCGGCTTCGATCTCGATGGCGACGAAATCGTCGGCGCCGCCGGCGCGGTCAGCCAGCATCCCGGCCCAGCGCGGCCCGATGATGGCCAAGAGAACGTCGGTTTGATCGACTTGGGATTCGAGCACCTTGACGAAATCGTCGCCGGGCTTGATGTGGCCTTCCACATCCATGAACAAGGCGGCGCCAGTGAACTCACCTTCCAGGCGGAAATACAGCGCCTGGGTGAATCCGGCCTCGTCGCCGCGCCGATAGCTAATGAATATCTTGCCGGCCATAAACAGCACGCCCCGTCTGCAATCTGCCGTTCAAGCTGTTAGCGCGGCGGCGGTGTTGCGGCCAGGTTTTTTCTTTGCCGCTCTACAGCCAAAGCCTCCGGCTGCCATGCTTGCCTCCATCGCTTGTTGCGATGGAGGCCCTATGAACTGATTTGCCCCAGGATTTGACAGAGTTGTTTTAGCTCCAAAGAGCGGGGCCGCCGACCCGCCGTGGCCGCTGCTGGCTGTTCTGGCCGCCCGAGCGGGAACGCCGGCACGGGCTTCCCGTCCAAGATGCGCAGGATCGCGTCGCCGCCGTATCCGATGCACCGCTGCGGCGCCGCCAGGCGCGCCAGCGAGAAAATCGCGCCTTTGCGCGTGCGGCGAAACTTCACGATCTAAGGGACAGAGCTATTCGCTTATCAGGCGCAATCGTTTTCATGCGGATCGCCGTCCAATTTGTGGTATGGCTCAGCGGGCAGCATCGGCTGCTCTCGCGCTCGCTCTATGGATCGCCGTCAACCGGTCGCGGAACCTCATGGGGGCTGGGTGCAGCAGGCATGTGTTTTTCCGCGAACGCCAGTTTCGTGGCTGCCGCCGTCACTGCGACGATAGGAATTGCAACCCTCAGGCAAGCCCGCCATGCCCGTGAGCTGCCCTTGGCGGCTGTGCCCTTGCTTTTCGGCTCCCAGCAGGCGGTAGAGGGATTTCTCTGGTTGCGGCTGACTGGTGAAAGCGGGCAGGGCGTGGCTGAGCTTTCGCTGGCCTTCTTGATCTTCGCAAAGGCCCTTTGGCCAGCCTACGTGCCATTTGCAGCGGTTCTCGTCGAACCGGAGCCTCGCCGGATAGGGGCGATGCGCCTTCTGCTGGCCTTGGGATGCGCGTTGCTGGTCTATGCCCTCATCGGCCTTGTCAACTACCCGCCCTCCGTTGCTATCTGCGGCCGGAGCATCGACTATGGCGGCAACGAGAGCGCGCTTTCCTGGCCGGCCGTTGTCTACCTTCTTTGCACTTGTGCCCCGCTCTTGCTTTCCTCGCACAGCGTTATACGCATATTTGGGGCGACCGTTCTCACCGGTTTCGCTGTTTCAGCCTATGCCTATTTTGCGACCTACATATCGGTCTGGTGCTTCTTTGCTGCCGCCAATAGCGCGCTGCTCTACTTTCATTTCAGCCGTAGCGCGATGCAGGCCAAGCTCTGGCACCCTTAATATGACGGCTCGCGATCACGCGATCACACGCGATCACCACCACCCACCACACGGACAGGCATTTACAAATCGTTCGTTTCGCGTAAGACCCTACTATAGTTAATGAGGGGATGGTAAACGGTGGCCCGGCATATTTTCCGCCGCCGTCTTTCTGCGAATCTTTTCCCGCTTTAGGTCGATTTCTGCGACTCCAAAATACTATAAAATATGTTTGCAGATTTAATGTTTACCATAACCAACCCATTC
>JBKQNN010000462.1:0-7354 GCA_052145975.1 Rhodomicrobium sp. | reverse complement strand
GGCGGGATCTACGACGTTCTGGTGCAGTCGCAAATCGTTTCTCCGATTCCATATCCGGAAATTCGCACCTTATATCTCACAATGCTTGTGCTGCCTGCAGTATTTTTGACGTGGAGAACGTCGAGGCAAATGAATACCTGAGCCGTCGAACATAACCCGCCGATGCCGCAGAGCCATGTTTCAGAGCGGTTCATCGGCATGCCGGTTTCAATTCGAGCCGCGCGCCCAATTCTGAGCATCGACGGCACCTTCCGGATTTGGAGGTAGTGCGGCCACCCGGAATTCCCGCCGCGATATCTGCCCCCGACCCTTACCGGCCCATAACAGGCTGCTGGGCCTTCGTTGGGCAAGCCAGGAATGTTTGCTTAGTGGTTCGACGGTAGACCGCTCACCGGCACAGCGGCCCACAACCCGCCCCCGCAATGACGTGCTTGCATTTTGCTGCCAGCAGCATCACCATGCATGCATGGGCACATCTATCACGATTAGGGACGTACCGGACGAGGCGAAAAACGAGCTTGCGGCGAGGGCTGCGGCATCGGGCCGTTCGCTTCAGGAGTACCTCCGCGCTCAGCTTATCGACCTGGCGAGCCGTCCTGACGTTGAGACGCTCGTCGCCAGGATTGCGGAGCGGAAGCAGCGTACCGGAACCGATCTGCCGGCGGCGAAGATCCTTGCTCACCGCGACGCCGATCGCCGTTAATGCTGGTTGCCGATGCATCGTTTGTTGTCGCCGCCCTCATCGACAGCGGCAAGGACGGGACCTGGGCGCTGGAGCTGCTTGCCACCGATCAGCTTGCGGCTCCTCATCTCATGCCAGTCGAGGCAGCGAACATCTTACGCCGGGCCGTACTTTCCGGCCACATTTCCGCGGATGCCGCAGCCCTTGCCCATGCAGACCTTCTTGCACTTCGCATAGAGCTTTTTCCCTACAGCCCGTTCGCTGCCCGCGTTTGGGAGCTGCGCGGGAACCTGACAGCGTATGACGCCTGGTACGTGGCCGTTGCCGAGGCGCTGGACGCAAAGCTCGCCACCCTGGACGCGCGCCTTAGCCGGGCTCCAGGCCCCCGATGCTTTTTCGAAATCCCCGCAGAGGCCAGTTGATCGCCGTGCGGCGCGTCCTGGCGCCGGTCCGCGGAAACATTGCCGAAGCGAAAACCTTGATTGTGCCCCTTGCCTTGGCCTCGTTATTGCGCGCCCACCCCATCTCAGCCTTGAGTTATAGCAATGGCCATAAGTTTCGACCGTTCTTCGTCATCGCGAGCGAAGCGAAGCAATCCAGATGCAAGTCACTGAAGTTGCTTCTGGATCGCCACGGCCGCCAAGGCGGCCTCGCGATGACGGGGAGTGTGCCGGAACGGTCAGGAGTTCTTGCCGCTGGTATAAGGTCCCGGATACGGCGCATGCGCCGTCCGGGGTGACGGCCACGAACCGCTTAACCGGATTTCGTATTACTGGCCCGCGTCGAGCATGCCCAGCGCATGCATATAGGTTGCCAGTACCGCCTCCTCGTCGCGCCGCTCGGACGCATCCTGCTTGCGCAGCTTAATAACCTTCCGCAGCGCTTTCGTATCGAAGCCCGACGACTTCGCCTGCCCGAAGAGATCGCGGATATCTCCGGCGAGGGCTGCTTTTTCCTCCTCCAGACGCTCGATCCGTTCGACGAAAGAGCGAAGCTGGTCTTTGGCCGATTGCGCGATACTGCTGGTTTCCGGTGTTGAAACGGCGCCGTTTTCCAAGGTTTTGCCTCCACTGACATGCGAATCGAAAAGCTCGGCCCAAGGCTATCCCGGCGCACCCCGCCGTTCAACGCCGCGTCCGCGCCCGTCCATAAAGCGTCACCCGCGCTGGGGAAAAGCTGTGTGTGCCGGAGCTGCTGCCTTCACGGATTGTTGTTGCGTGTTGATTCTGAGCACTATGCCGCGGGACAATTTGCCGCTACTCTAGGCTTAGTCTGGGGATCGTTATGAGTAGAAAAGGGCACGGGCAAGGTGGCAGGGCACGCGCGTTTCGCGCGGCGGATCTGTTGCGCCTTTGTGCCGGCCAGCGAAAATCCATCGCTTTCCTTGCTGCTCTGGTGCTCCTCGTCAACGCGGCGGTGCCCTATTGGCACGCTGCGCAAAAACTTCAAGTTTGGACATCCGCCTTCGCGGAACCGCAAGCCAAGCATCAGGCCGCGATGGCCGCGGGGGTCGAGTGCCCGCTCCATCAGGCCGGGACAAGCGAAAAAAAGGGAACCGATGAGGCTCCCGCAAACAAGAAGCCCTGCCCGCTGTGCCAGGCGTTGCAGCTCTTTTCGCCCGGCGTTGCCCAACCGGGCCTGGTGTTCATCCCTAGCGCTCCGCCTGCCTTCGCGGCCCTGGTCCCCTCCCAGGTAGAACTGAAGGCAGCCCGCGTTACTGCGGAGCAAGGAAGACCCCGCGCGCCCCCGCTGGCCTGAAGAGCGGAAACGCGGAGTCCGCGCCCGCGCGGCGGCGGACTCGTTGTTTGGGCATTCTTCTAACTAAGCTTCCAACTCCTTTTTTTGGGCATGGCCGCGCGAGCGCGCCAAGGGGAAACCATCATGAAAGTCAACTTTCCAAGCATCCTGTCCGGGAAGGCGGGCCGCGCCGCGGGCATCCTTCTCTTGTGCAGCTTGATCCCGGGCGAGGCGCTTGCCTGCGCCTGCGGCTGCAGCGTGTTCGATGTGGGCACGACCTCGCTTTTGCCGAAGGAAGGCGACCATGGCGGCGTCGTCTATTTCGAATGGGACCACTCGGACCAAAACCATAACTGGAGCGGCACCTCCAAGGCGCCGGCGACTGGCAATGGCGACAAGGAAATCAAGACCGATTGGTACGTCGTGGGCATGAACTACATGTTCAACCGCGATTGGGGCGCAATGGTTCGGATACCAAGCGCGAACCGGGCCTTCTCGACCGACACCGGCGCGCCAGCGGGGATCGAGGCGTTTCACGTCTCTACCGTGGGCGACATCGAACTGTTGGGTATGTACACCGGCTTCTCGAGCGACATGTCCAAGGGCGTTACTTTCGGTCTAAAATTGCCCACCGGCGATTGGAAAGCATACGGCTTCGACCGCGATACCAATATCGGCACCGGCAGCACCGATCTCGTGCTTGGCGGATTTTGGCGGGGCATGATCACCGGTGACAACGCCTGGCAATATTTCGCACAAGCCAAATTCCAAAAGGCGCTTCTAACGCAATCCGAAACGTTCCCAGTCTATGGCGCCAGTGCGGGGGACTACGTTCCTGGCACGTCATTCGACGCGGCGATGGGCGTAACCTACAACAACTGGTATCATGTCGGGCCGTTCGACAAAATCGCGCCTTTGCTTCAGGTTATCGTGTCTTACCGCGACCACGACAGCGGACTAGCTTCGGACCCAATCGATAGCGGCTACAGCCGGGTTTTCATCTCTCCGGGCATCGACATCACCAAGGTGGTCGACGAGCAGAACAACAGAACGTTCAAGCTTTATAGCGATGTCGAGATACCGGTCTACCAGCAGGTGAACGGAAATCAGCTGGTCGCGCCCTATCTCTTCAAGATCGTTGCGGGCTACACATTTTGACAGCGCATTGCATCGTAAGAATTGGAAAAGCGTGGTCTGCCGGAGCGGCGGCCGCGCTTCTTCCGCTAGCCGCATGGCTTCTGCCAGCCTTCGCGGAGCCGGCTCTGAAAGAGCCCGCTCCGCTGCTGACGATAGAAACCGTGGGCTCTGGCGAATTCGATCTTGGCGCCATGCACGGCAAGGTCGTGCTTGTGGATTTCTGGGCAACGTGGTGCGCGCCGTGCCTTGAGGAACTTCCGGTTATCGCGAAGTTTTACCAAAAGCACCGCGCTCAAGGTTTCGAGGTTATCGCGCTCAGCATCGACAAGCCGCGCGATAGGGCAAAAATGCAAAGGGTTATCGAAAAACTGCCGTTCCAGGCCGCGCTCTTGAGCGACGCTAAACGCAACGGCTTCGGCACGCCGGAGGCAGTCCCGGTGAGCTATGTCGTCGATGCGAACGGCACCGTAAGGGATACGTTCATCGCCATAGACGATGAGCTCCTGAACGCGGCGATCGTGCCGCTGCTGAAGGAGGCGCAGCCGCAGGCTGCGGATGCGAGGTAATGATAGGGTTGAATGTTCGCGCGGCCCGGGCTGCGCTGGCGTCCGTTTTTATCCTTTGCGCGCCCGCCATTGCGCTTGCCGGCGATTGGATCGCCGATGCAAAGCCGGGCTGCAAGGTCTGGAACCCGCATCCGTCCGTTGGCGAGACCGTGCGCTGGAGCGGGCCTTGCAAGGACGGTTTTGCCGATGGCAAAGGCGTTCTCGACTGGCTCAGAGGCGATAGCCAATATGAGCGCGACGAGGGCGTCTGGCACGCGGGGCGGCAGACGGGCGAGGGGACGCAAACCTGGCCGGGCGGCCAGTACAAGGGCCAGTTCTTGGACAGCTTGCCCCATGGAAAGGGCCTGCTGATATTAGGCGAGGCGCGCTACGATGGCGCATTCCTCAATGGCACGCCGAACGGGAAAGGTGCCTTGACAAACGCTTCCGGTACATTCGACGGCACTTGGGCAGACGGATGCTTCAACGACGGAAAGCGGCGCGCCGCCTTCGGCGCTTCCGTGCAATCATGTCCATAAGAGTGATTTCGGGGCCTGCGCGGCCCGCACTTTGGAAGGAAACGCACATGAGAGCTCTATTCGCCCTTGCCTTGATCGCAGGCGTTTGCACCGCGGTCCTCGATGCAGCTCCGGCAGCAGCCGGGCAGAACTGCCGGATGGAAAAGCAATGCCGCTGGGTCAATTTCAAGAAAGTCTGCACCTATGTGAAGGTTTGCCGCGACCGGTAAGGGCGTTACGCGGGGCATGAGAACAATGCAATGTTCTTGCTGGCCTCAAGCTTCGCCTGGGATTATTTCTGGGTGGGAACATCGTTTCGCTTGGGGGAGTCTTATGAGTATCCGCAACAACTTCGTGAGCCTGGCCGCTGCCTTCGTCCTCGTCGCCGCGCCGCTATCTCAGGCTTCGGCAGAGGACGGGACCAAAACGCATCGCCATCATTCCGCTAAGAAACCTGCGGGTTGTCCCCTGCACCGGACGGCTGAGGGAGAACTCGTGGACTGCCAAGGCTGGCGGCTTAGGCAGAACGCGACCGGATGGGATAACTCTTGCTTCAACCTCGATTATCTCCCCTCACAATACGCGTGCTCAAGAGGCCGCCGCTGATTGCGCGGCGGCTAAGTCTTTGTTTTGCCGTGCGTCTTATCGGAAAACCGCTCACACCTCCGGGGCAAGCCCTAAGGCACGCTTTTCCGGACGCACTCTAAGCAGACATTCGTTGCTTGCCCAACGAATGTCTGCTTAGAGTCCTTTGTTTTCGCAGAGTTTTTGTCCCAAAACCGGTGGCCACTTTTGGGAGACTCTGCCTAGCGGCGCTTCCGGCAAAGTCTGGAAACAAAAGCAGCGTATTCTAAATGGCAAGTTGCCGCAAAGAATGCCGGGAGCAGGTCATGATGGATCGCCGCACGCTGTTGATTGGATCGGCCGCAATGGGGCTTGCAGGAGCCACGGCGTCCGCCGGGCCGGAGCCTACGATGGTCTTCGGCCCGCAGGCTCCGTTCTCCTTCGACGCGCTCACAGGCAAAGCCAAGGAACTGAGCCAGAAGCCTTTTCAGAAGCCCGCCATCCCCGATTTCAACCTTCTGGAGCGGCTCGATTTCGACGCCTATCAAGAGATCAGGTTCCGCCCTGACCTGGCGATCTGGTTACAGGGAGACGGTCCTTACCCTGTCGAGCTGTTTCACCTCGGCCGGTATTTCAAGGAGCCGGTCCGTATTTTCGTGGTGTCGTCGAACGGCGTCGCGCAGGAGGTCCTCTACAGCCCCGATCTCTTCACCTATGGCAAGAGCGGCTTCGCCAAAACGCTGCCGCCCGACGCGGGTTTCGCCGGTTTCAGAGTTTTGACGGCACCGGGACAAACCGACTGGCTGGCATTTCTGGGAGCGTCCTATTTCAGGTCGCCGGCCGAGACAGGCCAATATGGCATGTCATCGCGCGGGCTAGCCATCGACGTTGCAATGCCAACGCCGGAAGAGTTTCCGCGCTTCACGAGCTTTTGGCTCCAACCTTTGGCGGCAACGGGCGGAATCTCGATCCATGCCCTGCTCGACTCGCCCCGCATCGCAGGGGCCTTTCGTATAGAAACCGTGCGCGAGCAGGGAACGCTGATGGATGTCGAGGCGCGTCTGTTTCCGCGCGCCGATATCGCGCGGGTTGGGATCGCACCGCTGACCAGCATGTTCTGGTACGCGAAGCACAATCGGAGGCAAGCCGCCGACTGGAGACCGGAAATCCACGATAGCGACGGTTTGAGCATGTGGACCGGAGCCGGCGAGAGAATTTGGCGGCCGCTCAACGACCCCCTGGGCGTGCAAACGAGCACATTTTTCGACACCAATCCCAAGGGCTTCGGCCTCCTGCAGCGCGAGCGCCACTTCAGCGCCTATGAAGACGACGGCGCGTTTTACGACAAGCGTCCGGGCGTATGGGTCGAGCCGGTTGGCGATTGGGGCGAGGGGGCGGTGCAACTCGTCGAAATCCCGACCAATGACGAGATCCACGACAATATCGTGGCCTACTGGCTGCCGAAGGAACCATTCCGGGGCGGCAGCCAGCGCGAGCTGCGCTACAAGCTTCACTGGCGTCTCGATGAGCCTTATCCGGCGCCACTTGCGCACGTAATCGCCACGCGGCTTGGCGAAGGCGGCATTCCTGGACAGCCCCGCCCGAAAGGAACTATCAAATACGCCGTCGATTTCGAAGGCGGCAAGCTCAGCCAATTCTCCCGGCGCGGCGATGTTGAGCTGGCGGTGAGCACTCCCTCAGGCTTCATCGAGCGCCAATGCATCTACCCGGTGGTAGGTACAAATACCTGGCGCGCCATGTTCGACTTCACGGCTGGTTCGGAGAACCCCGTCGATATCAGGCTCCATCTGCACAGAGGCGGCTGGGTGCTGAGCGAGACCTGGGTCTTCCAGCACCTGCCGTCGCTTTCGTTTTTTTGAGAGGGCCTACGTAACATAGGCGCTAGATAAGCCGGCAGCTGATTGATCATCCAGCGGAATCCCCCCTCATCCTGTCCTTCTCCCCATGGGAGAAGGGACGCCTGAATAGCGCCTGGAGCGTGCAACACCATCCCCTCTCCCATAGGGAGAGGGACAGGGTGAGGGGTGGAACCTTACGTATAATCAATGACCTATCGCCTATCTTAGCGCCTATGCGCCTTCGCGGGGACGACTGCATACAGCTTGACTTAACGCAGTGAACTACTTATACCAACGGCCCGAAGTCTTGAC
>JBKQNN010000461.1:0-2686 GCA_052145975.1 Rhodomicrobium sp. | reverse complement strand
CGAGGATGTCGTCGATCAGGAGCACGTCGCGGCCCTTCACGGGAGCGCCGATGTCGCGCAGGACCTTCACCTCCCCGCTTGCGGTGCCCGCGCCATAGCTGGAGACGAGGATGAACTCGATTTCCGGAGCAAGGCCTGCGCCGTGCATGGCCCGGATCAGGTCGGCCGCGAAAATGAAGGAGCCCTTGAGCACCGAGACCACCAGGAGGCCATGAGATTCGCGCGCGGCGATTTCGCTCGCGAGTTCCAGGTTCCGCCGGGCGATTGCCTCCGCCGGGAACAGCGCCTCGATATTCTTGCCTCGCACGATTGGCATGTTTTTCACCGGAAAGGTTCGGATCGGGAAAGGCCGTTAGCCGTCATATAGCTAGCCTGAGTCGCAGCCCAAAACGCAATCGAAGCCGCGAGCCAATGAACGAGCCTGCCAACTACGAGTTTTTTGCGATGGGAACGAACTGCGAGCTGCAGCTTTACGGCGATAGCGCGCGGGCGGCCAGCGCGGCAATCGGCGAGGTAGAGCGGATAGAGCGAACCTATTCGCGATACCGTCAGGACGGCATCGTCCATGCCATAAACGAGGCGGCGGAGGCGGGCGGCACCATCGGCGTTGACGGTGAAACCGCGGACTTGATCGATACCGCCTTCGAGGCATACCGGCTGTCGGACGGGCTGTTCGATATTACTTCGGGCGTTCTGCGGGAGCTTTGGAATAACCGCACTGAAGCGCTGCCGGGCGCAGCCGGTATCGAGGGCGTGCTCAGCCGCATCGGGCTGCACAAGGTGTTTTGGCGCCGGCCGGAGCTGACCTTCACGCTCCCCCGCATGCAGATAGACCTCGGCGGCATCGGCAAGGAATATGCCGCCGATCGCGCCGCGGAAATTTGCCGCTCCCTCGGCGTCCAGCACGGCATGGTGAACCTCGGGGGCGACATCGCCATTATCGGGCCTCACCCCGGCGGCGAGCCCTGGCGCATCGGCGTCCGCGACCCCAAGGCGCTCGAAACGGCGATTGCCACCCTATTCGTATCGTCCGGCGGCGTCGCCACGAGCGGCGACTATGAGCGCTATTGGGTGATCGAAGGCCGCCGCTTCGGACATATCCTCAACCCGCTGACCGGCTGGCCAGCATCCGGGCTTTCATCCGTCACCGTTGGCGCGCAGACTTGCCTGGCGGCCGGCCTCTACTCGACCATCGCCATGCTGAAAGGCGTGAGCGGCCCGCGGTGGCTGCGCGAGCAGGGCATTGTGCACGTCTTCGTGGACGCCTCGGGTCGGCTCGATTTAAGCGGCATCGAACGGCCCGGCGCCGCCGCTCTTCAGGATAGCCATCAGTAAGGGCGTACCATGCTTAATTTCCGCTTGGTTAACGGCTCCCGCCATCTTTTCCGTCGCCGTCTTTCTGCGAATCTTTTCTGGGCGGCCCCGGCCGGCAAACCGCGGCAAGCGGTGCGGCAATTCGGGTACAGGGTATTAGCGAAGGAAATTATGACATTTGCCTCATCCGCGCCTATATGGCAGCAAAGCATAGACTGAACATTTGAAGAGTGGATAGTTCAAAGGGCGCCGTGACTTCAATTGCCATCATGAATGCGAAGGGTGGTGTCGGCAAATCGACGCTCACCATGGCCATAGCCGAGACGCTCGCCGTGTGGCACGAGAAAAGCGTCCTGCTAATCGACGCGGACGCCCAGATGAATCTGAGCCTGATGGTGATGCCGCCGGAAAAGCTCAACGAGGCGCGGCGTTCCGGCCAGTCGATTGCCGCCTGGCTGTCCAGCCAAGCCGTTTCTTACTCGCGATCCGACTGGCGTGCCTGCGTGATCTCCGGCATCAGCGACGTTGACGACGCCAGCGAGCTGTACATCATCCCCGGCGACATGGACATGACCTTGGTCGAGCGCGAGATCGCGTCCAGAAGCGCCATGGCAAGAGCGCGCCAGGCTTGCCGCGCGCTACTGGACGAGGCGGCGCAGGCGGTCGATTTCGTCCTGGTCGATTGCGCCCCTGGCATTTCGATCGTAACGGAATGCTGGCTGCGCGAATGCGACTGGCATTTGATCCCAATAAAGCCCGACATTCTGGCCGTCAGCGGCATGGAGTATTTGCGGGTGTTCCGGCAGCGCAATCCGGGGCTCGGCTTTGCTGAGCATCTGGGCGTCCTGATCAACATGAAGGACATGCGCTCGCCCACCGATCAGATGACGCACGAATTTTTGTCGAAGGACGAGAGCCTGCGCTGCTTTGCGTCCGCGATCCCGCTGATCCAGCACATCCAGAAGGCCGCGCTCTTCATGAAAGATAAGCGCTCCTATCAGAACAAATATCCGGGCGAGGCCGGCCGCGCTCTGCGCGACGTTACCACCGAGATGATCAAGCGCGTTTCGGAGAAGGCCGCGCCGTAATTCCAGCGGCCAAAAGTTTCGACCGTTGTAGCGTCCTTCCCGCGAAGGCGGAAATCTATGTGTAAACAATGCACTAGCCTGCGGAAAGGTAACAGAGGCAAAACGCCGGGCAAGCGTCGATACCATATGCGGCCGCGTACAGCCGCGGCGTCGCTCCCGCGCAGGCGCATAGGCGCTAAAATAGACGGTAGGTCATTGATTATACGAAGGGTTCCACCCCTCATCCTGTCCTTCTCGGCAAGCTCGCCTTGGCGAGCTTGCAACTTATAGCGTCCGCATTCGCA
>JBKQNN010000460.1:0-4320 GCA_052145975.1 Rhodomicrobium sp. | reverse complement strand
CCACTTTTCTCACCGCGCCGGCAGGCGCAACACGCGCCCGCATCCAGCAGAATATTGGTCTAAGCAAGCTTCGGACCAAGATACGGTGATTGTCTTGCGCGAGCGATAATACCGAATCCGGGCAAGTGCATCGCAATGTCGGCCTCGCCGGCCGCCTTCACGGGGGCGGGCTCTGTCCTTCTCCAAGCAGGCCCGCCTTGGCCTGCTCCCCCCTTAAAGTCACCCCAGCCGCAAGCGAAAGCGGCTGCTCGCCGGCGTCGCCATTGCGAGAAAAAAGTTCAAGCATAGCGAAAATTCGCGCTATATGAGTGTGGCGCAAGGCGGAGCGGCATATACTGCCGATCCGCACTCCGGATCGAACACAGCCTGGAATTCATGCTTACACGAATCGAAATAGACGGCTTCAAAACCTTCGATAAATTTGAGCTAAATCTTCGGCCGTTTTGCTCTGTTGTCGGACCGAATGCGAGCGGAAAATCGAACCTATTCGATGCTTTGAAATTGATTTCTGCACTTTCGCAGACCGATATCCACACCGCGATGAAAGATCTGCGAGGTGAACCGCAGGAACTGTTCCGGCAAACTCCCTTAGGAGTGGCTCAGAGAATGACCTTCGCCATTGAAGTTTTGTTGGAAAGAACGGGAGCGGATGACTTTGGCGGAAGATTTAACATTGGTGCCACCCGGCTCCGATATCAACTTACAATATCCAGGAGAACCGGCTCAGAAGCTGGCGTTGAAGGTTTATTTGTAGATTATGAAGAATGTTCACAAATAAAAAGAGCTGATGAGAAATCTGATTTTTTGAAGAATACAAAGAATATACTTTACGGCCAGCAACGACCGCCTTTCATAAAGATGCGGCATAATGGAATTGAATTTGACGCGATAGAAATACGTCAAGATGGTCCTTCAAAACATGGAAGACCGGTTGCTTTGCCGATTATCAATGCAACTAGGACGGCACTTTCTACCATTACAACGTCAGAGTTCCCGCATTTGTATGCCCTCAAGAAGTTTTTAGCATCGGTACACTTTCTTCAAATCGATCCCCAGGCTGCCAGGCGCCCAAGTGATAGATTGGACAGTCGCGATCTCGCGCCGGACGCCTCCAATCTGGCAACTGTATTAGCCCGTATTCAGAGTGAGACTGCGACTGCGGAACGGCAACAAGGAGCGCTATCCGACATAGCGGCCGATCTCGCATCGTTAATTCCCTCCGTTCGGGCGATTAAGGTACAGGACGTAGAGCGCACGCGCGAATATGCCTTCGATATCGTATTAGATGACAATCTAACGTTCAGCTCACGCGTTGTATCTGACGGCACGCTTAGGCTTTTAGCGCTTTTGACAATATTGAACGATCCTAAAAGAGCCGGCTTACTCTGCTTTGAAGAACCTGAAAATGGAGTACACGAAGGACGCATTCTTCAATTGGTGCGCTTGCTACGCAACTCCTGTTCAATGTCCATCGATGATAACAATGAACCTTATTTTCAAATTATTACAAACACCCATTCTCCGGCCGTGATGCAGGCGCTTGAGCCCACGGAAATAATTGCTGCCGACGTAGTGGCAAACATAGATCCACAAAAGAAGACAAAAGTCCTCAGAACACGAATGAGAAACATGCTTCCAGGCGTCAGCGACTCTCATAAAGCATTAACAAAGCCGGAAATTTCTAGGCTATTGAAGAAGAATGCGGATGCTGCTTAATGTATTTATCATACGCGATATTTCAAGAGGGAAATTCCGACCGAGAATATTTTAGCGTTATTTTGCCAAGATTGATCGATACCCTAATACTAAGTGAAGGGTGTATTCAGGTTGACGTTGCAGAACAGCCTATCGAACTCGATATTCCCAGAGGAAGTATAGAGAGGGTAGCCAAGGCAGCTTGCGACTCGCGTGAAGAGTTCCACTTATTCTTTGTCCATACCGACACTGGCGGTAGGGCTTTGGAAGCCCAGGTGGAATCGCGTGGCAAAGAAATCTGCCAGGAAATGTATCGCATTTGCCAATGGCCATGCGAGAGATGTGTTGTAATAGCGCCTCGTCACGAAACTGAAGCATGGATTTTGTTGGACTCCCCCGCCGTGGCACAAGCGCTGGGCTTCAATGGAAACCTCGCCGCACATGGAATGCCAACAACTGCGAACGAATGCGAAGGGCTTGTTGACCCAAAGGCAAAGCTGAACTCGGTAATTCGGAGCATTAGGGGCCGCCGGCGGGGAATTAACCGTGCAACCGATCTGTACCCAGCAATCGCTGCTCGGCAAACAATCTCCATTATGCGGCAAGCAGCCTCATTCAGGGCATTTGAAGATGACGTTCGGGCGGCCTTACGCAGCCTGGGTTGTCTTTAGCCCCCGCAGAACATAGGCCGTCAGCATGCAAAGGTACAGCGACCGGCTTATGCTCGTGTTGGGACTTACTGGTTGCGACCCAACGCAGCAAAACAGAACCTCTCTCTCGCCGGGCCGGCGGAGGCCCGGCACAAATGCTGCGATCATTCGTTGGCAAAGCCGGGAATGTTTTAGCTTTAGGATTTCTTTCCCGCCTTCTCCGCGTCGCGCGCCTTCAGCTCTTCCACGCAGCTTGGCTGCAACTCGGTAAGGTGCATCCGGAGACAGGCCTTCCGTCCCTCGCCTTTCTTGACATCCTTACAGAACTTTTCGAGATCGGCGCCGCACGCTACCTTCAACTTGACCTTGGCATCGGCGGAGACACTGAACATGGCGCAAGCTGCAAGCGCGGCGAGGATTCGGAAAGTGTGCATCGCTTTTTCTCCTATATCCAAAAGTTATCTTTATATCCAAAAGCCGTTTGGATTTCCGCCGTTATAACCGATTTCTATGGGATTGCCATCTTTGCATCGGCATGAGAAACCCGCGTCCCTCCGGAAGGCCGCTGTCATGCGTGGAACGAAGCTGAGCCGCAGCTGAGGGCCAAGCGGCCTGCCCGCTATCGGCCGAACCATGACATGAGGCACAGAGCATCAAGCGTCAAATTTTGACCACTCGGTGCGGTTTCGAGGATCATGCGTTCGCAAAAGCGCTTACCGCCCGCCTTATAGCGGTATGAGGGGTTCATAGCCGCGAAAATCGAGTTTCAAAACTCCAGCACCATGCCGTCGTAAGCCGGGACGACATTTGGCGGAAGCTTCGCCGCGAGCTCATCGTAATCGATCTCGATGTGCAAATGCGTGAGCACGCCCTGCCGCGGCGCCATGCGCTCAATCCAGCTCAAGGCCTTTTCCACGGAGAGATGGCTCGGATGCTGCGTATACCGCAACGAATTCAAAATCCAGGCGTCGAGCCCACGCAAATGCGGCAGCGTCTCCTCCGGCAGATCGTTGAGATCGCAGGAATAGGCCACGCCACCTACCCGGATGCCGAGCGTGTCGATGCTGCCGTGGATTTGGCGGAAGGGCTGGAAGGTGAGATCGCCACCTGGGCCGCCGATCGTGACGGGGGCAAAATTCTCGATGACGTGCCCCGCCAGGATCGGCGGATAGCTCGATCCCGGCGGCGTCTCGAAACAATAGTCGAAGCGCTGCTTCAGGAGCGACAGCGTGCGCGGGTCTGCCCAGACATCCATTCTCTTGCGCTGTATGTAACTCAGGATGCGCAGGTCGTCGATGCCGTGCGTGTGGTCGGCGTGGTCGTGCGTGTAGATCACACCGTCGAGCCGCTTGACGCCAGTGCTCAGGAGCTGCTCGCGCAGGTCTGGGGAGGTGTCGATCAGAACCGCGGTAACACCTGCGGGCCCGATCTTCTCGGCCAGGATCGAGCAACGCCGGCGCCGGTTCTTCGGGTTGGCGGGATTGCACGCGCCCCACTCGCCGCCGACGCGCGGAACGCCGGTAGATGCCCCGCAGCCCAGGATCGTGATGCGCAGCGTCATGCCACACCCGCTGCACGGTTTGCTGCAAAACCTCTAGCGAATCTCCCCTCACCCTGTCCCTCTCCCCATGGGAGAGGGAACGCTGGAACTCTCGCTGTGCGCAATTCAGGGGTCCCTTCTCCCATAGGGAGAGGGACAGGGTGAGGGGCGTAACCTCGCCTATTTGGCTCCGCGGGATTTAGCGTCATTCGGCGCCGCCCGCCGCCGCTTCCGCCTTCGAAAACAGGGCGAAGAAATTCGCGGTTGTGGCCTTGGCGATCCCGGCTTCGCTCACTCCCTTGACGTCGGCCAGAACCTTGGCGGTGTGGCGCACGAAGGCCGGCTCGTTCCGTTTGCCGCGGTGGGGATGCGGCGCGAGAAATGGCGCATCCGTTTCGACGAGGAGCCGGTTCAGCGGCACCGTGGCGGCAAGCT
>JBKQNN010000459.1:0-3670 GCA_052145975.1 Rhodomicrobium sp. | reverse complement strand
CCAGTGCCCGGCCCCTGGTGGGACAAGGTGCCCGCGAAATTCTCCGGCTGGACGGAGGCGAGGTTCCAATCCGCGGGCTTCCGCTGCGTTCCAGGCGCTGTGGTACGCCACTCCGCCTTCATCGCGCCGGGCGTTGTGCTGATGCCCTGCTTTGTGAACGCTGGCGCCTATGTGGACGAGGGCACCATGGTCGACACCTGGTGTACGGTTGGCTCCTGCGCCCAGGTCGGCAAGAATTGCCACATCTCGGGCGGCGTTGGAATCGGCGGCGTGCTGGAGCCGTTGCAGGCAAGCCCCGTCATCATCGAGGACAATTGCTTCATCGGCGCGCGCTCGGAGATCGCCGAAGGGGTAATCGTTGGCGAGGGTTCGGTCGTCTCGATGGGCGTCTTCATCGGGCAATCCACGAAAATTGTCGACCGGACCACGGGCGAAGTTCTTTATGGGCGCATTCCGCCTTATTCTGTGGTTGTGCCGGGCTCATTGCCCGGAAAGCCGCTGGCCGATGGCACGCCGGGCCCGTCGCTTGCTTGCGCCGTGATCGTGAAGCGGGTCGATGGCAAGACGCGGTCGAAAACATCGATCAACGAACTGTTGCGCGACTGATACGGTCCAATAACCCTTTGCATGGTATACGGCCACTCCCAGGGCGATGCCCTGCGGCACGCGCTGTGGAGCGCGGCGCTCAAGATGGGGATCGTTTCGAGCCTCAACACCCTTTAGATACGGCGTCCGCCCGCCGGAGGCTGCGCCGCGCGGGCGGTCCTCGAAGCGATTGGGCTGAGGCTTTTTCCCGGCAAGGACCGGTGGAGGCGGAGTATGAGCTGGGCCGAAATTTTCTTTGGCTTTCAGGGCCGGATCAACCGCAGGACCTTTTGGGCCGGGTGGATCTCGATGGGCATCGCGGGAGTGCTGTTCACTGCGCTTCTCGCCGGCCTTGCAACTGGCGATCCAGCCTCCCCCGATATTTGGCGCACACCAGCCGGCAAGGAAGACGTGTGGGTGCCGGTATGGCTCGCCTGGCTTGCGGCCGTCGCCTGGCCCTTGTCGGCACTCGCAATCAAACGCTTGCACGACCGGGACCGGCCGGCGTGGCTTTGGTACGCATATTATTGCATGACAATCGTCTTTTCGATGCCGCCTTTGAAGAATGCAACTCCCGCAGAATTAGGCCCCGCTGCCAGCGCCGCGATGATCGTTCCCCTGATCTTCGGGATTTACGTTTTCGTCGAGCTTTCCCTGCTCAGGGGAACGCGGGGGCCGAACAGCTACGGCGGCGACACGCTTCCAGCCGATTATTTCGGCGGCGATTACAATTTTTTGAGTTTAATGCTTGCTTTGGAAGGGCGGATAAGCCGCGCCAAATGGTGGTTCGGCATGCTGATTACCGTTGGCGTTGTAATCGCGGCGTTGATGGCGATGGGCGTTGTCGTAGAGGCATTCAGCGCCAAGTATCCCGGGTTCCAGGAGAACATGTCAAACCCGGCTTGGCTCGGCAGTCCGGAGGCCGCGCCGGTTCTTATGGATCTTGAGCTCTGGGCGATCGTCCCGATCGGCGCTCTTTTGCTCGCGGCGTGGAGCCTTATGGCGCTCGGAGTAAAGCGCCTGCACGACCGGGGCTTGAGTAGCTGGCTGATTCTGGTCGTGGTTCTCCCGTTCCTCGGCGCCATTGTCCTGCCAAGCTCCGTTATCGGAGAAAGTGCTGTCCGGCTCCTTCTGGTGCTGCTCATGGCGTCTGCGATCTGGAGCGTGCTTCAATTCGGCATCTTCAAAGGGGAAACCGGCCCGAACCAGTACGGTCCGGACCCCCTCGCGGGGCGCGATTAGGGATGGAGCGGATTTCATACGTCCTGTTCGCGTTCGACGGGCGCATAAACCGGATCGCTTGGCTCATTTGCTTTGCCGCACTTGCCATCGCGGAATCCGTCTTAGGGGCTTTCCTTCGTGAAATGTACGGCATACAGGCTCCGGCGGGAACCGGCAGCGCCGCAGAAGTTTATTTCGGCGACCCGGCGGCTTTTCTGGCGGGGCTTATATTCCTGTGGCCCTCGCTGGCGGTCGATGTGAAACGCTGGCATGACATCGGCAGGAGCGGCTGGCTTACGCTCATCGCCTACGGGCCGGTGCTCGCCGTCTATCTCGTGGAGAAGCTGAAAGCTGCGGACGCAATTGCGGACACCCCGCTGCCGCCTACGCTTATTTCTCTGATCGGGCTGGTTTTTCTGGTCTATATCATCCTGCTTGCCGCACGGAGAGGTTCGCCCAGCGCGAATCGCTTTGGACCAGCACTCTAGAGCTTTTCCACGAAACCCATGAAACAAGCCGTCATTCACGCGCAGGAATTGATCCGCTGCCGGAGCGTTACCCCGGAGGAAGCGGGCGCGCTCCGCTACTTGGAGGGCGAGCTTTCGGCTGCCGGCTTCATATGCCAGCGGCTTCCCTTTAGCGAGCACGGCACGCCTGACGTGGACAACCTTTATGCCCGCATCGGCTCCGGCTCGCCTCACACCTGCTTCGCGGGCCACATCGATGTCGTGCCGCCGGGCGACGAGGCGGCCTGGCGCCATCCGCCTTTCGCGGGCGAAATCGAAGGCGGCGTGCTCTATGGCCGCGGTGCTGCCGACATGAAGGGCGGTATCGCGGCGGCGCTCGCGGCCGTTGTGCAATTCTTGGGCGAAAGGCGCGCGCCGTTAGGCGGATCGATCAGCTTTCTTATAACCGCCGATGAGGAAGGCCCCGCGATCAATGGAACCAGGAAGGCCGTGCAATGGCTCGCAGCGAGAAGCGAGAGGCCGGATGCCTGCATTCTCGGCGAATGCACCTCGGAAACATCCGCGGGCGATACGATAAAGATCGGCCGGCGCGGCTCGCTCAACTGCCAGCTCAGGGTGCTGGGCGTGCAAGGCCATGCCGCCTACCCCGAAAAGGCGCGGAACCCGCTGCCCGCGCTGATCGGCGCGCTGAGCCTGTTGAAAGCGAAGCCGCTCGACGCCGGCAGCGAACATTTTCAACCTTCGAACCTAGAGATCACCAGCATCGACACCGGCAATCCAGCTACCAACGTGATTCCGGCTTCGGCCACGGCGCGCTTTAACATCCGCTTCAACAGCCTCCATACCAGCAATAGCCTCAAGGCTTGGATCGAAACCCAGGTGAGCGCCGCCTTGGCCGGCAGCGGCGTCGGGCACACGCTCGAATTCGAGCCGGCCGCCGAGAGCTTCCTCACCGAGCCGGGAGAATTCGTCCAACGCTTGAGCGATGCAGTCAAGGCTGAGACGGGCCAGCAGCCGGTTCTATCGACCGGAGGCGGAACCTCCGACGCGCGCTACATCAAGGAGCTTTGCCCCGTAGCCGAGCTTGGCCTCCTGAACGCGACGGCGCACAAGGTGGACGAATGCGTGGGCGTGGCCGATCTCGAAAAGCTCACGGGCATGTACGCCCGCTTTCTCCGCCTCACATTCATTTGATCGCGGGCGGTTTGGGGCTGGAGAGCCTTCATACGGGAGCAGGCGAAAGACCCCCTCATCCTGTCCTTCTCCCCAAGGGGAGAAGGAACGCTCGAACTAGCTGCAGCGCGAGTTATAGGGTCCTCTCTCCCCTTGGGGAGAGAGACAGAGTGAGGGGGTCTTGTGCCGCTATCAGCGAAGACTAGCCCATTTCGCATTGAGAC
>JBKQNN010000458.1:0-7161 GCA_052145975.1 Rhodomicrobium sp. | reverse complement strand
CCGCGTCATCCGCCACGTACTGATCCACGAGATCGGCCATCATTTCGGTTTCTCCGACGCGGACATGGCCCGCATCGAGGACAGCCTATGAGCCCTGCGGAAGGCAAACTTCGCTGGAGCGAGGGTTGCTGGGCGATCCTGTTTGCCTCCGGCCAAAAAGGCGCCACAGAATCGGGACGCAATCTGCACTCAACCTGCGGTTTCGAAGAGCCCGGCACGAAGGCGTATGCCCGCCGGCGGAAGGAAGCATTGTGGACGTTAAAGATATTGTCAGCTTGGCAATAAGTGTGCTTTCGGGCTGTGCTGCCATAGCTGCCGTAATTATTTCCAGGGTGAGTATCGCAAAACAGCGCGAAATGCAAAAATGGATTGTACATCACGATCTGCTCAATCGGGCCGATGGAATGTTGATGGACGATCCCAGCCTGTTGCGTGTGATGGGCATAGAGCCCAGTGAACTGGGTAAAAATGGACTCACTCCGCAAGAGTTGATATTCATAAATGCACACTTGAATGCCAGCTTGGCGATGACTAGGGTTACCGGCGAGAAGAATGTTATTCTTTTAGAGCAACGGAAGTCGTTTCTGTGTAATGAAAAGGTTCGCGTGGCGTGGAAGAAGTATCTTCGCAACCGGACATTTAGCGAATCTCCTTGGAGCAAGGCTGTCGACGCCTACATCGCCGGGATCGAGTCTGACGGCGAAACGAGTCATGCAAAGCCAGTTGCAATCCTGCGGCGTGGCCGCGAGACCTAGTACAGTCGGCCGGAAGTTCCAACGCGCGTCGCCGTCATCGCGAGGCGGCAAGGCCGCCGTGGCGATCCAGAGGTAGCGTATGCAACTCCTGGATTGCTTCGCTGCGCTCGCAATGATGGGGTGCCACTTGCATAGGGGCAGGACCTCCCGCGGGGCGTAGTTGCCGCACGCTTGCGAAGTCGCTGAGCGCCCGGCTCGCTGCTACTCCTCGCTCAGCGTAAAGGTCCTTGAGGTTCGCGAGCTATTGTTGAAAACAATCACCCTTCTGCCCTCGACCGATTGCACGCGCAGCGCGTCTCCCGTGCCGAATGGCTCCCCAAGCCTAACCGTTATGGGCGCGGTCCCTAGATGGACGAGTACCTCCACGGTATCGCCTCGCCGGACCACGCCGTCCACTTGAAGATCGGATAGGAGATCCGGAGCGCCTGGCTCGGCGGGGGCAGCCGCTACGGGCTCTGGCGGAGGAGGCGCGACAACTTGATCTTCGGCCTCTACGGGTCTGCCGAAGGCGAACAAGTCCCGCCGGGCCTCCCGCCGGGTGGCGTTTTCAAGCGGGCGAAGCTGCGGCAAGCCTTCGCCTTGGATGAATTTCCGTGCCGCTTCCGGCGCAGGCTGGTCCTGCCCCATATCCATAAGCAAATAGGCTGCGGCCGCAAAGATCGCCAAGATTGCGTAGGCGGCGTATCGCAGCCGCTCGCTAGAACTCACCATCGTATTCGGGCCTCGCCGGTTCGCACATCCAATGCCGCAGCATAGATAGAGCATCCTGCCGGGCCCGTCGATATGGCCGTCCAATTCCTCGCCTGAGGTAATTAGTGACAAAGCTATTTTATGTGCTAGCATAGGTTGTGCGAAATAAGACGGCAACCGGAAGTTAGTAAAAAAACGCGCATGCGTTGCCTTCGGAAAATTTTGCCGCGTTATCCTGCAACTGCTCCTTGTCAAGCCAGCCTTTGCAAGCAATTTAGTCGCAGCCTAGCCGCTCGAATCCCATCAGCCACGGGAAAAAAAGGGCCCTTAGGGCCCTCTCGATACTCTCTCCACCGGCACGTAAACATGGCAGTTTTGCCACTAGCCGGTTTGAATGCCGGCGTTTCACATATCCTTCATCCAACCGTCACGGAAGGTTGGCAGCCTCAGCGGGCAATAGCATGAGATTGAGTATCGGCTTTCCCCTAAACCTGCGCTACGCGGGTGAATGGTTGCGGCAGTCCGAAAACCGAGGGTTATTCTTATGTCCATGCGTTCCGGTTCTTACAATCCAAGGTTGTATTATGAGCTCTATAGCTTCGTCTGCACGAAAAAATCCCGTAGAGGTGGTATTACGCAAGTAAAGCAACCCTCGACCATGCGGCAGCCACGTCACGTAACTGCTTAAATCTTGATTTAGGCGTTCAAAATAGCTATGCGGTTCGCGTTCGGAAGGATAGTCTTTAGCCTGGGGCGCCAAGGAATATCAGGCCCGGCCTTTGGGAGAGTGTCCGGGAACTCGCAGTGCCGTGTCAGTAAATGGCCGGGAAGGCAATTCGGCAACTGGAGCCGGTCAAGCCAGGCTTGCCGGTGCAAAGCCAAACAAATTGGAAAGTGTGATGCATTATAGAGTTGCATTTCTTGTTGTGCTTGGCGCCGCACTGGCCGGATGCTCAGGGACGGGGGCGAGCCTGTCGGGCCTGGTTCCCTCGCTAGGATCATCGGAAGAGCAAACCCACGCCGGCGCGCCGGCCGCCGCGCCAACTGCTGGCGAGGAGCAGCGCCGCATCCAGGCTGTCCTCGATTTGCGCAAGCGCTACTCCGGCACAACCGACATCGGCCGTCAGCAAGAGCTGAGCAAGGCGGAGATGGAGGCAGGCTCCTATTTCCTAACCGCGGGCACCACTCTTGCAAGGCAGGAGCGCTATCAGGAAGCGATCGACAAATACGACCTGGGCCTCTTGGCGCAACCGGGCAATGCGGAGCTGCAGCAAGCAAGGCAGACCGCGTACGGGCGCAAGGAGGTCGGCAGGCTCTATGTGGAGGCGCAGCGGGCGAAATCGGTCGGCAATATCGACTTGGCCGAGACGCTTTTACAAAGGGCGGCGAACCTCGATACGCAGAATGTTGGCCTCAAGAAAGAGCTTCTGGACATCGACCGTACAAGAAAGAGCGAGGAGCAGCGCTTCGTGCTTGCGGCTTTTCAGTCGGTAAAGCCTGTCGCCATCAATTTCCGGGACGCCAAGCTCAAGGATGCCCTCAAGGTCTTGTGCGAACCCTATAATCTAAATTTCGTGTACGACAAGAACACCGAAGACCTCACTGTAAGCGTCAGCGCGAAAAACGTCAGCTTCGAGCAGGCATTCGAGATGGTGCTGCAGTCCAGCAACACCGCCTATAAGACTCTGGGGCCGAATTCGCTCTTTATCTTCGAGGATACGCCAGAAAAGAAAAAGCAATATTCCGACCGCTATTTCAAGACATTCCATCTGTCCACCTTGAAGGCGGAACGCATGGCGGAGATCCTGAAAGCGTCCATGGACATCAAGACGCTCGTTGCCAACAACGATCTTGGCACCATTCAGGTCCGCGAGTCGCGCGACACGCTCGATGTAATCGAAAAACTGATTACCGCTAACGACCGTAAGCCTGCTGAGATATTGCTTAATGTCGAAGTGCTTGAGCTGGATACAACCAAGGCGTCCCAGGTCGGCATCGATTATGGCAACCAGATTACCCTGACAACGCCCAAAGGAGTGAGCATCTCGGACTTGATGCACGGTAGCGCCGCGGCGGCCGAGACTTTCGTGACAATTCCGACCGTGACGCTAAACTATCTTAAGAGCAATACGGATGCCCGCACCTTGTCGAACCCGCGTGTACGCACCGTGGACGGACAGCCAGCGAAGATCCATGTGGGCGATAAAGTACCGCTGCAATCGGCCACCATTCAGCAGGCCACCGGCCAAAGCAGCGTCATGTACGAATACCACGACATCGGCATCAAGCTCGATGTGCTCCCGAAATACCATCTGGACGACTCGATCTTCGTCGATCTTAATATCGAAGTCAGCTCGCTTGGCGCCAATCTCGGCTCACAAGCTCAACCGGCTTATGCGATAGGTACGCGCAACGTTCATACGACCATGATTTTGCGTGAGGGCGAGACCGCTGTACTGGGCGGGCTTATCAGCGAAAACGAGGCCCACAGCCTGGCTGGCATTCCCGGCGTTAGCGGAACCAGCCTTCTTGGACGCCTATTTGCGAATGCGGGGGATTCCGGAGGCAGAACGGAGCTCTTGCTCACCATCACGCCGAGGCTGTTGCGCTCCCAGTCTCTGCCCGGCCGGTCGAGTACGGATTTCTATAGCGGAACCGATGGCAATTACTCCACCAAGGCGCAATACGATTTCCTGAAGCAAAAACCCATCACGGCCACGCCGCCAAAGTACCACCTGAACCCCGACAATAAGAAGCCGGTGGATGAAGCGAGCGCAAGCGGGGTTGAGGTTCAGCCTACGAGCTACCCGAGGTAGCCCAAGGTGAAATGGGGCCGCAAAATTCCCCTGGCCGCGCTCTGCCGGATTTTTACCCGTGTTTCGCGCGGCTCCTCCTTGATGGAAATGGTGGTTGTCTTGGCCATCCTTTCGCTGCTGGCCGCCTTGGCAACGCCTTACGCGCGGATGAGCATCAAGCGCGAGAAGGAAATGCAACTGCGCGAGACGCTTCGCACGGTTAGAACCGCGATCGACCGGTTTCATACCGATGTGGGAAGCCGCACCGGCCAAAAGGACGCCAAAAAGGAAAAGCAGGATATTAGCGAAAACGGATATCCGCTTTCGCTTCAGGTTCTCGTCGATGGGGTTGAAGTGGCGGGAGATCAGCCGCCCGGAAATCCGGCGCCGGCCAATAGTATGCCCGGAAATAGTATGCCCGGAAGTCAATTGCCGGCAAATAAGCCCCCCGGAGCCAAGAAGCTCAAACGCTTTTTACGCGCGCTGCCTCAAAACCCCTTCGCGCCTCCCGGCACTCCGTTCGAAGCGCAGTGGACTTTTGTGAGCTACCAGCGCCAGGCGCCCATGATTTCGTCCTCGTCCTATGGCACGACTCTTGCCGAGGCACAAGACAAGGCCAAAGAGGATATTTACGACCTTCACGCAGTAACGCCGGAGACCGCTATTGACGGGACGCGCTATGCAAATTGGTAGAGCCAAGCAACGCCGCATCGCCCGCGCTTGCGCAAGCCGCCCCGGTATCCAGGGCTTCACCCTCATGGAGATGGTGATCGTTCTGGCGATCATCGGCATCCTGGCCGCCATCGTGGCGCCGTCGGTCATGTCGGCGATGATCAGGGCCCGGGAGGCGGCACTTCAGCAGGATCTCAAAATCATGCGGAAGCTGATCGACGACTACTACGGCGACAAGAACGCGTATCCGCCCTCGCTCAAGGCGCTCGCCGAGCAAGGGTATCTCAAGGCGATTCCCGGCGATCCCGTGAACGGCAACAAGGCCGAGTGGAAGGCGGTCCCCACCAAGGAGGGCGGTATCTCCGACGTCCACTCGCTCTCCAACGATAATGGCACGAACGGCGTTCCCTATTCCGCGTGGTAAGGCTTTGCCCAAAAGTAAGTGCGCCATCTGGCTTGTCCTTTTGTTCGCCCGCCGCGTCGCGGAAAGGGTTACATACATCTTAGCGACGCGCTACCGCACGGCGCTACTTGAGCGCTTGGGTATGCGCCCCTTTCCGTGCCTTGCAGGCGAACAAAATTCCGGCGCCATATGACGCACTTATTTCCGGGTAAAGCCTAAAATGAGCAGAAGAACCCGGGATCGTGGATCGGCTGGCTACACCTTCCCGCTCATGCTGGTGATCCTCGTTGCGTTCGCCTATGGAGCGGGCCGGCTGGAGCAAACCCAAAGCTACCGGCTAAAGCGCGACAAGGAAGAGGAACTCCTATTCCGGGGGCTGGAATACCAAAAAGCCATACGCGCGTTCGAGGCCTTCGGCTCCACGGAAAAGCGCTACCCTCGAAACCTCGATGAGCTTGTCTCGGACCCAAGGTCGAATGGCCGGCGGTTCATCCGCCAGCTCTATAAGGACCCCATCACCGGCCGCGATTTCGAGCCGATCGTGACACCGGCGGGGACGATTTCGGGCGTTGTAAGCGCGAGCAGGGACATCCCATTGCGCAAGGTGGGTTTCGACAAGGAGCTGAAAGGGTTCGACAAGGCAAAGAGCTACAACGATTGGCGGTTCGATGCCAAGGCCAAGATGGCCGTTCCGCAAGGCTCCCGCCCTGGAAGCCCGCTGCCAAGGGCGCCGGAAAGCCCGTTGCCAGGCGCGCCGGAAAGCCCGCCGCCCCCCAGCTCGCCCGTTCCCTATTAGCGTTGCCGGCTTGTCGCCCGGCGGCAACTTTTCAGCCTAAATTCGGCAGTTGGCACTCGAAGCGCTGGCTGCCTTGCCGCAGCGCCGTTCCCGCGCCGGAGCGTGTGAAAAAATCGCCGAACCGGCTGAAACGCTTGAAATCCGGGCCGCAGCGTCGTCCCCGCGAAGGCGGGGACCCACGCTAAGGTCTTGTTCTAGTGGCAGAAATGGATTCCCGCCTTCGCGGGAATGACGCTGCGGAGTCTCGCCGAAATCCGCAATTTCGATTTTTTCACACGCTCGTAGGCGGGAACCCATGGTAATAGCAATCGCCAAAAGTCCTGACACCTTTGTCCTTGGCCGTTCTTTCAGACGGTCCAAAATATATACATATATAGAAATAGGCTTCTCGCCGAACGAACCCAATTTTTAACAAACGGCACACCATGACGCTGGGGCGCAGCACGCCCCGGCAAAGGAGTCAAAATCTCTGACGGCTGGTATAAGACTATGTAGGACCTGTGCTCTTTGCTGCCATGGATTGCCGCCTTCGCGGCAATGACGGTTTGAGCCTATTGCCACCCGCCTTCATCCTCTGGGTGAAGGCCCGGCGCAAGCCGATGCGTTGCTTAGCATGGCATTTTCGCATCCGGTCAGCTTCAACCGGCCGGTTTTAGGTTCAGCCGGCCTTGTGGCGCCGGCGGAGCACGAGAAAGGCACGCACGGAAGGCCCATTGCGCTCCAGCGAGACGCGCTCGACGGCGACAAACTCGTTGAGGTTGGGCAGCTCCACAATGAACCTGCGCAGGCTCGCATAGGAGCCGCTCAGGAAGAACTCGAAATCCGCCGATTTCACACCGGCACTTTGCTCCGTGCTGCGCGTGGAGAATTGCGTAATCGTGGCCCCGGTTGAAGCGGCGAGCGCCTCGATATCGCGCACGAACTCCGGTTCCGATTTCGTCAGGCTCAGCTTGGCCTCCAGCGCCGTCACCTCGTCGAGACGGCTGGTGTAATCCTGGGCGAGGCGCGCGCGATATTTAAGCTCGCGCAGATCCAGCGCAGCGTTGTCGA
>JBKQNN010000457.1:0-9578 GCA_052145975.1 Rhodomicrobium sp. | reverse complement strand
AAAGCCAAGGTGGACGCGCTGATTGCGTTCGATCCGAAATTTCGCACCTTCGCCGCTAGCTGCACATGGCCGGACATGTTTCCGCCGGTAAGGCCGTCCGAGCACTTCTTGAATGTCCCCCGCAGCGCACGCACTGTCGATCCGGCCAGCCTCTGTCCCACGGCTGAACGCTGCGTAGCCTCGGCGATCCTGAACGACGCACGTGAGCTTGCATCGGCGCAAGAACCGGGCGAACGGCTGCGGCTGCTCAAGAGCCTCGGCCATTGGGTGGGCGACATTCATCAGCCGCTGCATGTCTCGTTCGAAGACGACAAGGGCGCCAATTTCATCGATGCCACCGGCGTTTGCAGCTCCACCCTCCATATCGCTTGGGATATTTGCATTATCGAGACGAAGATCGGCAGCGATGAAGGTGCCGTCTCGGCGGCTCTGAGAAGCGAAATCACGGACGCAGACCGCACAGCCTGGGCGCCTGCGAGCCTAGACGCCGCCGCCGTTGCCTCATGGGCCAGCGAATCCCTTGCGATCGCGGAAAGCCCCTTTACCCAATATTGCTACCGGCATACCGATGGCTGCTGGTACACGGCCGAGGCGCGGCAGTTTTCCGGGCAGAGGCGCGAGGTGCAGATCACCGAGCAGTATATGGAGCAAGAGGCGCCTGTCGTACGCGAGCGGCTCAAGCGCGCAGGCGTGCGGCTCGGCGCGGTATTGAACGGCGTACTCTCGAATTGAAGGCCATGAAACAGCCATTTAAGGAGCCGAAGAAGTCTTGCGGCATTTAAATAGAAATCGTCACTTTTCTACGAGCGTGTTCCTCGATGGGTTCTGAGCGCGCCAAGTCCGGCGCTATCCGCGTGTTTATTTCTTATTCGCGGCGCGATCTCGAGATCGCCGACCGCCTTGTGGGCGCGCTTGAGCGCGAAGGTTTCGAAGTCGCCATCGACCGGCGCGACCTGCCTTACGGCGAGGAGTGGCTGAAGGAGCTGGCCGATTTCATAGCGGGCGCGGACACCGTAGTGGCGCTTGTGAGCCCGGCTTTCATCGCCTCGAAGGCCTGCAATTGGGAACTCGGCCAAGTCAAGGCCACGAACAAGCGCCTTATGCCCGTGGTGATCGAGAAGGTGGCAATCGAGGATCTGCCCGAAGCCATCGGCAAAATCCACCTTCTGCCCGCCCAGGGCGCCTTCGATTTCGAGATCCACCTCAAGCCGCTTGCCGAAGCGCTGAACATCGATAGGCAATGGGTCAAAGAGCACACAAGGCTCGCGGGCCAAGCGCGGCAATGGCTAGCGCGCGGGCGGGCGCCTGCGCTGCTCCTGCGCGGGACCGCGCTTGCCGATGCTGAGAGCTGGCAAGACCGCCAGCCCAACGCCGCACCCCAGCCCAGCGACGAAATCCTAGAGCTCATGCTGGCAAGCCGGCGCGCGGCGACCAGCCGTCAAAGAGCCATCGCCGCCGGCTCGCTGCTGGCCGCTGCCTTCGCCTTCGCGCTTGCAGGCGCTGCCGCATTCCAATGGCAGCGCGCCGAGACAAGTTACGCGGCCGCGCGGACCAATCTCGATTCGCTGATCAAAGACCTCGCCGCGGAAATGCAAGACGAGGGCATGCCGGTGACGACCGTCCAGAAAATCCTCAAGAACGGAGAGAGGCTTGCCGCTAATTTGAAGGCGGCAAGCGGCGGCGACATGCGGCTCGAAGCCAGCCGGGGCGCGATGTTCTATGAATTCGGCAAGACGTATCAGAAGTTCGGCCAACGCGACGACGCCGTCAAGGCATCGGATGAAAGCCTCGCCATCTGGCGGCGCCTGGTAGCAGCCCATCCCCAGAACCTTGAATTGGCGGCAGGGCTGGTGGAAAGCCTCGATCTTGCTGGCGATCTGGAACGGGAGCAAAAGCGATTTCCCGAGGCGCGCGAGCTGTATAGAGCGGCAGCCAGGACCGGTTTGGCCCTCAACGCCAAGGACCCAGCAAATCCGCGTTACGCGGTGAGCCTGTCCAAGACCCTAATCCGGCTCGGCGATCTCGACCGCTTCGGCAAGAATTTCTTCGAGGCTCAGGGCCGCTATACCGATGCTTTCGAGAAAATCAAAGGCGTGCTGCGGGGAAGTGCTGGCGAACCGCCGCCGGACGTGCAGCGTGAGCTGACCTGGAACTACAATAAGCTCGGCGACGTTTCGGCCGATCTCAAAGAATATGCGGACGCAGACTTAGCCTACCGCAACGGGCTTTGCGTTCGAGAGCATCTCCTCTCGAAGGATACGACGAACACCAGGCTTCAGCACGATATCTCTTGGAGTTTCGACAAGATCGCAGGCGTCAAGATGCAGACGGGCGACTTCGACGGCGCATTGGATGCCGCATTCGCCTCGCTTGCGATCCGCCGCAAACTTGCCGGGAGCGACCCTAAGAACTTGATCTGGCGGCGCGATACTGCCGCGGCCCTCCATCAGATTGCCGAAGTCAAGGCCAAGGCGGGGGATTTCTCCACGGCAAGGATGTTCTACCTTTCGGCGGCGGAAGCGCGCCTCGCCTTGAAAAAAGAGGCGCCGGGCGACGCCGGTTTTGCCGCCGCCTTCCAGGCTAGTATGGACGGCGCAAAGGAAGCGCTGGCGAAGAGCCTCGAAACGCGGGCCACGCCGGAGGAGCGGGACTATCGCGAGGTGGTGGCCGAGGAGGAAATGAACGCCGCCGCCAAGGCTGGTGCCCAAGCGCGCGATCCGGGGGCATGCTGGAACGCGATCCTGACCGGTTTGCGAGGCAGGGGCGCGGCAAACGGGCAAAGCGCAGCCAAATAGCTTTCCGGCATTCCTCTGCAGCAGTTCCCCGGGCGTCACGCCGAAGGCGTTATATTATACCAGCCGTCGAAGATTTTGACTCCTTCGCCGGGGCGTGCTGCGCCCCAGCGTCATGCTGTGCAGGAGGCTGCCGCTTGTTTTTGTTGATGAAAATTGGGTTCGTTCGGCAGAAAGCCTATTTCTATATAAGTATATACTTTCGGCCGTCCGAAAGAACAGCCAAGGACAAAGGTGTTAGGGCTTTTGGCCGGTATTATACCGCATCCGGTTGATTGCTTCCATGCTGTCATCCCGGAAAGGCGCTTGCGCCTTTCCGGGATCTTCACTGGGGCGTCAGCATGTTGCAAGATCCCGGATAGCCGCAAGCGGCGTCCGGGATGACGGGCGTGAACTATTCAACCGGATCTCGTATTATTCTTCGTTTT
The DNA here is from genome assembly GCA_052145975.1 of Rhodomicrobium sp. Lineage (GTDB taxonomy): Bacteria > Pseudomonadota > Alphaproteobacteria > Rhizobiales > Rhodomicrobiaceae > Rhodomicrobium. Next base: position 6,358 of record JBKQNN010000457.1, on the reverse strand, counting down.
CACGCTTTCGAAACCCTAAGCCGAGGAAAGCTCTGGGGCCTGTAATTTTCCCGGAGCATTTATCGTAGATAGCTTTCAGAAGGGAAAGGATTTCACGATGGAAGCGGCCTCAATCAGCGGGTTCCCGGCGGGCAATGTGCCGTTTTTCGCGCGGCTGCCGCAAGATCGGCGCGAGGCGCTGGAGCAGCATATCAGCATTTCCCGCTTCGCCGCGGGCGAGCGCGTGCTCGAGGAGGGCCAGGCCAATCCGGGGCAGCTGTACGTCGTGCTCGAAGGCGAGGCAGCGCTTTGCAACCGCGGCAAAACCTTCTCCACCCACACTATGGCCGAGTACGAAACCGGTTCGCGGGGAAAGCACGAAATCATCGGCGCGATCTCCTTCCTGGACGGCGAGCCGTTTGCCACCAGCGTGCTGGCAAAAACGCCGCTGACGCTGGCGGTGCTGGATTTTTCCGGCGCAGCACTTTCGCCGGCCTCGCGCAAACTCAAGGCGGCTGTGGTGGCGCAACTCAGGCGGGAGCTCACCAGCGAGCTACGCCATTCCATCGTGCACCGCCTCGACAGCCTGCAAAACGAGGCCGAATTCGCCCGCTATAAGAACGCGGTCGGCCGGATCGTCGTGACGACGCTGTCGCTGCTATCCTTCTACACGCTGTTGCTCGGTATCCTGCCGAGTTTCATGGTGGCGCTCACCGTGAACTTCGCGATCAGCCCATTCATCATCGCCATGTTCGCCGCCGTGATGGGCCCGGTGATAGCCTATAGCGGCTTTCCGCGTTCGTTTTTCGGCCTGCAAACCGCCAATTGGAAAGGCGCGCTCGGCTTTTCGGTTCTGGTCTCGCTCGCCTTCATCGTGGTGGGCGCGGGGCTGAAGCTGCTGCTGATTCACACCACGCAGACATTCTCCTCGCTCTCCCTGTTCGGCGTCGCAGACGTGCGCGAGAACATGCATCAAGTGATGATGTCGCCGCTTTATTGGGTGGCGGTCGGGCTTTACCTGCTGCTGACGCCACTGCAGGAATTCGTGGCCCGCTCCTGCTTGCAGGCGCCGCTCTTCGCGTTCCTCAACGGCTCTACGTTTTGGCGCCACGTCTGGTCCATCCTGGTCTCCAACCTGGTCTTCGCAGCGGCGCATTCGCACATCAGTTTCGCCTTCGCCATCGCGGCGTTCATTCCAGGCCTATTCTGGGGCTGGATTTTCGCGCGGACGAACTCGCTCCTCGCCGCTTCGGTCTCCCATTTCATGATCGGCGGCGCCGGCATCTTCCTGTTCGGCATCGAAGAGGTGGTCGCCAAGCTCACGCAGATGGGCGGCATGGGCGGGTGAGGCCGCGTCACCCTTCCTGACGGGTGCGGCCGCCGCCGAGCGGTGCGCCCTCCTGCAGCGGCTCGATGGAAACCGCAAGGCCGGTCGCATCGCTGGTTTCGACCAGCACGCCGCAGATCGTCGCCGGCCCCATCGCGGGCGTGAACCGGCCGGAGGGGATGCGCGTGGTAAACCGGTGCACCGGCTCACCCTTCTCCATGCCGATGACGGAATCGTAGTCGCCGCACATGCCAACGTCCGTCATGAAAGCGGTGCCGCCCGGCATGATGCGGGCGTCGGCAGTGGGCACATGCGTATGCGTGCCGATGACCGCGCTGACCCTGCCGTCGACCGCGGCGGCGAGCGCCTGCTTTTCGGATGTCGCTTCGGCATGGAAATCGATGAATATGGCGTCCGCGCCTTGCCGCAAGGGGCAGGCGGCGATTTCGCGCTCCACGCCCTGGAACGGGTCGTCCAGCGCCTCCATGAAAATCCGGCCGAGCAAGCTCATCGCCAGCACCTCGGCGCCGTTCGCGGCCCGGAACAGCCCAGCACCTGCGCCCGGCGTACCAGCAGGGTAATTCAGCGGCCGTAACAGGCGGTTCTGGCGCGAGACGAACACCAGCGTTTCCCGCTGGTCCCAAATGTGGTTGCCCGTGGTGACAACGTCGGCGCCGGCATCGCGCAGGTTCTGGAATATCTGCTCGGTGATGCCGAAGCCACCCGCAGCGTTCTCGCCATTGACGATGACGAAATCGGCGGCAAGCCGCTCGCGCAAGGCCGGAAGCTGCTCGCAGATCGCGTGCCGCCCTAGCCTTCCGACTACATCCCCGAGAAACAAAAGCCGCATATCACTCTCCGCAGGCGATGACGCGCGACGGCGTTAGGATCGTATCCAAGGGCTCGTCCTGCGGCTCCTGGGGAACTTCCGGAAACTCCTGCTCGTCGAAGGCGATGCCAATTGCCGCAACCTGGGCGTGCTGCCTCATCCGGCGCAGCGCCGCGTCATAGTAGCCGGCACCGTAGCCGAGGCGGCCTCCTTTGCGGTCGAAGGCGAGAAGAGGGACGAGCACGATGTCTGGCATAAGTTCCATGCGCCCGGCGCCAGGCTGCCGTATGCCGAATTTGCCGCGATTAAGCGGCGCGCCTGGGCTCCATTGCCTGAAGATGAGATCCGGCCCCGGTCTAACAACCGGCAGGGCAATGCGCAACCCCTGAGCCTGCAACGCTTCAAGCAGGGGGAGCGGGTCGAGCTCGTCGTGGACCGGGAAATAGCCGGCGGCGCTAAATGCTTGCATGGCTCCAATCAGAGGGGCGCCGCGAGCGGCAAGAGCCCGGCTCGCCGCGGCCCCTGACTTCAGCCAAACCTCGCGGCGGACTCCCGAAGCTTCGGCCCTGAGAGCCGCTTTCCGCTCCGCCAATGGATTCCGCCGATCTATCGCTTTTGCCCGCACCAATCCCGGTCGAATGTTAAAGAGCCGCGAAGGCCGTCGGGGCATTTCGATCCCCTGGGTCCCTGGTAAACAGGTGGGCGCCAAATAACCGAGGCCACGGCCCCGGCAGGGTCAGCTCCCTTAAGGATCTTATAGGGCCCGGGTATTCATTGAGCCCCTAACGCACCCCGCAGCGAACGTTGCATATAACGGGATTTGAGCGAAATTACTAGCCCCTGGAACGGTCCGCCCTCAAATAGTTGTAAGCGCGGCTCAGTTTCGTGGTTGCGTTGTCCTGCCGGCCGGGATGATGGCTGCTATCGCCGTCATTGCGAGCGAAGCGAAGAAATCCAGAGTCGCTAACGCAAACGTAAGGAGCAAGCGGCCTCCGGATCGCCACGGCGGCTTTGCCGCCTCGCGATGACGCCCGCGTCCGATTTAGTGCACCGCGGTCTAGGCGCTGCCCTTGGCGCGGGGATGCGCGCCTCCGGCTTCTATTGCCTTGCCAAGCTCCCGCTGCATGGCCTGGGCGCCGCCGTCGATCACCTGATAGGCGCGCGGGTCTAACGCCATGCGTTGCAAGCGCTGTACTTCCTCGCGCGCTTCCCAGAGCTGGTCCGCCATCAAGAGCGCCGCCATGAGAAACAGCCGCTCGTCTTGCACGGCCTTCGTGCCGTTCTTGATCCGCTGCACGTGGCCGTCGATTTCCGCGGCGAGGTCCCGGACGCGGCCCTCCTCGCCGTCCTTGCACCCCATCCGGAAAGTGCGCCCGTTTACGAGTACCTTCACTTGGGCCATAGCCCAGCCCTCCTAATCCGCACCGTAAGCCCGCCGGCCCGATTTAGCCGCATCGGCCGGCGTGTCACGCATTGCGAAACTTGCGCGGCAGTCATTGCCGCAGCTTTTCCCACATATGCGATCTTTGGCAGACGGAGGTGAAGAAGTAGTTAAGGCTGAGCAGTGGTTAATCGATTTTCTCAGGCGGACAGCAGATATTATTCAAATTATTGCAACTTATAGTTGATCGTCACTTTATGTTTCTTTCGCAGGTAGGGCAAAATACCTCCAATGCGGCTTCCGGCCCTGTGGATGGAATGTTATTCTCCAAATAATAGCGGGTGGGTCTTCAGCTTTCGCAAGCGCGCGCTCAACGATTCGATCAAAAAGATCGTTGAGCGTCATAGCGCTATAGACCCTCGCTCAGCAGAGCGATCTGAACCGTGCCTGGCTTCATCTTATAGAAGATGTGTCCGCCGATCTGCGCGACCTTGATCAGCTCGAAACGCCATGGCGGATGAACGTAAGTTGCGTGGTAATGCGTGGCATAGCCCACTTCGTCGAGCCAAACCTCGCCCGCGATCACCTGCTTGGCAAGCTTTACCGAAGTTGCCCATTCGGGCTTCTCCCTCACGGAATTGCTCTTGCCTGTGCAAGTGAAGGAGAATTGGCAGCCGTGGCGGTTGCGCTCGCCTTGATAGACGACGCCGCAAATGGTCTTGGGATAGAACGGACTGCGTATGCGGTTCATGATAACTTGGCCAACGGCGACCTGGCCCTTGATCGGCTCGTCGCGCGCTTCGAAATAGATCGCAGTAGCCATGCAGCGCAGCTCGCGCTTGCGGAACTCGTCCTCGGTAAGGCCGCCGAACAAGGTTTGCGGCTGCTCTGGGGAAAGGCTTGCGTTCTTGAGCAGCCCGGCCCATTCGCCGCCAGGTTTCGTGGGTGCTGCAGCATCGCCTTCAAGCAAGGGGTCCTGCGGGGTGAAAGCCGATAGGAACATTTGCGCGCCGGCAAGCGCCGCCGTCTGCACCGCGGTCTCCGTGCTCAAACGCAGCGGATCGGTCTTCGCGCGGCGGGACACGCTATCCATGCCCGACTTCATCGCAAATGCGAATCTATCGGCACGCGGGCCTTTCTGATTGCCGGCGAAAAGATGCTTGGCATACGACGGCAGCGGTTCTAGGCCAGCCGATTGACTGGCGAAGGTGGGGCTTATATTCGAAACGCCGGGAGTGGTGAGCAAGGTGACGCGGTAATCGATCGCGCGGCGGATGGCGTCATCGTGATAAGCGTAGCCGCAAAAAGCGCAAACCGAGGCAAAAATGCCAAACTTGGTAAGCTTCGCGAAAGATCGCTTTGCTTTAAGCGTGAGCGGAAGCGGACGCGGCGGAATGACAGCAAGTTCGGAATTGCGGATAACCAGCGGACCCGGCCGTTGGTATTGTACAACGAGGGCCTGGCTGTGTTCCCGATCCACAGTCATCGAACGGCTACTTTTCACTCGACGCTCCTAAACAACAGCCACGAAATATAACGCAAATTGGTTAACTCCGCGTTTCGGGACGCCTGGAGGTTTTGCGGGGATAGCTACACCTTTTTTTAAGTCAAAAATGGGGATGCCAGCGGCAGCGGCGCTTTAGGTGTCCGGCTCAGGCTTAACAACGGCACTGAGGCTGCCCAAAGCGCGCCTGAGATTCGTAAACGGTTTATTACAGTGAAGTGACAAAAGTCCTTGTCTTACAAGCTGTAAGCCTTTGCGGCCGAACTCCGCTGCAAGCTCCGACTCGAGCCAGGCCCGCACCTTCTCCTCCCTTGCTGCGGCAAGACGTCTCTCCTCCTTGAGCCATGCCTCGTGCCGGCCAAACGCGGCAAAAAGCGGGCGAAGACTCTCCCTGCTGACGGCCGAGATTGCGAGGCATTCGGGCTCCCACATGCCCGCATCGCGGTGGGAAAGGCTAAGCGCGCCCGTGAGGTCCGCGAGTGCGCGCGTGGCCGCCGCGCCCATGTCGGCCTTCGTCACAACGGCAATGTCGGGGATCTCGGCGATGCCGGCCTTCATGAATTGCAGCGAGTCGCCCGACGCGGGCTGGATGCACAGCACAACTGTGTCGGAAACCGTGGCGATATCGGTTTCGGACTGGCCTACGCCGACGCTTTCCACGATCACTCTGCCGTAAAGCGCGCGTAGCAGCGTCGCGGCCGGAAAGGCAATATCGGCAAGGCCACCGAGCCGGCCGCGTGCGGCGACAGAGCGCACGAACACACCGCTGTCGTCCGGGTCGGTGCGCATACGCACCCGGTCGCCCAGAAGCGCACCGCCGCTCGCCCGCGAGGAGGGATCGACGGCCACTACGGCCACCGTCTGCCCGGTGGCGCGCCATTCGGCGATGAGCGCGTTGATGAGCGTGGATTTGCCGGCGCCCGGCGGCCCGGTAATGCCGGTGACAAGGCCCTTCGGGTTCTCGTAGGCCTCGTCGAGTAGTGCCGCGATGCCCGGATCGGCGAAGTTCCTCTCCACCTCCGTAAGCGCCGCCGCTACCCGCGCCTTCCCAGCGAGGTCCGCGAGCGTCAGCTTGGGTTCCAGAGTCATCGCCGTTCCCTATCTATCAAGGCCGTCTACGCTACCCCCGGATTAGCTCGCCGTTAACTTCGTTCTTTCGGTTTTTCGTCAGGTTTTCGGCAATGCCGGCATTTTCCTTCAAGGCGCGATTATAGGCGATACCCCTTACGAAAGCCTTAAGCTGGGGCATTACGCATTGATTTTAAAAGGGAAATTGCCTGCGGTGCGGACGAAAGGACAGGGCCAAATGCACCGTACTACGGTTAATTCGAAAACTGC
>JBKQNN010000456.1:0-11133 GCA_052145975.1 Rhodomicrobium sp. | reverse complement strand
CTCGACATCGCCTCCCTCGATACTGCGACGCCTTCCGCCTGGATCGTCGATTTTGGCGGCTACGGGGTGCTGGAGCCACTTTACGAGGGCTCGAAGCACTACACCCTGGGCTTCAAACCGCAGATCGATGTCTGGCAGGCCGGAAGCAAGGAATGGGCGTCTTTCCCGAACGACGCCACTGGCTACGCCCTTTACGAAACATCCAATTTCCGGGCCGGCCCGGCAGGCACGCTGACCCTGCAGAGCCCCTATCACGGCGAGGACATCGATATTCGGCTTGGACACGCCGCTGCCGATCTGAGCGGGGGAGCGTTCGCCGAATATTACCCCCTGGACCACATACGGACGCGCGTCGAAGTGTTGCAGGGCATCGCCGGAAACCCTGGGTTGGCCGCTAACTTTTCGGCGGATTACATCTGGCGCCCACGACAGGACTGGACGGTAACGTTCGGTCCGCGCGTTCAGATCGCAAATGCGGAGTATGCCTCCTATTATTTTTCAACTCAGAATGCGCGCATTACCGGCAACTTTGTCCCGTTCAGCGCGGAAGGAGGGATTTTGTCCTACGGCACGGAGCTGACGGGCAAATATGATCTGAGCAGGCAAGTTTCGACCAAGTTCTTTTTCGATTTCAATCAGCTTGCCGGCGACGCGGCGGATAATCCGCGCGTGAGCCTGAGGGGCGCCTCGGACCAATTCGTGGCAGGCGTCGGCGCGAGCTACAAGTTCGCAGTGCAACCCTAGCTTGGGCACACAACCGGTTCCGGTGCCAATGTGCAACTCCGGCCGCCTTTCTGCATATGCGAACAAAATAACGCACGCCAAGTTAGGAAGTTTCGGGCAATGTGCCGTTGATTGTAAATGAAGCCCGGGGGGGCACACCGATGCTTTCATCTAAAAGAGTCACGTGTGTATTGGCGTTTCTAGGTCTGAGCGTGGGCTGTGCCCACGGCGCCGACCTCACGGATAATTCCGCGCCATCTTACAAGGATACGCCGGGCAACTATTGGGTCGTAACGATTGGCGGTTACGGCGTCATTGAGCCCGCTTTCCCAGGGGCCAAGGACTACATCTTTTCAGGGCGCCCCATCATCGACATCCATCAGGCGGGCGCCAGGGAATGGCTTACTCTTCCCAACGATGCGTTCAGCCTCACGCTTTACCAGACGGATAACTTCCGGGTAGGCGCGGCCGGCGACTATTTGAACCACCGCGACCGGAGCAACGCCTCGTCCGCGCTCCAGGGCATCCACGACATCGACTATACGCTGGAGGGTGGCGCGTTCGCGGAATATTACCCCGCTCCGTTCTTGAGAACCCGGGTGGAATTGCTGCAAGGTGTCACTGGCGCGGATGGCTTCGAAGCGAACTTCATGGCCGACTTCATCTACCGGCCTACTCCTCAGTGGCTGCTCACGGCTGGGCCCCGCTTGCAGGTCGTTGACGACAAATATGCGTCGGCGTTTTTCTCGCTAGGCGCAGCGGATGCCGGCGCCGGGTTAGGCACTTATAATGCCGCAGGCGGTGTCAACTTTGCCGGTGTGGACGTGACCGCCCGCTATTATCTGACCGACAAGTTCTCGATTCGCGCCTTCGCCGAATGGGACCGCCTGTTGGGCGACGCAGCGAATAGCCCGATTGTCACGCAGAGAGGCTCCGCGGACCAGTTCCAGGCTGGCATCGGCGCCGCTTACAGGTTCAATTATGCCTGGTAGCTTGCTACCGCGCTGAACAGGAACGGATTTTGCGATGGCCGGGCTTCTCCCGGCCATTATGCTATTAGGGCGCCGATAGCTCGCGCAGGATGTGAACGGGCGGCCGTGCTGTAATATAAGTTGAAGAGGCGTTTCCAACTTGTGGGCGGCTTGCCATAATTTTGCACCAGGCCGGCCATATTAACTCTCGTTAATTTTCGCACGGAGATAACTGCCTATCATGGTGCTGAGAGCGCTCGCTATCGTCATCGCGATTACTGCATGTCCGGCAGCCTTCGCGCAGCAAGGGCAATGCGATCCAGCCGCTTTCCGCGAAGCCGTTGCCTCAGCCAGCGCAACGATCACGCTGCTTCACGAAAAGAATGGCAAGGCGTTCCAGGAAAACCTCCAAAAGCTGCGCGCCCTCAACAATTGGCAGGAAGCGGAATACCTCGCAAACGCCGCCCCATTTGTAAAAGACGAGACCACCGCCTCTCTCGATGCCGCAAACCAGGCGCTCTTGACCAAGGTGCAATCTCTCGACGCAGCCACTGCGAACACCGAACCCGGGCGCTGCGCCATGCTGAATGAGCTGAAGAGCACCATGGAAAAGGTTGTGGCGAACACCACGGCCAAATGGGAGCATATGCTCGATAAGCTCAACCGCGCTTCGGCCCAGCCGATTCAGGCCGGTTTCACGCGATAGCGCAGTTCACCGCCTGCGCCGTACCCACCCCGCCGGCGTCAGGTGCTCTTGCGGGTGGAAGCGCGCCTTATAAGCCATCTTGCGTGAGCCCGCGATCCAATAACCAAGATACACGTACGGCAGCCCACGTGAGCGGGCGAACGCCACTTGCTCCATGATAACGTAGCTGCCAAGCCCTTGGCCCGGCATTTCCGGCTCGTAGAAACTATAAACGAGCGAGATGCCATCGCTCAAACGGTCGCAGAGCACCGCGGCCACGAGCCGATTTTCTCCATCTTCGCCGCCGCACGACGGCACGCGGTATTCGGTCAGAGAGGTATCGACCGTGCTGTCCTGGATCATCATCGAGTAATCGAGAAGGGACATGTCCGCCATGCCGCCATCTGCGTGCCGGGCCTCGATATAGGCCCGGAACAGGGAATACTGCTCGATCGTGGGTTTGCCCGGAACGCGCCGCGCCTCCAGGCCGGCGTTCATTTTCCATATCCTCGCGAGCGTTCGCCTGGGCTCGAACTCGTTGACCACGATCCGCACCGGCACGCAGGCAGCGCAGTGGTCGCAATAAGGCATGTAGGCGATGTTTTGACTGCGCCGGAAACCACCCTTCAACAGATTGTCGACGAGCGCGCGCGGCCTGTCAGGCGACAGATGAGTGAAAATCTTGCGCTCTTGCCGGCCCGGCAAGTAGGGGCAGGGCTGCGGCGAAGTCACGTAAAACTCTGGAAAACGTCTCTTTTGGTCCACGGCAGCACAGGGGATGGTACTTAACGGAATAGTAGTGTGCCAAAAATTCCGCCGTAACGCGAGAGCGCAGTTATGCACCGCACAAAACCGAAGCGATTTCAATCAAAACCGGCCCGCTGCCGGTCATACCCGCGCATGCGGGTATCCATCTAAACGGTGCGCGACTCAAATTCGGTTGAGAGCGTTCAGTAATCGCTGCCGAAGCGATGGAGTTCGGCCCCGTGGGATTTAAGCCAGACCCGGGCCTTCTGGGTGGTGGGCGCGGCGTCTTTTACGATCCGCCAGAAGCGCGGGCCATGGTTCATCTCGCGCAAATGCGCAACTTCATGGGCCGCAACGTAATCCAAAACAAATGGCGGCGCAAAGATGAGCCGCCATGAAAAAGAGAGTGTACCGCTTGTCGAACAGGAACCCCATCGCGTTGCTTGATCGCGTACCGCGATCCGTTTGGGGGCACAGCCAAGCACTTGAGCATGTTTCGCTACGCTGACTGCGATATCCCTGCGTACCTCGTTGCGAAGCCAGTCCGAGAAACGCCGCGGCGCGTGATCCAAGTCGCCCGTGACCAAAATCTGGGGAAGTGCCGCGCTCGGGCTTGGACTTGCGCAGCACGAAGCCGGAAACCCTGGAACCGCGGCAAAACCGGGAATGTCAGCCGTTTCCAGGCCGTAATGCTGAACCGACACCACCCCGCAGTTGCGTTGCACGCCTACGAACTTAAGCCGATGGAAGGCGCCTCGAAGAGGAATGACGGCGCCGTCGGAGAATGGAACAGGCTCGGGTAAGCGTTCAAGCTGCCTCCTGAGCCAGTCCGCGTGCCGTGCCAGAAACGCGGTTGCATCTTCGAGCCGGCCCCGGTTCGGCAACGTCAAGATCGCGGAGCGCTCCGTATGACTGACCTTGAGAGAAAACCGCTTCGCCCGCGAGGACCGGCGCAGCTCCACATCGCATCCTACTTCAGGCACGCGGAGATGCGGGGTTTGTTCAAGGGGAATGACGGTTCTTGCTAGCATGAGACTTTCGTCAATGCTTCAACGCGGTTCAGATTTTAATTGGCGACTCGCGTAAAGCTTAACAGGTCATTGGGGCACAATCTGCGGTTTTTAAGCAACAGATTGCAAAAGAAACAACCATCATAGCCGGTTTTCAACACCAATGCCACTGCCAACCCTTACGGAAGCCGAACGTCTAACACACTTCTTGCGGTTTCGTTCTAGCTTTTTGGCAACAAGCTGAACAAACAACGCAATTTTCCCCGTAATCTCAATACATTGCTAACGCATTTTGCAAGTGCGAAATGCGCAGGTGCTACTCTTTGACCCAAACCTCGACGCGCCGGTTCTTTTCCCTTCCCGCCTCGGTGGTATTGCAGCCAACCGGCAGCAGGCTGCCATAGGACTTAACAACGATCCGTGTGGCGGGAATGCCCTCAGCCACCAAAGCGTTCTTAAAGTTTGTGGCACGGTTAAGCGCTGCGGCCCGATTTGCATCGAAAGTTCCAGAATTGTCGCTGAAGCCAACGAGTGCGACTTCCTTGTAATTTGCGCCGGCGTTTTTCAAAAAGTTCGCAAGCACCGGAACGTCTTGGCGCGCTTTTTCATCCAACGAAGCCGAATTCTTCGGAAAGTGGAAGCTGACCGATAAGCGGTAGGCGCCCCTAAGGCTGTTCACAAGCTCACGCATGTAGGGGTAATTGAACTCTTTGTCCGGGACGAGCAGCGCCGGCGCCAGCCGGTTCGTTTGCTGATCGAAAGATTGCAGATCGATGCGCTGATTGATGAAGCCCGCTTCGGATATCGCGTCTTGTGCGCTGTCCGAAAGAGCGAAGTCCAAGAGGTGGCTCCCCATGGCGGAGAGAGAACCTGTACTTTGCAGGAAAAGTCGGCGGGAGAGTGGATATTCCTCGGTTTTCACCGAAAACACCTCCGGGGGCGACACGATTCCGCATGCGGATGAAATGGCAAGTGCCTTCGCGTTGCGGATATAGGCGAAACCCACCTCTCCGATCCCATCGGGGTCCTGGGCGGTTTGATCCGAGAGGTCCGGGCTTGATTCGAACCGCTTGGCCTCCGCCGAAATCTTTAGATTTCTTGGCTTGAGTACCAGATTGTCAAACGTATCGAAGGTTCCCGATTTTGCGTCCCTTGCGTAAAGCTTGATGCGTCCCGGGCTTCTTCCAACCTCGCTCCAATCGGTGATAGTGCCCGCAAAAATCTTTGCGATGTCGTCCAAGCTTAGTGCTGTGATGGGGTTTTGCGGCGAGACCAGAATTACAACGCCATCCAAGGCGAAGATGTGGGTCTTAAGCTTGGTCCCGCTATCGGTTATCGCCTTTACTTCCTCGGGCTTGATCGGCCTGGACATCGCGCCGATTTGCGCTTTGCCCTGCAGCAGGTCTGGCGGGGCGGTATTGCTCCCGTGCGACTGCAAATCGATGCTGCCCGCCTCTTTGCCATTGCCATCATAGAACTTATAAAGAACCTGCTCGGCATCGGAGCCGACGATCTTTTCCAGCGTGAAGCCGTCCCTTTCGGCAAATTTCTCAATGGTGGCCGGCATCAACTGTGCGCCAATCGTATTCGAGCCATGGATCGCCAGCACGCCCAACGCGGTCTTCGGGCAACCGTCGCCCGAGCACACAAACTTGGATGCTTCGACGGAAACCACGCCGAATTTCTCCGATCTGACAACGAAGGACCCCTTATCGGAGGTAAGCAACTCGCCGATTATGGTGAGGCCGCCGCTGCGCAAGGCCAGCGTTACCTCTCCGCCATTCGCCGCGCCCGCGGTGATAGCGGCAAACACTGCGAAGCTGGCAGCAAGCTTTAAGACCGGCCGGAGCGCCATAGTACCCTCTTGTGAAGATGCGTTGTCATGAAGCCCAAGGCTCGAGGCTAAGAGCCTTCAGCGCATGAGGAGAAGTTGTGGCAGAGCTTTGGCGTTGTAGCGGGCAACCTCGTCGGAAGGTTGATCGCATTCTTGGGGACCGAACACGCCGCGCGAGCGCGAAACGTTGCCCCCCGGGCGCCAGACGAATACTTTGTATTCCAGATCGGAAAAGAGGCCGGTGCCGCAGGTGTCCGGGTCGCGCGGCCGCCGGGACCTGCTTTCGTAGTCGAGAGCCAAGGTTACAGCGCCCGCGGTTTGATTGGGCTCGTGAACGAAGGTGTAGACTTCAATCTGGTCGCCAGGAGTGCTGCCGTCGCTTGCGAAGCTGATGAATCCGTGCCCGCGATTGTCGCGCCTCTTGCGCTCCTCGGCCTGCCAGCGGCTCGACGGCGCGCCAGCCCAGACATGGTTCTCGTCGGACAGCTTCGCCGCATATTCGAATGCGTGGAGATCCAGGTTGACGGTGCCCTTCCACACCACGGCGACCATCGTGACGCGGTCGAGGTCGAGGGTCTTGAGCTGGACGGGAATGGTTGGCCCATTTTGAATGGAGACCGAAAGCGGGACTTTGTCGCCCAAGAAGCAGTCGAACGTCAAGGCAAGATGCCCACCCTCGTCCAGGGTACGGATAAGCTCGACCGTATCGTAGCGAAAACGCACCTGGCGCCGAGGCAAACAAGGGGCGGAAACGGTCAGGTGCGCTGCTCCGGCACTCATGGGTTCCACCGCAATTGAGGGCTCGCACTCCGCAGCCTTCGACTGTGCCGGACTCCCAAACACAAAAAGCCCCAGAAAAGCGCCCCAAAGCCCCAGGTACACTACATTGCGGCTTAGCATAAGGGGCCCGATCCTACGCTGTTGCTTCCATTCATTTAAAGCACAGCTTAGTTACAGCCATGAGAACGCCTACACCATTGATTTAACGATGGCTTTAGCCACACCACTTCCCTCGTTCGCCGGGACGGGCAACGCCGCTCGCTGTTGCCCTCCTCGAAAGGCCGCAATTTTGCCGCCTTCAAATGGCCTCTTCCGGCACACCTGCCATTATAGTAAAATGCAGGCTGGTTTGAAAGCAGGATTTTCAATAACGATGACAATCACCGTTTCCGGCAAGTAACAGCGCGAGCACACCCGCGAAGTCATCCGCTTCGCTTCGCCGCGCGATCCCCATCCCCAATTACGCGAGCGAAGCCATGCTATCCTGGTTCGAAAGACTTATCGATCCCTACAAAGACGTTCCAATTGTCCAGCCGCCGGACAAGCTTGGGGCATTCTACCGGCATTATTTGCGCCGGGTTTGGTGGGTTTATGCGCTCATCATGCTGTTTGGCATGCTCGGATCGCTCATCGAGGTCTCGCTTTACGCCTTCGTTGGCCAGATCGTGGATCTCGCCAAAGCTGCCGCGAACCCCGCCGAATTCTTCGAGCTGCACGGCCGGACGCTGCTTTGGATGGCGTTCGTGGCGATGGTAGCCCGGCCCGTGGCCTTCGGCATGCACACGCTGCTCATCAATCAAACCGCCAACGCCAATGTGATGAACATGGTGCGCTGGCAGCAGCACCGTTACGTCCTGCGCCAGAGCCTGTCGTTTTTCCAGAACGACTTCGCGGGCCGGATCGCAAACAAGATCATGCAGACCGGTGGCGCGCTGCGGCAGTCGGTGGTCGAGACCGTGGACGCGCTTTGGTACGTCGCGATCTATTGGACCAGCGCGGCCGTGATCTTCTTCCAGCTCGACGCGCTCCTGCTCGTGCCGCTGCTCGCATGGCTCGCCGGCTTCCTGGCCATGATCTGGTTCTTCGTGCCGAAGCTGATCGAGCGGGCCACGACGGTTTCGGAGGCGCGCTCGCTGCTGATCGGGCGGATTGTGGATAGCTACACCAACATTCTGACTGTCAAGCTGTTCGCTCATACGGAAGGCGAGGACGCCTACGCCAGGGAAGCGATCTCCGATCATCTGCACAAGCTCAGAATCCAGCTCAGGTTGATAACCGGGCTCGAACTGACGCAATGGGTCTTAACCGGCATGCTCATTACGGGCACGTCCGGCCTGTCGCTTTGGCTCTGGAGCCGCGGCGCGATCTCGCTCGGCGCCATCGCCGTCACGACGGGGCTGGCGATCCGCATCAACAACATGGCCGGCTGGATCATGTGGGTCATCACCGCCATTTTCGAGAATGTGGGCACGGTGCAGGAGGGCATGGAAGCGCTCTCCAAGCCTTGGACGGTCCTAGATGCGCCGGGCGCGAAACAGTTGCGCGTCACGAAGGGCGAGATCCGTTTCGAGAATGTCCGCTTCCACTACGGACGCGACAGCGGCCTTATCGAGAACCTGAACCTGACCATCGAGCCAGGCCAGAAAGTCGGCCTGGTCGGGCCGTCGGGCGCAGGCAAGTCCACGCTCGTCAATATCCTCTTGCGCTTCCACGATCTCGAAGCCGGGCGCATCCTGGTCGATGGGCAGGACATCGCGCTCGTCACCCAGGACAGCTTGCGCGCGCAGATCGGGCTGGTGACGCAAGACACCTCGCTTTTGCATCGCGCCGTGCTCGACAACATCTGCTACGGGAAGCCCGGCGCCAGCCAGGAAGATGTCGTCGCCGCGGCCAAGAAAGCGCACGCCCACGAATTTATCCTTGAGCTTGAGGATTACAAAGGGCGCCGCGGCTATCAGGCGCAAGTTGGCGAGCGCGGCGTGAAGCTGTCGGGCGGCCAGCGCCAGCGGATCGCGATTGCGCGCGTGCTACTGAAGGATGCGCCGGTCCTGATCCTCGACGAGGCCACGTCGGCGCTCGATTCCGAGGTCGAGGCCGCAATCCAGGAGCAGCTCTATAATTTGATGGCGAACAAGACCGTGATCGCCATCGCGCACCGGCTCTCGACCATCTCCGCGATGGACCGGCTCATCATCATGGACAAGGGCGCTATCGTGGAAGACGGCAGCCACGATGAGCTTCTGCAAAAGGGCGGCCTATACGCCAGCCTGTGGGCGCGGCAGTCGGGCGGGTTTCTGTTCGAGAACCACAAATCTTCGGACCCGCTTGTGGAGCCGGAGCCCTACGATTCCTACGAGCCCGCAGAATAGCAGCGGCCTCGCCACTAGAGTGCGTCCGGAAGAGCATGCCTTCGGGCTTGACCCGGAGGTGTGAGCGGTTTTTCCGATAAGACGCACGGTCAAACAGAGACCCGGAGCCCCGCTTTTGATTCCATCAAAAGCGGGTAGGCTCTAGAGCCGGCCCCTCATTCGCCCCCGTTTAAATCCGCCGGGGACAAGGGCATCCCTTGTTGCAAGAGCGTCATGTTGAGAGCTTAAACCGAGTTTGCCGAATGGACGGCCAGTTTGAGGAGAGACCTAATGTCCCACGCTCACGACCATCATTCCAAAGCCGCGGATCACCACGAACAAGCGGCCAAGCACCACAGAGAAGCGGCGAAGCACAGCGAGACTGGTAATCACGAGAAAGCCGCGCACCATGCGCAGCTCGCACAGGCTCATCATCTGCACGCAGAGCACCACCACGAAGAATCCGTGAAAGCCCATCACGAAGCCCACCACGACAAGGCATAGACGCGCTCGCTGCGAGATTGCGTACTTTATACTATATTTAGCAGCGAGCTAGGTTGTTTAGACAGCTCGCTGCACCTACAGCGCCCTCCCGCGCGGAATGGAGCGAAGGAGCGCCGCTGCTCCCGCCATACCAAGGTCAGCTTCGGCTACAGGCTGGGGGACGGGAAGCGGAACCATCTAAGCCAAAGCATTTAAAGTTGACCGGGACGCGAAGCTTATCTAGCCTCTTTGCATCCGATGGGGATGGGGTTCCCCCGAAACTGCCCGCTGGGCTGATGACTCCTGCCGCGAATGCGAGCGGGAGAGCGTGCGCCACTCAAGCGCAACTCCTTCAGGCAAGCACTCGCGCTTAGTTTGGCCCGCGGAGGCTTCGATGCGCCTCCCTAACGGAGGAGTTGCGCATGCACAATGTCTGGATAGCTTCATCGGTCTGGCTCGCCCTGGCGCTTGCCGCCTCGATCATATCCATCCGCGTTGCCGTATCGGTGGCGCTCGTCGAGATCGTCGTGGGCGCCATCGCGGGCAACACCATCGGCCTTGAAATCACGCCCTGGGTCAACTTCCTGGCGGGCTTCGGCGCCATCCTGCTCACCTTCCTGGCCGGCACCGAAATCGAAATGCAGGTGATCCGCAACAATCTCGGGGCAAGCGTTGGCATCGGCATCGCTGGCTTTTTTGCGCCTTACCTCGGCGTGCTGGTTTACACGCATTACGTCATTGGCTGGCCGTGGCCGGAGGCGCAAATCGCCGGCATATCGCTTTCGACGACCTCAGTCGCGGTCGTTTACGCGGTCATGGTCGAAACAGGCTTCAACAAGACCGAGCTTGGCAAGATCATCCTGGCCGCCTGCTTCATCAACGATCTGGGCACCGTTCTGGCACTCGGCGTCGTGTTCGCGCATTACGATGCCTGGCTCGCCCTGTTCGGTGCGGTCACCGCCGTTGTGCTCTGGCTTCTTCCCCGATTTGCGCCATGGTTCTTCAAGACCGTGGGCCACCGGGTGAGCGAACCCGAAACGAAATTCGTCTCGCTCGTTCTTCTGTCGCTTGGCGGGCTGTCGCAAGTCGTGGGCAGCGAGGCGGTGCTGCCGGCCTATCTCGTCGGCATGGCACTCGCTCCCTCGTTCCTGAAGGACCAAGAGCTTGGGCATCGCTTCCGCATCATCGCCT
Organism: Rhodomicrobium sp.; assembly: GCA_052145975.1. Lineage (GTDB taxonomy): Bacteria > Pseudomonadota > Alphaproteobacteria > Rhizobiales > Rhodomicrobiaceae > Rhodomicrobium. The sequence continues at coordinate 361 of JBKQNN010000456.1, read as the reverse complement.
TCACGATCCTGACGCCATTCTACTTTCTGAAGGCGGGCTCGCTTGTCGAGTTCAACGCGGTCGCGAGTTCAGCCGGCCTGATTGCCGTGTTCCTGCTGATCAAAATGGCAACCAAATTCGCGGGCATCCTTCCTCTGACGAAGCGGTTCAATTTCGAGCCCCGGGAGGGAATGTACACCACGCTGCTCATGTCCACAGGGCTCACCTTCGGCTCGATCTCCGCGCTGTTCGGCCTTACCAATCATATCATCGATCAGCGGGAATATACGATACTGGTGACGGCCGTTATTGGCAGCGCGGTCGTGCCAACGCTGATCGCACAGCGATGGTTCATGCCAACCTTAAAGCCGCTGGAGGCACC
>JBKQNN010000455.1:0-18758 GCA_052145975.1 Rhodomicrobium sp. | reverse complement strand
GGCGATTTGAGCTTCAACGTCCATGCGAGCGCCTCAGGTAGTGCGGCTTTCACATTACGCCGGGGGAACTGGCAAATCAACTGCGGGCGGCAGCCTGTCCGGGGCCTTATACCGGCGCAGTTTGAATACTTCCGCCACCGTCATCGCGAGGCGGCAAAGCCGCCGTGGCGATCCAGAAGCAGCATCCGTAACTTAACCCTGGATTGCTTCCGGCCGCGCTACGCTCGCCGTCGCAATGACGCCGCGGAAGCACTCAACCGGATCTTATATTACGCCGCCTTCGTCTGCTGCTCCACGCGCGCGAAGTAGGGCAGGAGCTTGAACCTTGAATAGGGCAGATATTGCTGGTTCTGGATCAGGCCCTCGAACTGGGTGAGCCGCTCCAAAACGCCATGCAGGTTCGCCGCCTCCGGCCCGGAATTGGCGCCGCACAGCGCGCGCACCACGGCCTTCTTGTGATCTGGCTGCTGGTTCTTGAGGTAGATCTTGGTGTCGAGCGCGCCGGAAAGATCGGGCGGCAGGTCGCCCGGATATTGCGTGCCGATGGCGATGCCCGCCCCGAAGGCGCGGCCCTCGCGCGCGAGGTTTTCCAAGTGCGTGCTGCTGGCCACGCGCCAAGCCTCGTCGAGCACCAAGAGCCGCGTCAGCTTGCGCGGCTGCACACGCCGCAGCAGCACGCCGTGCAGCCGGATAATGATGAGTTCCGCCAGCGCCGCCTTGATCTCGTCGGTCGGCAGCGCGAACAGCGACAGCACGAGCCGCTCGTCCAGCATCGCCTCGAACGGCACCGGCAGTTCGTCCGATTTCGGGAACAGCCCTAGCTCGAACAGCGGCGCGATGCGGTCCAGCAAGCTGATGGCCTGCGGATTTTTCGCTTCCTTCTGCTCCTCCAGGATTGCGACGACATCGTCGAAATTGGGCGGCCGGATGCTGTCGGCGTGCACCCATTTCTGCGGATTGATGCCGCGCCGCTCGAACGCCTCTTTCATTGCATCGCGCAGCGTCGCGGTTTGGCGGTCGCCAAGCCCGAACACGCGCTTCAAGACGCCGGTGATAGTGAAAATATGCTCGATCGGCTGCGCTTGCCCATCGTCGCTGGCGCTGGGCATCAGCGGGTTGAACGGAATGCCGTGCCGGCGGACATCGTGCACTTTCAGCCCGATTGCCTTCACGAAGTTCCGCTCGGAGTAGTCGTTCTTGAAGTCGAAAATGCAAATCGGGAAGCCCATGCGGGCCACGCCGTCGATCAGCACGTTCAGCGTCTGTGTCTTGCCTGAGCCGGGGTCGCCGGTGACCAGAATGCCGAAGTTGAGGAGCTTGGCTTCGTTCTCGAACGGCGCCCAGTGAACCTCGCCGCCATCCTCATGCCGGCCGAGCATCACCGCTTCATTCGCAGGTGTGCGGCGGCGCGCGACTGGAACGGGTGCCGGCGCCGGCTCGGCTTCGGCGGCTTCGTCCTCATCGGCGGCAGCCTTGATGTAGGGAAACTGCACGATATCGGCAAAAGCGGCCACTTTCGTCAGCGGGCGCGCCTCGCGCTGCCATGCCTCGAAACCAGGGGCATCCTTGAAATTGCGGAAGAAATGCCGCGCGGAATCCAGCCGCTCCCAGGCCAGCATCTCGATTTGCGGCACGACGATAGAGTGCATCTCCTCGGCGTCGCGGATGATCGGCGCGATGAAGCGTCCCGTGCGCGGAAGCCGGCCGCCGCGCGGGCGCACGATGACGGGCCGGGCCCCGTTCACGCCCCGGAGGAAAACCCTGATCTCCTCCGCCAGCGGCGCGCCGCGCCCCTCGTTGCAAAGCGCTATCTCGCGGCGCTCGACGCTCTGCCCGTTCTGCTGGAAGTCTGCCTCGATGACGACCGTGCCGGCCCTGCCGCGAACCGTGCGCCGCGTCTTGATCGCGGTAACGCCCTCGATCTCGGCCGCGGCGGCTTGGATGGCCCACTCCAGGATCTCGGCCTGCTGAATGCCGTTGCCGATGGCGGGCTGCACCGTTCGCGAGGTCAGCTCGCCGTGCCATTTGTCGTCGAAATTGGTGGAGGAAGCCGTTGCGGCCGCAAGCGGCGTCTCACTCGTAATGGAGGGCGGAGGCGGCATGTCTTTGAGAGCGGGGATCGCGCCCGTGCTCAGATAAACGCGCCGGAACTGCTGGATCAGCTCGAACACATAGCGGGAGGTTTGCCCGCCCAGTTCCTCGATCATCCAGCTAGGAAAAGGGTAAAGCGGATCCTTTGTATCCGCCTTCACACCGCAGCGTTCGAATAGCTCCGCAAGCCTGTGCTTGAGCAGCGCCTCGGCCTGCCTGCGCGCGAGCGGCTTGAGCCGCACGGGCAGCGAACCGAACCGCTCGATACGGTCGCGGATCGAGCTGTCTATGCCTTCGGCGATGGTGTCGTAAAGCGACGGCAGCACCGCGAAGGCGACGCAGAGTGGCGGCAGCGTCTCGGCCAGCAGCGCGCCGCGGCCGAACAGGTGGCGCAGCCGCGCCTCCCAGCCCTGGACCCGGCTCTGCTCGAGCTGGTCGAAGGCCAGCAGCAGCGCGCCGCCCGTGGCGCCGATCACATTCACCAGCGCATCGATATGCGCGCGCGCGATATGGCCCTCTGCCGCCTGCGCGACCCGGACGCCGCCGATGCTGACGTTGACCGGCTGGCCGCGAAGATATGCGAAAGAGTCGTCGTCGCCAGCACCTGCGCCCAGCAGGGCCGCGATGAATGCCTCGGAAGGAACCGGAAGCTGAGACGCCTTCTGCAGCCGCGCGCGGATCGACACGATCAAGGGACGCAGATCGAAATCGCGGATGTCGCCGCCGCCGGCAAAAACGTCCTGCTCGAAAGCCTTGGCGAGATCGGCCTGGCCCTGCGCAACAACGGTTTGCGCCAGCCGGGCCAAGGGCGATGGCGCGCCCGCCGCCACGAGATAGCGCTCCGAAAGCCGCGAGATAGCTGCGCGCAGCAGCCACGCGTCGAGGTCCTTCTCTGCCACGAGGTCCACCATCGGGAACAGGGCGGCGTAAACGCGGCCTTCCTGATGCATGCGGCGGATTGCGGTCAGAAGGGTATGGGTTTTCCCGGTTCCCGTCGCGCCCTTGATAAGGAGTACGCGGAATGCCGGATCTGGATTTTGCCCGAGTGCTTGCGTGGCGATTGCGTTCAGCGCCGCATCCGCGTCCGTCTCGATCCCGGGCACATCGAGGCGCTCCTCGTCGGCAGCACCCGCAAGCGACGCGACCGCGCCAAAGACTCGATCAAATTCCGGGCTTTCGAAGGCCTTGAGCCGTAAATCCATGATGTAATACGCCTAAATCCACTGATTGACGATAAAATGCCGTTCGTCGCGCCCGAGCCTCAGCCGCGACCTCTCCTTCAGGCCGGCATCGAATGGCCCTGTGATGTCGTAGCGCTCAAGATCGAGCAGCCCCTCCCGCGCCGCTTCAGCCAGATGCGCCTTGAAGCCGTCGAGGCTGCCAAACTCCAAACCTTGCGCCAGCCCTTCGTCGTAAACCTGCGCGATGGCGACCCGGCCCGCATAGGGCTTCGTCTCCAAATCGCCCGCAAGCTTGCGCACAGCCGCGGCAAACCTCTCGAGGTCGAAGGCCTGACTGGCTTCCGCAACCCCCGGCGTCCTGGCCGAGATCGCCGCGCGGATGATGGTCGCCGTGAGCGCCTGCGCGGTATCCGCCGGGCCGCGAAGCCCCTTGGAAAGTAAGCTCGCATCTGCCTGCAATACGGTCCCCCGTTGCACCCCGGCGAAGGCGAGATAGATGCGCCGGCTCATTTCATCGAACTTGAATGCCTTCAGGGGCCGTTTTGCGGCCTCCTCGAAAGCGCCGCCGAAGGACGCAACAATGCGAGATAGAAGGGAGCAGCGCGCTTGCTGTGCCGTCGGCCAAGGAGCGAGTTCCTCCAGGCCGAAAAGCTGCTTGAGCGCGAGAGCCCGAAGGTCGCGGCCGCGCTTGGCGCCGCCGGCGGGTCCCTTGAGCGCAAGCACGGCCAGCGCGCGCAGCGCATCCCGGCCGGAGACCCCGGACAGAGCATGGCCGTACTTCGCAGCGCTTCCGGGCTGCGCACTCAAAATGCCGCCCGCCTCCCGGACCAGGCCGAGCCTGACCGCCTGCACCAAAGTCTCCCCATAAGGCACGGCTTCCGCCAGAGCCTTGGCAGCGGTTTCGCCTGCGCATTGCCCCCTTGGCTGGCATGCGACCCACGCCGCCAGCACCTCGGGCGCGTTCAACTGCGCCAGGCAGGCAAGCCCCGGCTGTGGCAGAGGCGATGCGCTTCGTTGCGGCGATGTCATCGTAGTGCGGCCCGGGTCCATGTGTCTCAAATGCATTTAAGGCATTCGCAAGCTATCTGATTCGTATGAAAATTGGCACCCGGAAGCTAGGTTGCAGGTTGGACGCGCCGCTCTCCAATGGGGCCCTCGGGGCGCGCTCTTTGCGGATCGCAGTTTGCAAGCCGGGCTGTGGTGTTGAGGTAGCTTAGGACGGCTGGAAGAATAGGGCGTCGACCTTCGTGCAGGCTTCCGGCGTCAGCACGACTGTGGCGGGCACCTGGATGCGCTTGAAAACGGACTCGATCCTGGAAGCGCCCCAGCCATTGTTGTTGGTCACGGTGTCGTAAACCGGCTTGAGGTCTTTCACGATGCAGGTTCCGCGGGTATAGGTCCCCGTTAGGCCGACCGCACGGCGAGCCGATCCCTTGAGGCCGGGAATTGTACCCTCAAGCCAGCCGCTGGCGGAAATCGCGTAGGTTTTGGGGTCGGTCTCGGTCGCAAAGAAGCTCTCGACCTCAAAATCGCAGGAGAAAGCGCGGCAATAGATTCCGCCCTTGATGGCCTCGATCTGTTCGTCGAAAGCCTGCTTGATGAAGTCTCTTATATCCATAGGCCCGGCCGCAACGCTCAAGCCCGTTAGCCAGAGGCTCAAGGCAGCAACGATTGCGAGGCGGCAAGAAATGGTCATCGGCCCAATCCGTGTTTTTCGATCCGCGGAGCTTACAGACATTCGTTTCATTAACAATGTGGCTGAATCGTGCAAGTGTAATCCTTCCGGCATCCGATGCAAAAGGAACACTACATGCGCCTAGACGCGATCCCTATCGGTACGAACCCGCCCTTCGACATTAACGTCCTCGTCGAGGTGCCCATCGGTGGCGAACCGATCAAATACGAGCTCGACAAGCCATCGGGGACGATGTTCGTGGATCGCATGCTCTACACGGCGATGCACTATCCCGGGAATTACGGCTTCGTCCCGCACACGCTGTCCGATGACGGCGACCCGATCGATGTGCTGATCGCCAACTCCCGCCCTATCGTCCCCGGCGCGGTGTGCAACTGCAGGCCGGTCGGCGTTTTGTTCATGAAGGACGAGCATGGCGAGGATGAGAAAATTATCGCGGTGCCTTCCGATAAGGTATCGCCGCTTTACCGTAAGATACAAACTTATTCCGATTTGCCGGAGATGCTGCTCAGCCGGATCGCGCACTTTTATTCACATTATAAGGACCTCGAACCCGGTAAATGGGTAAAGATCGACCGTTGGGCCGGCGAAGCCGAGGCGCGCGCGATGATCGAGCGTGCGATTGCAGCCGCGCAAAAACCGTCTTAAGGCCAAGATCCTGCCATGCCTGCGATGTTTCACAAACAGAGTTTGCAGCATGGGCCAACTCTGCTAGTACAGCCGGAGGCAAGTTCGCACCCCATTTGCCGCACGCTCTCAGGCGAACTTGCCTCCGGTAAGCTGTACTAGAATCGAAGAATTGCTAGTACGCCCGATCCGCGGGAAGTCCTGTCTGAGCCAGCCTCATGTGGAGCAGGACTTCCCTCGGGGCGTACTAGCGTCCGGGCCTGGGGCACGCGCCGGTTTTCGCGCTGAACCTCGGCTTGAGGCGCATTCAACGTTTAACCCGAAGTTAGGAGGGATAGTCATGGCAGATCCAGTATCCCGGGCCATGCCCGAAGAATGGTTCAGCATTATAATGGCGGTTGTTACGGCCATAATAGCCCCGGTGATAATCCGGTACGCCAACTGGAATCCCGCAGAGCACGGTGGCATGGACTGGGAGCCCCAAAACCACATTTACTGGACAGTTCCCCTTTGGATTGGACTCTTTTACCTGATCATCCAGATGGCGTTTCTCTTGCAGTCGGCAAGTTCGATCCGGGCGCTCGGCGTGCTTGATTCTATACTTGCTATTTTACCCCTGGTTGCAGGGCTCGTGCTGCTTGCACTCAATATCGTAGACAGTCAGTCGTTCCACTTCTCCAGTTACCAGCACAGCGCCCTGGCGGTGTTGATCGTGGTGGGCGGAGCAGAATTTCTGCTCACGATCTGGATCAGGTTTGTCGTTAACCGCCGTACCATCGGCTTGGGCGGCGACGCCGGCTAGCTGCGGATCTAAAGGGCCGCAACGATACGATCGCGGGGCAGGCAGAGGCTTGCCCCGCGGGATTTCCTCAGTTGCGCGCGGGCGCCGTTTGGATGAAGCCGGCGATTTCGTCGACCACGCCGGGGGCTAGCGGCAGGCCGGGCTTCGCGTAAGCCACCATGGCCGCGGCCTGGCTCGTGGAACTCACGGTTTTCAGAATATGGTTGGCATCGGGCAGCAGCACGAGCTTCGCCTGCGGCGCGGCCTGTTTCAGATGCTCCGCGTCGGACACGCTCACCTGAATGTCCCTTTCGCCCTGCATGATGAGCACGGGCTTGTGAAAATTTGCGGCGAGTGCGGCCGGATCGGTGGCCAGCATGCTGATAAGGAAACCCTGGATGTCCGGCCGGAAGAGCTGCAGCAGGGCCGGATGCATGCCGCGCGCATCGACATGGCGGCCTTGCTCAAGGGTGCCGATGCCCGATAGCGCCTGGTTGAGAAACGGCGTGCCGGCGAGATTTGCCTTCGCCTGCTCGCGCAGGACTTCGCCTACCGGCCGGCCGGGCGAGGCGAGCAGGATGAGCCCGCAAATATCGTCTGGGCTGCGGCTGGACGCCAGCGCGACGAGGCCGCCTTCGCTGTGGCCGGCCACCCATACGCAAATGTCCCCGGTTTCCGCGCGGACCACCTTGATCCAGTTGTGAACGTCGGCGGCGTAATCGGCGATGGTGACGGCGTTGGGGTCGGCGATGGCGCGCCTGCTGCCGAACATGCCCCGCTTATCGACGCGGACGGTCGCGATGCCCTTCGCGGCCAGCCCCTCGGCCAGGAGCCGGTAGGGCGCGCCCTTGATGCCGAGCGGGTTGTTGCCGTCGCGGTCGGTGGGGCCGGAGCCGGGGATGATGAGAACGGCGGGGCCTTTCGCTTTCTCCGGCGCGAGCATGGTTCCTTTAAGCGCGCCCTTGGGGCCGGGCGCTTGTAGATAGCTTTCGACAAGACCAGGTACAGCATTCGCCGGAATTGAAGACAAAAGTAGAAATAGTGCAGCCAAACGGCGCATACGCAAACTCTCCGTGCACTGATGTGTGTTGAATTACGCGGAGAGCGTTATTGCAACGCTCTCCCTAACAGTAGCCGTTGCGGCGGAATAGGTCTTTTGCAAGGCACTTTTTATTCTATGGAGTTTCGAACTATTGCCGCGCAATGACCGGATGTGGCAGAGGAGACAAGAAAAAAGCCGCGAACCTGGGTTCAGCGGCTGAGTTTCTGCGCGGTCGCGCCGGGGAGAATGGCGCGCCTCTAGAGAGTATGCACCCGAAAGCTTAAACGAGGCTGAAGGGACCTTGAATTTGCACCGGAGCGTTATCGCTTCCGGGGCGCTCGAGTGCCGCGAAGCGCGGTAGCGCAGCTAAAGCTGCCCTGAGAGCGTGCGGCAAATGGGGCGGCAATTCGGAGACGGGACACTAGTACAGCCCGAGGCAAGTTCGCACCCCGTTTGCCGCGAGCGCTCAAGCGAACGTACCTCGGATAAGCTGTACTAGATTCAATAGTTTGCTAGTACGCCTGATCCGCGGGAAATCCCGTGTGAGCTTGCGGCAAATGGGGCGGGATTTCCCGCGGGGCGTACTAGCGCTGGCGCGCCGCCCATTCATCGATGCACCGCTCCAGATCGAGCAGATTGAGACGCATCTGCTCCAAGGCAAACCCGGTTGCGAACAGCCGTTCGATGTCCTCGCCGGAAAGCTCGCGGAGTTTGCCTGCGCGCCTTAGCGCTTCGATTCCGGCAGTATACTGCGCGAGCGCCGCGTCCAGCGGTTCCCGTGCAGGCGCTTTCTGTCTGGACGAAAGCGCTGTGGCGCACGCCTGCAAAACGGCTTTCGACTCGTTCCCGACGTTCTTAAGCAGGGCCTGAAGCGGTTCTTGCAGGGAGGCCGGCAGCGGTGAGCGCGCGGCCCTGCCCATAATCACCACATCGTGGCGCAGCCTCAGCACGGTGCGCTGAAGCGGCCCGGTTAGCGGATCCTCCGCCAGCCTTAGGGGGCGCTCGCGCTCGGCCTCCGCCGTGACCGACGACAGCGTGTTCAGCTGCTTGCCGATGCCATCCTGGATGCGATGCGCCTCCGCGTCAGTCAGGCCGCGCTCGAAGCCCTCGAAGAGTTCCGGGATGGCCCGGGCCATGTTCTCAAGCGCCTGGGCAGCGATTTCGCGGGCATGCTGGAAGGCGCTCGACGGCAGGAAAACGAAGGAAACGAGGAGGCCCGCTAGCCCGCCGAGCAGAACTTCTTCGATCCGGTCGATCGCCGAGGCGATCGGGGTTGTGTGCAGCATTTGCGGGATCAGAACCACGATGGCGGCCGTGGTAGGACCGACGCCGAAGCGCGGGTAAAGTGCGGCCACGAAGGCAAGCGGTGCTAGTGCAAGCAGAAGTACCAGCAAAAGCGCGGTCTCGCCGGAGTGCGGCACAAGAATGGCGACGGCCCCGCCCCATAGGACTCCGCCCACGGTCGCAGCGAAGTAATCCAGGGTCACTTTCAGCGAGCGCCCCAGGCTGATCTGCGTCACGATCAGCGCGGTCAAGACCGACCAGAGCGGCAGCGCGAGACCCATGCGGTGAGACAGCCAAAGGGCCAGCAGCCCCGCCGCGCTCAGCCTGAATGCGTAAGCGGCGGCCGCTCGCAGCCGGTTCCAGTTCAAACGATCCCAGTACATTCATCCCCGCATTCCATTCCCCGCCCGGCGAGCCTATCCGATAGGCTCCAGCCATGGCAATCCCGATCGCCCGGCCACTGGGGGCGATAGCGGGCGCCAGCCTGCCGGGCCTTGCCGGCGGCGTTGCGGTCCCCACCTTCGGTATCGGGCATTAGCTTCGGAAGGAGCGTACCATGATTGCCATTCGCAGGGCTGAAGAGCGCGGCTTGACGCGAACCGCGTGGCTCGACAGCCGGCACAGTTTTTCGTTTGCCCAGTACTACGACCCCGGGCACATGGGCTTCGGCCCGCTGCGCGTCATCAACGAGGACCGCGTGGCACCGGGCGCCGGCTTCCCCCGCCACCCCCACGGCAATATGGAGATCGTCTCCTATGTGCTCGAAGGCGCGCTCGAACACAAGGACAGCCTCGGCACGGGTTCGGTGATCCGCGCGGGCGAGGTGCAGCGCATGAGTGCGGGCACGGGCGTCGAGCACAGCGAGTTCAACCATTCGAAAACGGAGCCCGTGCATTTCCTGCAAATCTGGATCGAACCCGAAGCCTACGGCATCCAGCCGGGCTACGAGCAGAAGAGCTTCGAATGGCGCGGCGCAAGCGGGTTTACGCTGATCGGATCGCGCGATGGCCGCGAAGGCTCGGTCACGATCCATCAGGATGTAGCGCTGAGCCTCGGCCGGCTGGGAAAGGGCGAGGAGATTTCGCACTCGCTTGGCGCGGGGCGGTGCGCTTGGCTGCAAATGACGCGCGGCTCGGCGGTGCTCGCCGGGCATGTACTCAAAGCCGGAGACGGCGCAGCGCTCAAGGAAGAGGCGCAAATCGCCATACGGGGTCTGGAAGACGCCGGGTTCCTGATCTTCGACATGCCCTGGTGACGCGCCCTGGACGCCTGATGGAACCGATTGGCGTCATCCCGGAACCGGCTTTGCCCGTATGCGGGAACGTCACAGTCGCCTTGCGGTAGAAGCCAGCGATGCGCCGCGCGGCCTCGATATCCTCCAGCTTGCGGGTGGTGAGCAGCCGCGCCCGTTCTAGAGCCTGTCCGCTTTTGATGGAATCAAAAAGCGGGGCTCTAGGTCTTTGTTTAGCCGTGCGTCTTATCGGAAAAACCGCTCACACTTTTTCCGGACGCACTCTAAGCGCTCAGCTTCTCCATGACCTCGCCGCTCATCTCGAAGTTCGCGTAGACCGCCTGCACGTCGTCGGAGTCTTCGAGGCTGTCGATCAGCTTCAACAGCTTCTCGCCCTTTTCCTCGTCCACATCGACCGTGTTTTGCGGCCGCCAGACGATGGAAGCGGATTTCGCCGGGCCGAGCTTGGCCTCAAGCGCCGCCGAAGCCTCATGAAAGGCTTCCACGCTGGTCGTAAGCCAATGCCCATCCTTATCCGTCTCGCAATCGTCGGCGCCGGCCTCGATGGCCGCATCGAGCATCGCCTCGGCGCTGCCCGCGGACAGCGGATATTCGATCTCGCCCACGCGGTCGAAGCCGAAGGAGACCGCGCCCGTTTCGCCTAAGTTGCCGCCATACTTGGCGAAAATGGAGCGGACCTCGCCCGCCGTGCGGTTGCGGTTATCGGTCAGCGCCTCGACGATCACGCCAACGCCGCCCGGAGCGAAGCCCTCGTAGCGGACCTCCATGTAATCCGCGCCGCCGGCCTCCTGGCTCTTTTTGATGGCGCGCTCGATGTTGTCCTTCGGCATGTTCTGGGCGCGCGCGGCGAGCACGGCGGTGCGCAGCCTCGGGTTGAAGTTCATGTCGGGAAGGCCGACTTTCGCCGCGGCGGTGATTTCGCGCGCGAACTTCGAGAACATTTTCGAGCGCTTCTTGTCCTGCGCGCCCTTGCGATACATGATGTTTTTAAATTGCGAATGCCCTGCCATGGGTTGCCTTCTGCGTCGCTTTTATGGATCGAATTCGTGAGCGCGGGCCCGGGACAAACGCCAGGCGCAAAGCGCAGCTAGATGTTTGTGCATGACCGCGGCAAACTTTGCAAGCGGGCGCTCGAGCGCAGGGGATTAAGCAATTCGTAAATAAGAAGTGTAAGGATGACGCTGCGGCATTTACTCAACCACTGCGTGCCAGAGAGGGCGTTTCTTATGCGTAGCAAGGGCCAAGCCTCCGTCAAGGGCAACGGAGAGCCAATCGTATACAACGGTGTCGAATGCGAAAGCCATCTACCTGACGGCGAGCCCAACGTTTCCGGCGCACTGCAAACGAATATTCAAGAAAGCTTCGACGAGATCGAAATCCTGCGGGGCAGTTTGCAATATTGGGAAAGCCGGCGCCCCGCGGCCGATCCGAAGGAACGCGCGATGCTGGCCGAGGCTTTCCGCGTCCTGCACGGCGAGCTGATCGGCTTGACCGCGCGGGCGAAGGAGCTGGTCGAGAGCGTGGAATTGGCCAATAAGGGCTGAGCCCCCGCTTGATGTTAGCAGACCGGCCGCGCTGCCACCGGGCTATGCGGCCGGGCGTGGCTGGTTCGATCCAGTATTGTTTGACCGGAGCCGGCTTCCTTGTTAGCTGCATAAGCGGCGGCGGCTGGGAGCGATTGTCTTGAACTGGAAAGATTTGTGGTTTGCGGACCTGGCAGGCGCGCAGGGCTGGCCTGTTTTGGCTGGCGCCCTGCTCTTGGGCTATGCGCTGGGCTCGATCCCCTTCGGCCTGATTTTGACGCGCCTCGGCGGGGCGGGCGACATCCGTAAAGTAGGCTCCGGCAATATCGGAGCGACGAACGTGCTTCGCACCGGCCGGAAGGGCTTGGCGGCTGCAACGCTCCTTTTCGACGCAGCCAAGGGATTTGCGCCCGTCCTCTTGTTCCGGCTGCATTACGGCTTGGAGCCCGCGCTGTTTGCGGCGGCGGGCGCCTTTCTCGGCCACACATTTCCGGTGTGGCTCAACTTCCGGGGCGGCAAGGGTGTGGCCACTTATATCGGCGTAGTGACCGCGCTTTATTGGCCCGCGGGAGCCTTCTTCTGCGCCGTTTGGCTCTGCGTCGCGCTGCTCACCCGCTATTCCTCGCTATCGGCGCTGACCGCGGCGGCGCTCGCGCCGGCTTTTTTCTTGCTGGCTCAAGGCTTGCCGGCACCCGCCGCCTTCGTTGCCGCGCTATCGGTGCTTCTGATCGCACGCCATCGTCAGAACATCCAGAATCTGATTGCAGGCAAGGAAAGCAAGATATCTTTCCAGGCCAAAAGCAGCTAATTTTCCTGCCGCGGGCCCGCTCGCGGCGCACTTTTCAAACAAATTCGTTTGCAGATAATGAAAGCAAAATCCAAGTCCAAAAAGCCCAGCTCCTCCAAGACCGCGCCGCCGTTCAGCGAAGAGACCAAACGCGCCTGGCTGCGCTTGATCCGGACGCCGCATATTGGGGGCGTGACATTCTGGGAGCTGCTCGCGCATTTCGGCTCGGCGGAGGCGGCGCTCGAAGCGCTGCCGGAATTCGCCAAGCATGGCAGCCGCATTTTGCCAGGCAGCATCCCCGCCGAAGCCGCGATCGGCGCCGAGCTTGAGAAAGCGGTGGCAGCCGGCATGAGGCTCACTGCGGCCGGCGAACAGGCATATCCGCCGCTTTTGGCGCGCGTCGAGGTGCCGCCGCCGCTGCTCTACGTCAAGGGCGATGCCAGCGTTTGGAGCCGTCCGCCACTTGCCGTTGTGGGCTCAAGGCAGGCTTCCGCCGCCGGGCTGAAATTCACCGCCGAAATCAGCGCCGCGCTCGGCCAGCGAGGCTTTCTCATCGTGTCGGGCTTGGCGCGCGGCATCGATGCGGCCGCGCATCGGGCTGCACTGCCCTTTGCAACCTGCGCCGTGCTACCGGGCGGCTTGGACACGATTTATCCGCCGGAGCATTGCGGCCTGGCGTCCGAGATTGCGCAAACCGGCATGCTTATAAGCGAATGCCCGCCAGGCTTTGTGGCGCGGTCGCGCGATTTTCCGCGGCGCAACCGCATCGTTTCCGGATGCAGCTTGGGCGTGGTGATTGTGGAGGCAGCCGAGCGGTCGGGTTCGTTGATTACAGCGCGGCTGGCCGGCGAGCAAAACCGGGAGGTGTTTGCGGTGCCGGGTCATCCGCTCGAGCCGCGCGCGGCTGGCACGAACAGGCTCATCAAGGAAGGGGCCATCCTCACCACCAGCGTGGACGACATCGCCTCAGGCTTACAGCTGCAACTCAACCTCTATGCGGGTTCCACCCCCGCGAACTCTCCGGGATTGCGTATCCCGGAAGAGCGGGCGCTGGCCGCGCCTGCAACTATAGAGAGTAGAAGCGAGCCCGAAAACCTGGACTTCATTGGCGAGGCAACGAAAGGGATTTTGAAGCTGCTGAGCCTGTCGCCAATCGGCGTCGACGAACTCTGCCGGCTAAGCGGCTTAGAAGCGCGGCTGGTGAGCGCCGCGCTTCTTTCGCTCGATTTGTCAGGGCGGATCGAGCGGAGGGGGTTGCATCAGGTCGCCTTGCGGCCTTAGCTTCTGAAATGATATGCCTACACGCGGCAATGAAGCTTAGCTTCTTCCTCGGCCACATAGAGGAGATCGGAGAGCATGCGGAGCTGGGCTTTGACCGCTATCGTGCGAAGCGAGCTGAGCAACGCGGAAATATATTCGGCGGCATCCTCCTGCTCCGGGCCGCCGTCGAAATCATCCTCATCCCCTTGCTCTTGTTGCAAATCTTCGGGTTGGCAGCTATGAGCTAAATAGATCTGGCTTCGGCGTGTGTTCATGTTGGCACCCCCCGGCATGACAAGTACCGGGCCTATCTTTGATTGAGCGAGACACGCAATTGTGTCTTAAGGTTGTAATAGCCGAGCGTTAACGATTAGGCAACATGCGGCAAAAGATTTTATTCGATTTGATGCCCTTCACCGCCGGTTTGCCACATTGCCTCGCGAAAAATGCGCTGTGTACTGCATTAGTTCTCGTTTTGGAGAACCCTTTTCCGTCAAGCACATAGGCTTGCAGGCCCCCGCACCGGCCCGCGGGCCATTTATGAACGCTTGTGGCAATTTTCTCACAGCTTCTAACAATGCGCAGGCAAGCCGCATAATATTGTGGTTACGGCCAACGCTTCCCCCGCAAGGCCTCAAGCTGGCCGTAAATCCTTTGCACGCCAAGCATATAGCGCTCCGCAAACTAAGGCTCTCTAAGGGCGGCCGGAGCGGGTATTCTTAGCGCTGTATTGGAGAACACGCTGAACCGCTGTGAACTTTCCCCAAGAAATGCCACCATCGTCTTCGATCTGGATGGCACAATCGCCGATACGGCCGCCGACTTGATCGACGCGGCAAATGCGGCGCTGGCTGCCGAGGGGCTAGGCCAGGCTCACGCCGATGCGATCAAGAAGGGCGTGGGGTATGGCGCCAAGGCCATGCTGCAATCTGCGGTTGCTTCGCTCGGCCATAGAGCCGATGCGGAACAGTTGCGCCGCCTGAGCGATAGGCTGGTTGCGCATTACGAGGAAAACATCGCCGTTAAGACGAGGCTCTTTCCAGGGTTCGCCGAGGCGGCGGGCGCCTTGCGCCTCGCTGGCGCCAGGCTTGCCCTTTGCACGAACAAACGCGAGCGGCTGACGCTGAGACTTTTGCTGGCGCTTGAGATCGGCTCCCTGTTCGATGCCGTGGCCGGCGGCGACACCTTTCCTTTCCACAAACCCGATCCCCGGCATATCTTGGAACTGGTCCGGCTTGCCGGGGGCGAGCCTTCCGCCGCCATAATGGTGGGCGACAGCGAGGCCGATGCCGGCGCTGCGAGGGCGGCGGGCATCCCCTTCATCGCGGCGGGATTTGGCTATGCGGCAGCTCCTGCCGGAGAGCTTGGCGCCGATGCCGTCATGAACCATTTCGAAGAACTGCCCGCCTTGATCGGCGCGCTTCTTCCGCAAATGCACATCCGTCAGGAAATTCAGGGCATTGGGCGATCGTGAAGCCCCTATCCCGGAACGCTTTCATAGTATGGGGCAATGCGTTTTGGCTTGCGCAGTCCGCCGCCGAGGTGCTGGCGCCCCAGCTTCGCAGCTACCTTGCCTGGCGCGGCCTCGCCTTCAAACCCGATCTGCAAATCGGCTGCTTCCGCGACAGCTATTACGATAGCCTTTCAGACCGCTTATACGTGGTTGGGCTGTTGTGGCTGCTTTCGGCGGCGCCGATGACGGCGATTGCATGGAAGCAGCCGGAGAACTGGCCTGGCAAGGTCCGGCATTTTTTGTGGCGCAGGGACGCGCCCGGCCTTTCCTGGGCAGCCTTGTCCGGGGTCCTCGCGCTCACGGCTTGGCCCATCGTGGCCGCGCTGCGCGCGCCCGTGACGAGCATTATGCTCCTGGAACTGGCGCGGATTGCCCTCATTGCCGGCCCAGCACTCTATTATCGCGCAATTCTGCTCAGCGCCGGCCGGGCTGGGTTGCATGCGTAAGCGCTGCGGGCGCGTCCTCTAAAGTCACGTCCACCTGTTCCGTAGGCTTTTCGAAGACGTGCCCGGGGGTCGCGCTATCTTTTGTTTCTTTGGCTTTCTTATCGTCTTCTGCCGCAGCTTCTTCCAAGATCGCAACCGCTTTGCTCCATCCTTGCTCTGTGGCAAGGCTCTGGCGCTGTTGCTCCCCCGGAGTGGCAGCCTGCGGAGCGGCGGGTTCGGCGTCCTCGGCCTTTGCCTCGTCAACCGCGGCAACGAAGTAGCCAAAGACGTCGGACGGCACGTTGAAATCGCAATAGGTCTTGCACGCAACTTCGCCGCCAGGTCCAACGATCGCAAGGTGCTTGAAGTGCTGGTGCCAGCTGTAGGCGCGTAATTTTTCGAGACGCTCGAAAAGATAGCTTGGGGGTTTTCTAAAACGGCGGCCCTCGAGCGATCTATGACGGGAGCCAACCACTCTAAAAAGAATTACATGGCCATTGAAAGTTTGAGGCATCACCGATCCCACAGCTGCCTTAGCCGTGCGAGCGGACACCTCGAAAGGCGGATCGATGTGAGGGGGCGGAGGGGGTGGGGCCTTGAAGAGATCCATTAACTCATCGAAGTTGTAAGCTCCGATTGCCGCGAGCATAGCCAGGCCCGCCAAAACGCCGATGGTTACAAACGGGCGCCGCCGCCGCGGCAGCTGGCCGGGCCGTATATAGACGGTCTGATCCGGGGGTGCGGTGAACGTTCCAATATTCAGAAGATCCCGCAAGCCAGCTATAGTCTGAGGCCGGTCCTTGGCCCTTAACTGCAAACACCGGTCGATGCCGTCGAGAAAATCTACGCGGAATGAGCCGCGCGCGGCTTGCGCGGCGCTGACATAGGTTTCCTTTATAGCACGATCCGGCGATGGCTGTGGCGCATTGCCTGTTACCGCGTAATAGAGCGTGCCTCCCAGCGAGTATATATCCGACCAGGGCCCCTGGTCGCTGGCAACGGTTGAATATTGCTCCAACGGCGAGTAACCCGCCTTGACCACCGCACTCATGTTGTCAGCGCCGGAGAGCACCCTTCGCGCGGACCCGAAATCGATCAGAACCGGCGAAAAATCTTTGCGGACGATGATGTTATCCGGCGAAATATCGCGGTGCAGAAGCCCATTCGAATGAACGAGGTCCAGCGCTTCGAGCAGAGCCGAAACGATCCGGTCAAGCTCCTGCTGGGTTGGCGGGCGCCCAAGCTCGCGAAGCCAGCGGTTGAAGTTCTTGCCTTCCTCGTAATTGAGCACGGCATAGGCGGTGTTGTTCGCGTCGAAGACCCGCTTTACGCCCACAATGTGCGGATGCTGAAAACCGGCGAGGGTCTGCATTTCCTCCCGGAAGCGTTGCAGGCCCCATTGGAAATTCTCTTCCTGGCCGTTGCTGGAAGCGATCGTGACGGTGTCCTGTTCACGGTAAGCGTGCGGCCGGGGAAAATACTCTTTGATTGCCACGCGCGCTTTAAGGGCGAGATCGCTTGCAAGGTAAGTGACCCCGAAGCCGCCCTCACCCAATAATCCGTCGATCCGGTAGTCGTTTTCTCTGGGAAGGAGAACCCCGTTCGGTAGTGCCTGCCGGTGATCAGTCATCGCTCACTTCCCCCCACGCCGCATGACAAATAAGCACTAAACCAAGGGTGTCTTCAATAAAATGACTGATTTGCCACCCGGTTGGAAATATTGCTTCGAGGGCTATCTCCCGCCGTGGCGAGACTAGCCTGCAGCCGAAGCAGAGTACTTCTACCGCCGGGCGTAATTGCTGACCGCTCCGGCGTCGTCCCCGCGAAGGCGGAGACCCAGCTTTCCGCAGGCTAGTGCATTGTTTACACATGGATTCCCGCCTTCGCGGGAATGACGCTACAGCGGTCAAAACCTTTGCCCGCTGTTATTAGCAGCCTTGAAAAAGAAAGGGAGCACCCGCTTTGGACGCTCCCCATGCCAAACCAGGCAAGCTTAGCCGGGGCTGCCTGCCACAGCGCCCTCCACAGCAACTTCCACAACCTCATCCGGCTGCTCGACAACAGCGTCAACCTCTTCGTCCTTGCTATCCTTGCCGTCCTTGACGTCCTTGCTGTCCTTGACGTCCTTGGCGTCCTTGTCGTCCTTGTCGTCCTTGCCCTTGCTGTCCTTGGCTTCGGCTTGCTCTTTATCCTCGTCCTGGGCAGCTCTTTCCAAGATACCTACGGCTTTGTTCCAACCGTGGCCCTCTTCAGCCCTCTTGTCTGCCGCGTCGTCTGGGGGGACGTCCTTGAAGTGCTTCTCATCTTCGGCGTATGCAGCCGCGTCCGCTTCCTCGGCCCGTGCCTCCTCTGCTGCGGAAATAAAGTCGCCGTAAACCTCAAGCGGCACGTCGAACTCGCAATAGAAATCGCAAAGGACCACTCCGCCGAAGGCACCGACGAGTACGACATGCCTGAAGCCTTGATGCCAATGGTGGTTGTGCAACGCGGCGATACGGTTGTGCAGGTGGTTGCCGGGTTTATTGAATTTATGATTGGCGAGCCCGACGTGCCCATTTGCAAGAACCGTGTGATGGAAACTGCGGCCGTTAGACCTTACCCGTTGTGTCGTGCCCACATGGCCATGCTGGATCGCCCCATGGCTAGCCTGGCTAGACCTGCCCTGATGCGAGAACGAGCGGCCTCCCCTAGAGGAGCGGCCCCCCGTAAAGGAGCGGCCTCCCCGGCCCAAACCGCCAAAGCCCCGGCCTCCGCGGCCAAAACCGCCGAAGCCCCGGCCGCCCCGGCCAAAACCGCCAAAACCACGAAAACCGCCAAAGCCCCGGCCCCCGCCAAAGCCTCTCCCCCCCCCGAAACCCCGGCCGCCTCCGCCCCCGGCTCTGAAGCCGGCAAGGGTCACATCGGAGTCGATGGCAGCGGCAGTGGCGACTTGCGCCAGCCGGGGCGTGTACACTGCTGCGTTTGCTGACGGAGCCAGAAAGACGGCCGCTACCCCGGCCGCCATCAAACGAAAAATACGAACCATATTTCACCTGTTCGAAAATATGACCGTGAGGCCCATCCCCACCACGCGCGAGCTTAAGCTAAAATCTTAATTCCCGAAAGAGGCAAGCAACAATCTTCTTCGAAGTGCAGCACTTTTACTCGAATGAAGTTTTCCCGCCTGAAATCATACCAACGGCCATAAGTCTTGACCGTTCGCCGTCATTGCGAGCGAAGCGAAGCAATCCAGTCAAGTCACTGACGGTGCTCCTGGATCGCCACGGCGGCAAGGGCCGCCTCGCGATGACGGGGTG
>JBKQNN010000454.1:0-8456 GCA_052145975.1 Rhodomicrobium sp. | reverse complement strand
GATACGCTTACGCGTATTCCGGTTTTCGAGACCGGCCTATTCAACCACTCTAGCACCTCTCCGAAGTCTTGATCCTTACCGCCAGCCCCTGGGAGGGCCGGAGCGCTTCCAGCCGCGTCGAGGAAAGACTGCTCTTCTATGTACGGTTTTTGCACAAGGCGTCAATCACTTTGCGACTTCCCTCTAGATGTCGCCATCTTTCTGTCGCCATCTTTCTTGCCTTCGGCCAATGTCAACGTTAACCTTTTAATTATGGCGGACGAACCCACAAGCCCGATCCTGGAGCAGCTCCGGCTAATCCGCGCCGATATCGCCGATATCAAGTGTGATGTGGCGGAGGTGAAGGCGGTGCAAACACACCATACCGCTACGCTGCGCGAACATACGCAAGTCCTCGACGGTCTGCTCAGCATCATGGGCGCAATGCACAGCCGCCTTTTTCGCGTCGAGAAACACCTCGGCCTCGTTGACGCTTAGACGGTCTCCGCCAACCGCACTTGTCAAACCAGCCGCCCCAAGCGCATATTTGCACCGTGAACGGGCGCGTGAAACAAATCGCCGGGCAGGTGCGGCAATTGACTCCGGAGGGGCGAGCCGATCTTTGCGATTTGCTGCTCGTCATGATGCACGCGGCCCCGCCGGCTTTGGGCGAGGATTGGGAAGAGGAAATTGAGCACCGCGTCGCGGAAATCGATCGCGGCGAGGTTGTTCTGCAAGATTTCGATGAAGCGATGCGCAATCTGCGCGCCAAGACATGATTGTCCGCTTTCATCCGGAAGCGAGCCCAATAAGCAATCCCTATATTTCAATGCGTTCGTGAGCGCTAAGAGGTCGCCCTGAAGCATTCGATCACACTCATCCTTGGAGGCGCGCGGTCCGGCAAGAGCGCTTACGCCGAGCGGATCGTAACCGCGCTGCCGCTGCCGTGGGTCTATTGCGCGACGGCACAGGCGCTCGACGGGGAGATGCGCGAGCGCATCGGCCATCACCGGCAGCGCCGCGGGGAGGGCTGGCGAACCGTGGAAGCGCCGCTCGATATTGCGCCGCTGCTTGAAACTGAGACACAGCCAGTTCTGGTGGATTGCCTCACGCTGTGGCTGACGAATATCATGCTGGGCGGAAGAGACGTAGAAGCCGATACCGCGAAGCTCATAGCAGCGGCGCGGGCGGCTCGCGCGCCTATCGTGTTCGTGGCGAACGAGGTTGGTCTTGGCATTGTGCCCGATAACGCGCTGGCCAGGGAATTTCGCGACCGCGCCGGCTGGCTCAATCAGGCGATGGCGGCCATCGCGAACCGGGTGATATTTATGGCCGCGGGCCTTCCCTTGGTGTTGAAAGATGAATGATACCTCCAAGCGGCAAAGCGAGACTGCGCGCCACAAGGCCAAGATGGAAAAGCGCAAGGCCGTGCAGGATGCCGAGGTTGCGTCCAAAACAGCCGGCGGCGGCGTGCTGATCGTGCACACCGGACCGGGCAAAGGCAAGTCCACCGCCGCCTGGGGGCTCGCCCTGCGGGCGCTCGGCCATGGCTGGCGCGTGGGCGTGGTGCAGTTCATCAAGGGCGCATGGGAGACGGGCGAGCGCGCCGCGCTTGCGCGCTTCGGCGATCTGGTCTCATGGCACAGCATGGGCGAGGGCTTCACCTGGGAGACGCAGGATAGGCTGCGCGATATCGCGGCAGCGCAAGCGGCCTGGGCCAAGGCGCGCGAGCTGATGGCGGAGCCCGGCATCGGGCTCTTGATCCTGGACGAGCTGAACATCGCGCTGCGCTACGATTATCTGCCGCTCGCCGACGTGATCGAGGCGCTGAGGGGCCGCCGGCCTGAGCTGACCGTGGTGGTGACCGGCCGCAACGCCAAGCCGGAGCTCGTCGCCGCAGCCGATTGCGTGACGGAGATGGGCGCGGTGAAGCACCATTTCGCCGCAGGCTTCAAGGCGCAGGAAGGCATCGAATTCTAGAGCCTATCCGCTTTTAATGGAATCAAAAGCGGGCTCTAGTTTTTTGTTTTACCGTGCGTCTTATCGGAAAACCGCTTCGCACTTTTCCGGACGCACTCTAAGCGAGGAAAAAGGCCATGACCAAGCCCGGCCCGAAATTGATGGCCTTGCAGACTTTGGCCGCTTGTATCTATCTCGGTCTGGCCATTCTTGGCTCGGGCGGCCTCGCGGCCTTCTTTTCCCATCCGCCGCTGATCGCAGTCACGATTGTATTCTTCGCGCTGCTGATATCGGCTTTCTTCACCGCGGGAAATCTCAGCTCCGGCGAGCGCGAGGACCGCTCCAACCGCTGGGTGCTGCCGGCGTTCGGCGTTATCGGCTTCTTGAGCGCCTATCTGCCCGCCTACACGGACAGGATCGGGTTCTGGACGATTGACGGCGAAAGCGTCCGCTGGCTCGGCGTCTTTCTTTTCGCCGCCGGCGGAGCCTTGCGGATCGGGCCGGTCTTTGTCCTGGGCAACCGGTTCAGCGGGCTGGTTGCGATCCAGCCGGGGCATACGCTCGTCACGAACGGCATATACGGCATCATCCGCCATCCGAGCTATCTGGGCTTGCTCGTGAATTCGCTCGGCTGGGCGCTCGCCTTCCGCTCCGGCGTGGGTGTGCTGCTGGCCGCGCTGCTCATCCCGCCGCTGCTGGCCCGTATCCGCGCCGAGGAAGCCCTGCTGCACTCGCAATTCGGCGCAGCCTACGACGCCTATCGCAGCGGCACTTGGCGCCTCATCCCCGGGGTCTTCTAAGTAGTAAATTTCAACGGGCATACCCTTCCCCGCGGAACAAGCCTGATCCAAGGACGTTAATGAGGCGCAACGCAAAGCATGGCCTGGCGTCGCGCCCGGAGCGCTTTGGAAGAGGGAAAACAGGATGACCTCCGCACAAGAACACGAGAATCACGCACACCGTCACGGCCCCGGCTGCGGCCACACCGCGGTTCGCCACGAGGGGCATACCGACTATATCCACGACGGCCATCTTCATCATATGAGCGGCAGCCGCGTCGAGGAACATCGCATCGAAGTTTCATCGAAGAATCCAAATGCTTGCACTGGCGGGCACAAGTGCGACGGGCACGAAGCGGGCCACGTTCATGGGCCGGGATGCGGACACGAGGCCATCCCGCATGGCGATCACACCGATTACCTCGTAAACGGCCACCTGCACCATCCACATGGCGGCCACTGCGACGACCACGGGCCTATTGAGAACGCCTAGCTCGAACTGGTTAGTTTACGCTCTGGCGCTCAGATAAGGCTCCTTGCGTATAGGTCCGGGCGGCGGTCGCGGAAGAAGCCCCACTCGGCGCGGTAGAGTTCGATTTCGGCCAGGTCGAAGGATTGCACGAGCACGCCTTCGTCTCCCTCGCCGAAGCTTTGCACTAGCTCGCCACGGTGATCGGCGATGAAGGAGTGGCCGTAAAAGCGCTGTACGGCGCCGGCGTTTTCTTCGGTGCCGATGCGGTTCGCTGCCACGATGGGCACGGCGTTGGAGACCGCATGGCCCTGCATCGCGCGCTGCCATGGCTTGTGCGTGTCGAGCGTGGCGTCGTAAGGCTCCGAACCGATGGCGGTGGGATAGAAGAGGACTTCCGCGCCCGAGAGCACCATGGCCCGCGCCGCCTCGGGAAACCACTGGTCCCAGCAAATGCCTACGCCTATCGTGCCGTAGCGCGTCCTCCAGGCTTTGAAGCCGGTATCGCCGGGGCGGAAGTAATATTTCTCCTGATAGCCCGGCCCGTCGGGAATGTGGCTCTTGCGGTAGACGCCCAGGATTTCGCCATCCGCATCGGCCACCGCGACGCTGTTGTAGTAGTTCGGCCCGTCCTTCTCGAAGAAGGAAATCGGGATCGCGATGCGCAGTTCCGCCGCCAGCGCTTTGAGCGCAAGCACGCAAGGATGCGCCGCTGCAGGGTACGCCGTCGCGAACCATTGCGGGTCTTGCTGCGTACAGAAATAGATGCCCTGAAACAGCTCGGACGGCAGAACCACCTGTGCGCCCTGCCGCGCAGCCTCGCGGACTAGCCCCTCCGTTTTGGCGATATTCGCGGCCAAGTCCGGGCCGTAGGAGGTTTGAATGGCGCCGGCCGTGAGCGTGCGCTTGGTCATAGCAGCGGCTCCTGCTGGGTGATGCAATGGAACGAGCCGCCGCCTGCGTCGCCATAGCTCAAAACCCCTTGCGAGGGTAGCCCCACGACCTTCCGGTCCGGAAACAGTTCGCGGAGCATGCCAACCGCGGCGTATTGCGTGCGCGTGCCGTATACGGGCACTATGACGGCGGCATTCGCGACGATGAAATTCATATGCGAGGCGGGCGACGTCTCGCCAATCGCGTTGCGGTAGAGGCCAACGCCCGGAATGCGGACGACTTCGAGCTTGCGCCCGCGCGCGTCGCTGGCCTCGGACAAGGTCCGCGCGATGGCGTTCAGCACATCGGCGTTCGGATCGTCGTCGCCCGCGGGCGCCTGGCAGACAACCAGGCCCGGCGCGACGAAGCGCGCGAGGTTGTCGATATGGCCGTCGGTGTGATCGTTCGCGAGGCCCTCGTCGAGCCAGATCACGTGCTTGGCGCCGAGCGCTTTGGCCAGCGCCGCCTCCGCTTCCTCTTTCTCCCAGCCGTTGCGGTTCGGGTTGAGCAAGGTCTGCGCGGTGGTGAGCACGGTGCCCGCGCCGTCATGCTCGATGGCGCCGCCCTCCAGTACGAAATCGAACTGCCGCACCGGCACGCCCGCAAGCTGGGCGATGTTGCCGCCCACGGTGGCGTCGTCCGGCAGGTCGTATTTGCCGCCCCAGGAGTTGGTCTTGAAACGCAGGGCGCCCGGCTTGCCGCCCACGCGCGCGAAGATCGGGCCGGTGTCCCGGAGCCAGATGTCACCGTATTTGACCTGAAAAATCTCCGCCGCGCTCCCGAGCCGCTTGCGGGCCGACGCCTCGGCCTCCGCGCCGTTCACCAACAGGCGCACGAGGCCAGTGTCCGCGAGCGCGCAGACCAGCGCTGCTACGTCGCGGCGCGGCGTCTCCAGATCGCCGTTCCATTCGCGCGCATCAGCGGGCCATGCCGTCCATACCGCCTTCTGAGGCGCCCATTCGGGCGGGATTTCAATCGCTTCGTTCACACTCTCCCCCGCAAGGCTTGAAACCGGTTTCGCCCGGCGCGCTCTTGGCTGAAATAATGAAACTGGACCGGAACGCAAACCGGAAAATCCCGTTTGTGCTCAATTCCACAATGGCACGAACGGGCTGGCGTTAAGTTCGCCATAACCACTTCTTCACGCTTTCCTGGCCCTTTTACACGCTTGCCGCTCTTCTGCTTGGCGCGAGAAGTGCGGCGACGCAACCGGGCACTGGTCGAAGGGCTGCTGCAGCGAGCGATCATATGATGCTGTGCCGGCATTTCGCCAACGCCGGCTTCCACGTCGCGCCCCTCAAGCCGCAGAACATGTCGAACAACGCGGCCGTCATGGAGGATGGGCGGGCGCAGGCGCTGCAGGCCCGCGCGCCGCGATGACCGTGCTCATTCCGCCGCTCTGGTCCGCATCCGCGCCGCCGAAGTGCTGGCGCACTCGCAATCCGGCGCGGAATACTCTGCCTGCCGCAGCAGCACCTTGCGGCTCATTCCGGGCTCTTCCAGCTGAGACCGGCACGGCCCGGACCTCAGATTATGCTTTTCGCGTAAGGGGCTGGCCGGCGCCATCGGAAGAAGGTCCAGCCGGCGGGCCGTCCCCGTCCGCATCGTGCTTTCCAGCGGCCGCGTTGCCCATCATGGCGCGCATCTTTTCCCAGAGAACCATATTTCCGGACACACCAAGCTCATCGGCAGATAAAATAACAAGATTTCCAGACCTGCCCAAAGCCTGTGCGATTTTCTGCCGCGTGTGCATTTCCAATATTTGCAAGACCGCGTTATTCGCCATTTGTAAGGCCTCTCCCTGGGCAGCCTGCTCGCCCAGGAACTCCTTGCGAATGAGGAAGATGTCCCTTTCGAAGAAAGACATCGCGGTGTCGGACGCCGTTTTATCCGCTTCTCCGTGCTCAGACCCGTGTCCAGAACCTTTCGCAGGATCGATATGACAAGTCAATCCAAGAAAAATTACTCCAAGGTTACCTTGCCTGGTCCTTCCTGAATCAAAAGCATCGTCACCATTCTCATCGTTAGTCTTTTCCTTGAGCCTATCTAATGCGCTAGCCTGTAATGATTTCAAATTTTTCCTAATATTGCTATCTTGATACTCTCCTAATTTCTCTCTCAACGCAGACAACACGCTATTTTCAAGTATGTTTCCAAATCCAGCAATCTTTATTGTATCTCCAATCGCGTGCTGATCGAGGCGAAACTGTACATCCACAAAGCCACTAAGCTTATGATGATCCGCAGAAGACGCTTCGAATGGATACCTTAATTGTTGCTGGCGCAAATCAACCTTACCTGTTTTCTTATCCAATAAGCCTGTGGTAGAGGTCTTCTTCCCATCTTTATCATAGACAGAAAAACTCAAGTCTGGAGCGTCTTTTCCTTTAAGAACCCATTCGACTGGGTTCAAATAAAATCCAGAGCTGTAAAGTGTTCTAGAAAAACCGTCCACATTATACATAATATAGGTATATTCATCTTTTATTACGGTAATGTATCGTCCAAATAGTGTCCTCAAGCCGATTAAAATGACGACGACAGCAACAACTATTAGGATATTATGCGAAAGCACTTCCAGCAACGATCGAGACATCTGTTCAAGCGGTTCCATAGTCCCTCCAAAAGTTGGTTGCTTATATAAGTTCAGGCGAATTAATGATGAGCAGCAATGACCTACCCTCTCCATTGTGGCCGAAATATTAATTAATTTTAACCGCATTGTGGCGATTGCGGCCACTATGCTTTGGTTTGCGCCGGCGCGGGCAGGATGGGATAAGGAGATTGGACTGGAAAGCGAACCGGAATGCCCGCACGCGCGCTGATGATCATGGGAACCGGCTCCGACGTGGGCAAATCGCTCATCGTGGCGGGGCTTTGCCGGCATTTCGCCAATGCGGGCTATCGCGTCGCGCCGTTCAAGCCGCAGAACATGTCGAACAACGCGGCGGTCACGGACGATGGCGGCGAGATCGGCCGGGCGCAGGCGCTCCAGGCCCGCGCGGCCCGCTGTGCCATGACCGTGGACCTGAACCCGGTGCTGCTCAAGCCGCAAAGCGAGGTTGGCGCGCAAATCGTGGTGCAGGGCAAGGCCGTGGGTTCGGCCCGCGCGCGGGAGTACCAGGACAAAAAGCGCGCGCTGATGCCGGCGGTGCTTGAAAGCTTCGGCCGGCTGCGCGCGGCGTACGATCTCATCTTCGTGGAGGGGGCGGGGAGCGCGTCCGAGATCAATCTGCGGGCGAACGACATCGCGAATATGGGCTTCGCGCGAGCCGCGGGGCTGCCGGTGGTGCTGGTGGGCGATATCGACAGGGGCGGGGTGATCGCGAGCCTTGTGGGCACGAAGCATGTGCTGGCGCCCGCCGACGCCGCGCTGATCGAGGGGTTTATCGTCAACAAGATGCGCGGCGATCCAAGCCTGTTCGCGGACGGCATGGCGGCAATCGCGGAGATGACCGGCTGGCGTGCGCTGGGGCTTGTGCCGTATTTCGCCGGGGCGAGCCGGCTGCCGGCGGAGGATGCGCTGGCGTTACGGCCTTCGAGAGGGAATCTCCCCTCACCCTGTCCCTCTCCCAACGGGCGAGGGGACGCCCTAACAGCGGCTACGAGCGAGCCCCCTCTCCCATGGGGAGAGGGCGGGGGTGAGGGGAGCGAGCTTCGTATTGCCGTCCCCCTCCTTCCCTTCATCTCCAACTTCGACGATCTCGACCCCCTTCGCCTCGAACCCAACGTAAGCGTCGAGATGATTCCGCGCGGCAAGCCGCTTCCCGCCGCCGCCGATGCCGTGCTCCTGCCCGGCTCGAAAGCCACCATCGCCGACCTCGAAGCGTTCCGCGCCGAGGGCTGGGACATCGACCTGGCCGCCCATGTCCGCCGGGGCGGGCGCGTGCTCGGGCTTTGCGGCGGCTTCCAAATGCTCGGCCGTGAGATTTCCGACCCCGACGGCATCGAAGGTCCGCCCCAGACCGTGCCCGGCCTCGGCTATCTCGATTTCGCCACCGCGCTCACGGGCGGGAAGACGCTGCGCCGGGTGAGCGGCACCGCTTGCGGCGCGCCGTTCGAGGGCTACGAGATGCATGTTGGCGAAACCGAAGGCGAAGGGCTTTCGCGGCCGTTCCTGCACTTCGAGGATGGCCGCCCCGAAGGCGCCATAAGCGCCGATGGCCGGGTTGCGGGATGTTATGTGCATGGGATTTTCGCATCGGATGCGTTCCGCCACGCTTGGCTTGCAACCTTCGAAAGGGAAGTCCCCCCTCACCCCAGCCCTCTCCCCGAGGGGAGAGGGAGCGCCAGAACTCTCGCTGCGGATAATTCGGGGGTCCCTTCTCCCCTCGGGG
>JBKQNN010000453.1:0-13170 GCA_052145975.1 Rhodomicrobium sp. | reverse complement strand
TTAGTTTTTTGCTGAGGTCTCATGAGGCTAGGCACCGTCCTAATGTTCGCCATCGCCTTCGTCTGCGCGGCCGCGGCGGCGTTCCTTGTGCGCTCCGCGCTCATGGCGCCGGTTGCAGGCCCGGTTGTAGTCGAGGCAAAGCCTGCGGAAGTGCCCATGCGGACTATCGTGGTTGCCGCCCGCGATCTTAAGGCTGGCGAGAAGCTGACCGCGGCTGCGGTTCGCGAGGCGTCGTGGCCCGCGGGGATGCTGCCAAGGGGCGTGTTCGCTTCGCGCGAGGCGCTGTTCAAAAACGGCGAGGAGCCCACGCTCTACGCCGCGATTGCCGAAAACGAGCCGATCCTTGGGCAACGCATCCTGCAAGGGCCGGATTTGGGTTTGACAGGCCGGTTGAACGACGGCATGCGCGGCATCACTATACGGGTGAACGAGGCGTCGAGCGTCGGCGGGTTTGTGCAGCCCGAGGACCGGGTCGACGTGCTTTTGACGCAAACCGACAGGGCCGCCGCCGAAGCGACGGGGAGCGGAGGGCCGCACGCCTACACGAAGACGCTGGTCAAGAACGTGCGGGTTCTTGCAACGGATCAGCAGGTTGAGCGCAAGCAGCAAACTCAGCCGCCCAAAACGGTCACTTTGGAGGTTTCCGAGGAGGACGCGAAAAGGCTCACTCTGGCCGGTTCGGTCGGCCAGCTCTCCTTGACGTTGAACAAGGGCGAAAACGGGCGCGCGGCCAGCCGCGCGGTCGATCTACGCGACATTGCGGCGCCGGACGAGCATAGCGGCGGCGACGACTCGCCGGGAGCGCCAACTGTTTCGGTGTTCCGTTCGGTGGATCGCAAGGAATACAGGGTTCCGCAGCAATATTTCAGCGGCTCAAGGGATTCCGCGTGGGAAATGCGGTTTGGGGCAGCATCGGCAAGATAACGGAATTGTGGGGGCAAGAAATGCTTAATTCCAACAGGCTGGCGGCACCGCCGCGCTTATGGGGCATGTTGGCAGCCGCAGTGTTGGCCGCCGCTGCGTTTGCGGACCGGCCCGCATGTGCTGCCAGCAGCGGCCGCCACGGTGGCATCAAGAATTATTACCTCGATCGTCAGACGCAGCAGATCGAAGTGCCTGTGGTGTTGCATAAATCGGAGACCGTCCAGACGGACTTTCCGTTCGGCGACGCGATGGTTGGCGACCCCGAGATCGCCGACGTCGTTCCGCTTACGAACCAATCGATCTACATCCTCGGAAAGAAACCCGGCATCACCCGCCTTTCCCTTCTCGACACCAAGAAGGAAGTGATGGGCGTAATCGACATCGAAGTGACCTACGATCTCGATATTCTCAGGCGCAGCCTCCAAGGCACCTCCGCCTACTCGAAGATCAAGGTTTCGTCCATGAACGGCAAGATCCTGCTCTCCGGCGTTGCCCCGGACGCCCCGGCGATGTCGCGCGCGCTGGCGCTTGCCGAGCAGCTTGCTCCCCATGACGTCACAAACGGCATGTCGGTCGCATCGCCGCAACAAGTCATGCTCGAAGTACGCTTTATCGAGGCGACCCGCGATCTCAACCGCGGGCTGGGCGTCACCTGGGCTGCAGGCGGAAAAATTGGCGCAACGACCAATAACCAAAGCATTGTGGGAGGCGGCGTTGCCGACAACGGCAACGGCAACTTTTCGAACAACACTGTCTTCAATTCCGCGGCAGGGCTTGCCTCGAATTTGATCCCGTTCGGTTCCGTCGCTGGCCGGGTCTTAGACGGCCCAGTTAAGGCGGACGTTATTATCAACGCGCTTGAGGAAAAGGGGCTTGCCCGCAAGCTGGCCGAACCGAACCTCGTTGCGCTATCCGGGGATACCGCGAGCTTTCTTGCGGGCGGCGAATTTCCTTTCCCGGTCGGCGTCAACGCATTCAATCAAGTTACCATTGAGTTCAAGAAGTACGGCGTGGGCCTCGCATTCACGCCGACCGTTCTTGCCGAGGGCCAAATCAACCTGAAGATCGACCCCGAGGTCAGCGAACTCGATACGACGCACACGGTGTCGATCGGAGCCTATCAGATTCCGAGCCTGAGCGTTCGCCGCGCGTCGACCACGATAGAGCTTCGCGACGGGCAAACTTTCATGATGGCGGGCTTGCTGCAAGGATCGCACATAGCCGATACGCAGCAACTCCCTTGGGCGGGGGACGTCCCCGTGCTGGGCCAGCTGTTCCGCAGCGAGTCGTTCCAAAAGAACGAAACGGACCTCGTCATTCTCGTAACGCCACGGCTGGTCCAGCCGATGGTGCCAGGCCAGAAGATTGCGACCCCGCTCGACAACAGAAAGCCCGCGAACGATTCCGAGTTCTTTTTGCTCGGGCAGCATGAGGTCGAGGTCAGCAAGCCTAAACCTACGGGTGGCGGCGACATTATCGACTTAGACCCGCAACCGCACCAGCCAATGCCAGAACCGGCCAAATAGGGAGGCGGCGATGACCGTTCACTACAATAAGCTTCTGCGAACCGGCGTTAAGGTTTCCGCTCTTGTTCTCATGGCGGCGAGCCTGGGCGCCTGGGATCTCGAATGCAGTTCATGCGGCGACCGCACCGAATTCGTGACGCGCGGCGTAGGCGATGCCATCGACGTGAATAAGGCCACACAGACCATCGATCCTTGGCCGCCCTATGTGAAAAACCGGAAACTGAACATGAGCGGGCAGCGTGCCGGCCTCGCGATGGACCGTTATCAAGCCAACAGGGTCTTGCGTCCGCGTCCCCTCAATCCAGAAAAGGCTGCCGAAGCCCCGCAGCCCGACAATGCGCTGCAGGCGCCCACACCGCAGCAGCAGTAATAAGCAGTAGTAAAGGGAGATGGCGTGAGCAAGTGGCCCATCGAGGACCGGATCAATGGCTTGGGTAGCAGCGCCGCGGAGGGCCAGGCAGCCGCGTCCCGTGTCCCGGCAGCCGGGGATCGGCCTTTTCAGCCAGTGACCGCGAACGAAACCCCGATTGTCCGCCGCTACGATGCGCTCCTGGTCACAGAGGATGGAGAGCTGTGGGAGCGGGTGTCCGCCGAGTTTGCCGCCCGAAGCCACTTCAACCTGCGTGCATTCGGCGGAAGGCTGGCGCAGCTTGAGGAAAATATTGCCGGCATCAAGCTTCCCGCCCTGCTGGTCGCCGACTTCAGCCAGAGCAGCGCCGGCGATCTTGAGGTCCTCGAACGGCTGAAGAAATCGCATTTCGCGAAAATCCCGATTATCGCCATTTCGAGCCATCTCGATCAACAGACGGTCCGGGGGCTGTTGCAGATCCGGGTCGAGGATTGGCTTCCCGCAGGCTGCACCGCCGCCGAAATTCACAACAGTTGCGAGACGGCCATTCGCGCGCGGCTCGCCGAGGAGAATGAGGGGAAGCTCAAATGCACCTCGTTCTTTCCGGCTGCCGGCGGCTGCGGCAGCACGACTTTGGCCATAGAGGCCGCGTTCCTCACCGGAAACCTGCGCAAGCAGCTGCAAACAACCTGCCTTGCCGACCTTAATTTTCAGAGTGGCGCGGTCGCCGACTACCTGGACCTCAAACCTGCATTTCAGCTCAACGAGCTCTCCAAAATGTCCGGCCGCCTGGACCGGCAGCTTCTCGACGTGATGCTGAGCAAGCATCGCTCGGGACTGGCGGTGCTTGCGGCCTCAAGGCCGGCGGGGCAGTTCACGGAGTTGCGCGAGGAACTCGTCGCGGCGATTCTCGGCCTGCTCTCCGAGTCCTTCGATCATTTGATTCTGGATCTTCCGAGGAATTGGTCCTCCTGGACTGAAAACGTCATCTGGGGATCGGACCGGATTTTCGTCGTGACGTCTTTTACGGTCCCGGCGCTGCGGCAAGCGCGCTTTCTAGCGAACGCCATCGCCGCCAGGACGCAGCAGCAAACCACGGTTTCCATCATCGTCAACAAATACTACGAACCGTTGCTGGGCGCCGGCCTCTCCCGGAAGGACGCCGAAAGTATCCTCGAAACCAGGCTCTGCGGATTCATTCCCGATTGCGGCAGGATGGTCGATGAGGCGATCAACCGCGGACAGGCGCTTTCGGAGATGCGCCCAGGCAACAAGATTGCGAAGAAACTTTCGCAGATCCTTTTGAGCGAGCCAAGGGCCGCAAAGGCACACAGACCCTGAGTTGGAAAGCGCCGATGCGAAATAGGTTCATGAGAGACGCGGGTAAACCCGTTGGCGAGGTGCCCCAAGAGGCGGCTCAGCCGGCGCAGGCGGAGCCCGCCGTCATCGTCCCCGGCGCCACGGCCGGAGCTGCGGGGGCGGCCCAGTTGCCCGGGCAAGAGCTTCTCGACGCGAAAGTCCGCCTTCACCGCAAGCTTATCGACGATTTGAACCTGGCCTCGCTTGAGCGGCTGCCTCGCGAGGAGCTGCGCCGCAAGATCGGCGATTTCGTCGCGGAATACGTCAAATCCGAGCGCATCCTGCTCAACGCCAAGGAGCTCGAAGCCTTCTCGCAGGAAGTGTTCGACGAGCTGACGGGCCTCGGTCCCCTCGAACCCCTGCTCAAAGACCCATCCATTAGCGACATTCTCATCAATACCCATGAGAAAGTATATGTCGAGCGGCGGGGCAAGCTCGAAGCCGTCCCCGTGCGGTTCAGCGACGAAGCGCACATCTTGAGGATTGTAAACAAAATCGTGGGCGCGGTCGGCCGGCGCGTCGACGAGTCCTCGCCGATGATCGATGCGCGCCTGGCAGATGGCTCGCGTATCAACATCGCGGTCCGTCCCATCGCCGTGGATGGCCCGCTGATCTCGATCAGGAAGTTCGCCGAGGAAGCCTACAGCCTCGAGAAGCTGGCTGGCTTTGGCAGCCTCACCGAGGCAATGTGCGAGTTTCTTGGGCTATGCGTCCAGTCGAAGGTAAGCGTCCTTATTTCTGGAGGCACCGGCACCGGCAAGACGACGCTGCTTAACGCGCTTTCCGCGCACATTCCCGAGACGGAGCGGCTGATCACCATCGAGGACGCCGCCGAGCTGAGGCTCCAGCAGCCGCATGTGGGCAGGCTTGAGACACGTCCTCCGAACCTCGAAGGCAAAGGCGAAATCCGGCAGCGGGAGCTTGTGAAGAACGCGCTGCGTATGCGCCCCGACCGGATCATCCTGGGCGAGGTGCGCGGCGAGGAAGCCTTCGACATGCTTCAGGCCATGAATACCGGCCACGAGGGCTCCATGGCGACGATCCACGCCAACAGCCCGCGCGACGCGCTTTCGAGGCTGACGCAAATGGTCGGCATGGCCGGCCTGCCCATGACGGAAGCCAGCATCCGTTCGCAGATAACGTCCGCAATAAAGCTCATCGTACAGCTCCAGCGCTTTAGCGACGGCGTCCGCCGCATCGTCAGCGTCAGCGAAGTTTCCGGCATGGAGCGCGAGGTCATTCTCATGCAGGAGCTGTACCGCTTCGTTACCCGCGGTACAGATGCCGCAGGCCAGGTGCGTGGCGTTTTCACCGCAACCGGCATCAGGCCAACCTTTATCGAAGAGGTGCGCGTCAGAGGATTCGCCATTCCGCCCTGGCTGTTCAACCCCGCTGCCGGAGCGCTTTAGATGTTCGACCGGCAAACTCTCATTACCGTTCTGATATTTCTCGCCTTCCTGATGTTCCTGCTCGGTCTCTACATCGCGATCAGGGAGCAGATAGTCTACCGTGGCCGCATCCGTTCCAGGCTGCATACCCCTAAAGCCGAAGGCATAGCCTCAGCGGCCGATCTCTCCGATATCCGTCTAAGCAGGAGCCTGGCGGCGGACGGGCGCTATGCTACCTCTCTGATTTTCCTCAACAAACTCATTCTGCAATCGGGCACCTCCTGGGGTATTCCAGGCGTGATTGCCTTTGCCCTGGCTTGCGGCGCCGTGGGCTTCGTTGCCGCCCAAGCCGCCATGGGCTCGCTGCTCATAAGCATACCGTTCAGCGCTGTTTGCGCAGTCATGATGCCCTTTACCGTGCTGCGAGCCATGCGCGACGGCCGGCAGCGGAAATTCGAAGAACAATTGCCGGAAGCGATCGATACGGTTATCCGCGGTCTAAGGGCTGGGCACTCCGTTTCGGTGGCCGTTTCTTCCGTCGGCAAGAATCTGCCCGATCCAGTGGGCGCGGAGTTCCGGCTGACCGCGGCGGAGATGACGTTTGGCTTGGACTTGGAAGCCGCGATGGCCAACCTTCATGCGCGGGTCGGCCAGCCCGACCTCGGACTGCTTGCGCTGGCGGTCTCCATTCAGTCGAAGACCGGCGGCAACCTTGCCGAGGTGCTCGGCAACTTATCCAAGGTTATTCGCGAGCGTTTCAAACTACGCAGGAAGGCGTACGCTTTGGCCGCGGAAGGCCGCTTCTCCGCTATGATTTTGAGCGCGCTGCCAATTCTTCTACTTGTGGCGATCTGGTTTCTTTCGCCCCACTACTATGGCGACGTTTGGAACGAGCCCTATACCAAGCTCACGCTTGTTCTGGCTTTACTTTGGATGGTGCTCGGCAATTACGTCATGTACCGGATGGTGAGGATCCGCGTATGACGATGGAAGCTTTTTCCGCAATCCAGTATCCCGATGTGTCCCTGGCCCGCGTGGCGATGGCCACGGCATTTACGTTCGCTGCCGTTTTTCTCCTGGTGATCGGGGTAAGTTCTTACCTCCGCGGCAGAGTCGCGGTTAGAAGGCGGGCAGCCGCCAGCTTCGGCGTGGACGCAGCCGGTGAGCCCTTGGGTCCGATCCATTTCGAAGACGCCCGCTCCCTCCATTATCAGAGCCTGTCGGCAACTTCGGTCCTGCTGGGCGACGTCGAGCGCGGCGCTGCCCGCGACCAAGGCGAAACCTCTAAGATCAGGCGCGAGCTCATGCGCGCCGGCTTCTTCGGCCCAAGCGCCATCTACTGGTACCAGGCTCTACGCGCCGTCCTGCTTCCGGCTGGCGGGCTCATCGGGTACGTCGCATACGGCTATTTTTTCCCCGCCTCATCGCCCGACTCGCGCATAGTTGCGGCAGCGGTCCTGGCCGGGGTCGCTTTCCTCGTGCCGAGCCGTTTCGTCACCGTGCGCAAAAAGCGCTTGGTCGAGGAATGCCGGGAAGGGTTTCCCGATTTCATCGACCTCATGATCGTCTGCGCCGAAGCTGGGCTCGGTCCGCGCGCCGCAATCGACCGGCTGAGCCGCGAGATTGCCAAGAGCCACCGGATCCTGGGCGCGCACTTGTATCTCGCGAGCGTGGAAATCCGTGCCGGCAGCAGCCTGCACCAGGCCCTTTTCAGCCTGTCGCGCCGGACGCAAGTGGAAGAAGCCGCAACGCTGGCATCGCTTCTGGAGCAGACGGAACAGCTCGGAACGAGCGTCACCGATGCGCTGCGCGTCTATCGCGACGAAATGCGCGAGCGGCGCGTAGTCCGCGCGGAGGAGAGGGCGCACTCGCTTCCAGCCAAGCTTGTCTTGCCCCTGGGCATCTTCGTGTTCCCGGTGCTTCTGATCGTGATCCTTCTTCCCGCTATCATCCGCATACAACACGTTACACATTAACCAGGTGGGGCACATGAAAACCTTTAAGTCGATATGCCTGGCAGCCGTAGCCGCCCTCAGTATCGCGGGCTGTGGTTCCATAGAAGGCGATAACTCACCCTTTGGGGATGCCAAGAAGGACGGCGACTTCACAAACTCGGCCTTTGGCAGCGGCCCCGAGCAGGTCTGGATCGACAAGGCCAAGGAGAACTTCCGGCACGGCGAGTACGGCTTGTCGGAGCGCTATTTCAGGCAGGCCATCGAAGAGCGGCACAGCAATGCGGAAGCTTGGCTCGGCCTTGCCGCCTCCTACGATCATCTCAAGCGGTTCGACGAGGCGGATCGCGCCTACGAAGTGCTGAAAAAGATGGTTGGCAGCACGCCCGCTATCCTCAACAACCTTGGCTATCATTACATGCTGAAGGGCGATTTCGCGGCCGCGGAGCAGACGCTCAGGACCGCTCTGGCTCAGGACCCGAAAAACCCCTCCATTCAGGCCAATCTGGCGATGCTGGCGGAATGGAAGGCCAGCGCGGGTAAGAGCTGATCGTTCGCGTCATCCCGGAAACGCCGCAGGCGGTATGCCATATGCGGTTGATCGCTTCGCATAGCGCCCGCAAAAGACCCCCTCACCCTGTCCCTCTCCCCAAGGGGCGAGGGGACGGCTTCTCAACGGCTGCGAGCGGACTCCCTCGCCCATTGGGGAGAGGGCTGGGGTGAGGGGGTCTTCGTGAACTACTCAACCGGATTTGGTATTATCCGGGATCTTTGCAAACGCCGGCGCCTCTTGCGATCCCGTGTCTGCGCAGCAGCATTTCATGCTGCAGCGCGCACGGGATGACCCCAATGGGCGGTGCAGCAATCAACCCGCGCCTCAAGGCCCGAAGAAGGAGGGGATAAACAGCAATCCCGCGACGCATATCGCTATACCGTAAGGGAAAATCCCTCGCCGCGCCCACGCCTTCACCCGCCGCGAAGGGATATACTGCTTCACCGCCGGCCAAACGGCCATCGCCTTTCGTAACGCCAGCAGCAGCCCCGCGAGCAGCCCGCCTATTAGGGCCATGACAACCAGGAAATCCGGGCCGTCCTTGACGCCGCCCCAGAGCATGAGCGCGCCGATCAGCTTCACGTCGCCCGCGCCCATGAAGCCCGCCGCGTAAAGGCCGAAGGTGACGAGAAAGGCGATCCCGCCAACCCAAAGGTGCTGCGCCAAGCCCGCCGGCGCCGGCTGCAGCCAATGATTGACAAAGAAAAGTGCCACCACGATCAGCGAAACGGCGTTCGGTATCCTGAGCCGCCTGATATCCGAGGCGCACCCGTAGCAGAGTGCCGCGGCAAACGCGATTTTCGTAGCGGCCTGCAGCGCCGCTATGCCGGACATGGGGTCTTGAGCGTTTTCAATCGAACTTGAGGCGCAAGCCGTCATTCCCGCGAAGGCGGGAAACCAAATTAATACGGGCAGAACAAGCTGCAATATGGATACCCGCATGCGCGGGTATGACAACCGGCGGCCCGGCTTTGAACTCGGCCCGGCCATTTAGTGCGCGCTGGCCCAGGGCATGATTGGCACGGTCGAGATCGCGTTTTGCGGCGAGCCTTCGATCAGCTTGTCGCTGATCGCGAGGTAAACGAGGGTATTGCGCTTTTTATCCACGATCCTGAACACGTTGGTGTGCTTGAAGAAAACCGAAGTGTGCTCGGCATAGACTTTTTCGTGATCGGCGAGGCTGCCGATATCCACCGTGATCGGACCGATTTGGCGGCAAGAGATGGAAAACCGGCTCGGGTCTTCCGAGAGGCCCAGCGAGCCGCCAAGCCCGCCGGTCCGCGCCTGGCTGATATGGCAGGCGACGCCCGGTACTTTCGGATCGTCGAAAGCGCTCACGCAAACTTTGTCGTTCGGGCCCACCAGGCGGAAGGTGGTGCTCAGGCACGATATGTCGTCCGCGAGCGCGGCAGACGCGGACAGCGCAAGAATTCCGGCTGCCAGCACCGTCATTGCGAGCGAAGCGAAGCAATCCAGAAGCCGCAAGGGGACGCGCTGTGCAACTTGCACTGGATCGCCACGGCGCTGGCGCGCCTCGCGATCGCGTTTCAACCGATTGTTCATCCGATCCCTCATTCCTTTGGCGCCGTTTGCAATGCCTCGCGCAGCCGCTCCAGTTCCTCCGGCCCGGCAGGCAGCCCGAAGCGCAAGACGCTACGCTCCTTGAAAGGCCGGGTGAGTATGCCTTTCCGGGCGAGATGTGCGAAGAGCGTTCTGCTTAAGGGGTATTCGGCGAGCCTGAACAGCGCAGTTCCACCAAGCACCCGGCAGCCGGCTTGCGTCAGCACCGCATCGAGTTGCTTCGCGGCTTCGGCAAGGCGCGTCCGCTGCATCGCCGCCCAGGCTTCATCGGCGAGAGCTGCCTCCCCGAACGCAATCGCCTGCGCGGAAACCGGCCATGCCCCGAGCGCTGCCTTGAGCCGGCCGGCAACCGGATGCGAGGTAATACCAAAACCGAGCCGCACTCCGCCCGCGCCGAAGAATTTGCCCGCGGACCGCAAGACGAGCGTGTAGTCGAGCCGCGCCACATGCGGCAGAATCGAATGGCTTTCATCGGCGTCCGCGAACGCCTCGTCGACGATCAGCAACCCGTCGCGCCGCTTGAGCGGAGGCAGCGACGCCGCAAGCTTGGCGTGATCGATGAAGCGGCCATCGGGGTTGTTCGGATTGACCGCGATCAGGATCGCGGCGGCGCCGGCGTGGTCGAGCGAGCCGATCTCGCTCACCGAATGCCCGGCGGCACTCCAGGCAGCAGCATGGCCGGAATAGCAGGGCGCCAAGACCGCAACCCGTTTCGGCTCGCGGAAAAGCCAGGGCAGCACGCTTAAGCCCGCATCGGTTCCCGGCAGCGGCACGGCCACGGCCGTTGGCGGAATCTTATACGCCTTCCGAGCAATTTCGATCAGCCGGTGCAATCCTGCCGCATCCGGCAAACGGTGAAGTTCCCCGGCCGCCAGTGCCGGAACGGGGTAGCCCCAAGGGCTAATGCCGGTCGAAAGGTCGATCCACGGCTCCGGCGCCTGGCCGTAAAGCTCGCGCGCCACGTCCAGGCGGCCGCCATGCTCGAAGAAGCGCAAATCGATTTCGTCTGCTAATGATCCGCTCATGCCGCCAGATACATTCCCGATTGCCCTGCTCGCTCTCTTGCTCGACGCCGCCTTCGGCTACCCCGATTGGGTTTTCCGGAAGGCCGGCCATCCTGTCACCTGGATTGGCGCCTTGATAAGCCTTGGCGAGCGGCAGCTCAATAAGGAAAGCAGTCCACGCCTCGCTCGCAAGCTTGCGGGCGTGCTGACCATTCTTTGTGTAACCGCCGTAGCCTCCGCAACCGGGCTGCTCATAGAAATGGCGGCGGGCAGGCTGCCTTATGGCTGGGCGCTCACCGCCATCGCCGCCAGCACTCTCTTCGCAAGCCGCAGCCTCTTTACGCATGTCCGCGATGTGGCCGCGGCGCTCGAAACGGGAGGGCTCGAAGCCGGACGGCGCGCCGTCTCGCGCATCGTGGGCCGCGATCCCGAAACGCTCGATTGCGCTGGCGTGTCGCGCGCCGCCATCGAAAGCCTTGCGGAGAATGCCTCCGACGGCGTGGTTGCGCCGGTTTTGTGGTTCGTTATGCTGGGACTGCCGGGCCTGGCCGCCTAC
The DNA here is from genome assembly GCA_052145975.1 of Rhodomicrobium sp. Classification (GTDB taxonomy): domain Bacteria; phylum Pseudomonadota; class Alphaproteobacteria; order Rhizobiales; family Rhodomicrobiaceae; genus Rhodomicrobium. The sequence goes on along the minus strand of JBKQNN010000453.1, from coordinate 1,978 downwards.
AAGGCCATCAACACCGCCGACAGCATGATCGGCCACAGCACCCCGCGCCACGAGGCTTTCGGCTGGGCGGGGGCGCGGCTCGACGACCTCGTGAACCTGCCGGCCTCGCGGCTGACCGCGGCGCTGTTTGCTCTCGCCGCTTTCTTCTGCGAGGCTTCCCCGGCCGGCGCGGTCAAGGCCGTCATCCGCGATGCGCGCCGCCACCGCTCGCCGAACGCGGGCTGGCCGGAAGCCGCGATGGCGGGCGCGCTCGGCCTGAAACTCGCGGGCCCGCGCAGCTATGGCGGCGTGGCCGTGCTGGACGCTTATATGGGCGATGGCCGGGCGGACGCGGACGCCAGCGATATCCGCCGCGCGCTTGACCTCACGCGCGCCGCTTGGCTTGCCATGTTCGCTATGATCGCAGCAGCCGCGCTTATCGCGCAAGTTTGAGCAGCGCTTCCATGTCGATATATTGTGCGAGGTGGGCCGCCAGTTCGTCCAGCGTCTGCTCGATCAGCGCGTTGTAGGAAAGGGGGAAGTCCCCCCTCACTCTGTCTCTCTCCACGCCAACTCGCCTTGGCGAGCTGGCATCTTTTGCTGCCGCACCCGCAAGCGGGTGCGGACGGGGAGAGAGGACCCTAGAATTATCCGCAGCGAGAATTCTGGCGCTCCCTCTCCCCTCGGGGAGAGGGCTGGGGTGAGGGGGGACTTCGCTTTCCAACGTCGCGAGCCAAGCCCGGCGGAAAGCGTCCGAAGCGAAAAGCCCGTGCACATAGCATCCCGCGACGCGGCCATCTGCGCTTAACGCGCCCTCGGCTTGGCCATCCTCGAAGTGCAGAAACGGCCGCGACAGCGCCTCGCCTGTGCTTTCGCCCACGTGCATCTCGTAGCCTTCGAACGGGGCGCCATGTGCGGAGCCGCTCACGCGCCGCAGCGTCTTTTCGCCCGTGAGCGCCGTCGCGAAATCGAGATAGCCAAGGCCGGCAACGCTGCGCGGCGGGCCTTCGATGCCGTCCGGATCGGAAATCTTGGCGCCCAGCATCTGAAAGCCGCCGCAAAGCCCGAGCACGCGCCCGCCGCGCCGGACGTGGCCCGCCAGATCGATGTCCCAGCCCTCGGCGCGGAATGTTTCGAGGTCCGCGATGGTGGCCTTCGAGCCGGGCAGGAGCACAACATCGGCGCCGGCGGGGAGCGGCAGCCCGCGCGGGATCATCTCGACGCTCACGCCGGGTTCCAGGCGCAACGGGTCGAGGTCGTCGAAGTTGGAGATGAAGGGGAGGAGGGGGACCGCAATACGAAGCTCGCGCCCCTCACCCCAGCCCTCTCCCCATGGGAGAGGGGGTCCGGGTGTGCCCGTCGAGAGGGCGTTCCCTCTCCCATGGGGAGAGGGACAGGGTGAGGGGCGTAACGCCAGTGCATCCTCCGCCGGCAGCCGGCTTGCGCCTGGGAAATGCGGCACGAGCCCCAGCGCGCGCCAGCCGGTCATCTGTGCGATTGCCGCCATGCCGTCCGCGAACAGGCTTGGGTCGCCGCGCATCTTATTGACGATAAAGCCCTCGATCAGCGCCGCGTCGGCTGGCGCCAGCACGTGCTTCGTGCCCACGAGGCTTGCGATCACCCCGCCCCGGTCGATATCGCCCACCAGCACCACCGGCAGCCCCGCCGCCTGCGCGAAGCCCATATTCGCGATGTCGTTGGCGCGCAGATTGATCTCCGACGCGCTGCCGGCGCCCTCCACGAAAACGAGGTCGTGCGCGGCGCGCAGCCGCTCGAAGCTTTCGAGCACCGCCGGCATCAGCGCGCGCTTCCTGTCCTGGAACTCCCGCGCGCGGGCCGACCCGATCACCTTGCCCTGCACCACGATCTGCGCGCCAACCTCGCTTTGCGGCTTGAGCAGCACCGGGTTCAGGTCCACCGTCATCGCACACCGCGCCGCCCGGGCCTGCAGCGCCTGCGCCCGGCCGATCTCGCCGCCATCCTCGGTGACGGCCGCGTT
>JBKQNN010000452.1:0-22455 GCA_052145975.1 Rhodomicrobium sp. | reverse complement strand
GCATCCAGGTTGCGGTCGCCCTCATCGCTTATCTGCTGCTAAGGCTAGCTCATGCCGCACAAAGAACTGGATTGACGCTGCTAGCCTTCACACGATTAGTACGATCAAACCTCATGCACCTCAAGATGCTTGATCGATTACTTGGAGACGTCATTGAAACGCCACCGAATGACAGACAGATGGGATTCCAATGCTTGTAAAAACGAACCGGACAGGCGTGGGTCAAGCCCGGCCATGACAGCAATGGGTGCCGGCGATTTTTTCACACGCTCCTTCGCGGGAATGACGCTACAGCGGTCAAAACTTTAGGCCGCTGGTATGAGCCGCCAGAACAGCCCTGTTAGCGGGAATATCGAGCCAGATTCGGAGAGTGCAGCGCGCGGCATCGAACGGAGATCGCGGGCGTGCGGCTTGCCAGGCTTGATGAGACTTCCACGATGGCTTCGCGGTCAATGCGAGCCTTTGCAATGCCGCCTATGCTGGTCAACCGGCGCATCAAGATATTGCTCCGAAAAATATGGCCCGGCGCGCAGGCTAAGTTCGATCGCCGGCGCCGGCACTGGCCCGCGAGAGCCGTTTTCAGCTAATGGACACTTACCTGCCCGGCTGGACCGGTGGAGAGACAAGCGCGTCTTCAATCGCGTCAAGTTCACGGCTACGCCGCCGCCGGCAGTACTAGAGGCGGCGCTGCGGCATCGGTGTCACAAAGCGTTCACAATTGGGTCCCTGGATCGCCTCATCTGGCTTGCAATGCCTTCAGAGGCCATTTACCTGCGTTTCATGTTTGCACGTCAAGATGCAGGTAGGATGAGACGCGCCGGCTTGCGCTTGTATTTTTGCAAGCGTAACAAATTGTGTGAACCTTTTTTGCCCGCAACCCGGCTAATCTTCGAAAGGAACAGATGGCGGAAGGGCTTCCCGACCTGGAGGCGGTTAAACGGATCGCTAGCGGGGACAAGCGCGCTCTTGAAACGCTTTACACCCGGCATAGCAGCCGGACGTTTAAATTTCTCTTCAGGCTCACGGCGGATAGAGCTGCTGCGGAGGACCTTATGCACGATGTATTCTTAGAGGTCTGGAAAAGCGCAAGCCGCTTCGAGGCACGGTCTTCGGTTTCAACCTGGATTTTATCCATTGCAAGGTACAAGGCTCTGGATACGAGACGCAGGCGCAGGAGCCTGACCGAGCATGACTTGCCGGCGCGCGCCGAACCGGACCCGGAGACGGCAGCGATGGAATCCAGTACGGGAAACTACATGCGGGAATGCTTGACAAAACTATCCGAGGAGCACCGGGAAATCGTCGACCTCGTTTATTATCACGAGAAGTCCGTGAAAGAGGTGGGCGAAATCCTTGGCATCCCTGAAGCCACGGTCAAGACGCGCATGTTCTACGCCCGGAAGAAACTCAAAGAGATGCTTCTAGCGGCCGGAGATCGGACAGATGCCTTTAGCTACGGAAGATGATGGCGATTTCCCCGGCCTGGAGGAAGCGTCTCTGCTCGTGCCCTGGTACGTTGCGGGAAAGCTCGAAGAGGCGGAGGTACGCCAAATCGAGGAACTGGCCTATCGGGACAAAGAGTTCGCGAAACTGATCGAGGAAGCCAAGCATGAGGCGGAAGCTATCGCCGAGCTTAACGAAGCCGCGGGCGAGCCGTCTTCGATGCTATGGACGCGCATCCAAGAATCGGTTGAACATGAAAGAAAGACGCGTCTATGGCTCGCGGGGCGGATCGCCGGTCTCAAAGACAACGTTTCCAGCTTTTTGATAGGGCTTTCGGCGCCGCAATGGCAGGTCCTGGCGGCTGCCGCCGTGGCGATCTGCGTTGTCGAGGCAGGCGCGATTGCCTACCTGGCGGGCGGCGATAGTACACCTGCAAAGTTCCACATCGCATCTGGCCCGCAAGAACCGGTAAGCGCAAAGCGTACCGCGTTCATCGTCTCGTTCTGGGACACTGCCACCATCGCTGAGATCGGCAAGGCGCTCGACGATTCCGGCACGGTTATCGCCGATGGGCCGAACGCGGATATGCTCTACCGCCTGGCCTTGCGCAATGATAGTGTTGAGGCGAAGGATCGGGCTTTCGCAAAGCTGCAAGCGTCAGGCCCGGTCAAGCTGATCTTGCCTGAGAAATAATACTATTTCCGCTAAAGGCTCGACTTCCATGGCGCCAAGAGTGACTTGCGGCTGCATTGCGCTAGCGTTTATCGTGGCGCTTTTCAGCTTAGAACCGGAAACCGCGCAAGCAGCGCCTCTTTCCGGAATGAAAGCGTTGGCCCCTCATTCCCTCGCCCTTTGCGTATTTTTTCGCCTTTCCGGCCGGGGAGCTGGCCGCTTCGGCGGGCGGTCCCGGGCGTATGGCGCGCGGCCCCGGGGAACTTCCAAACGCTTCCTGTATAGGGACCGGAGGGGAGGCAGCCGCACCATTGTCACAGGGCGCAGGGAGCCTGTTGGTACCCCGCCGCGCATCGGTGGCGGAGACCGGCCGCCTTTTCCACGCCGTCCTCAGGGCGGGCCGGCGGAGCCAGTTATCGTTCCTGGCGCAGTCGCAACCGGCACCGTGTTCACGATCATGGGGGCCGGAGGTGCCGGCCGGCCGCCGATAGCACCCCGCTTCACAGGCGCTCCCGGACAAAATCCCGCCCAGGTTGCCGCCGCTTTGCTCGCCAACAAGCGGCACCGGCCGAGGGAGCTTTTGGCCGAGGTGAGCGGCGAAACGCCCGATAGCGTCAAGGACAGCCTGGCGCGGGAGTACGGGGTCGAGATCGCGGACGTTGGCTTCATCGAACTCGCCGGCGTGCGGATTTGGCGTCTAACCCTGAGGCCTGGCCAGAACTTGGCCGGACTGCTTACAGCGCTCCTGCAAGATGGCCGCGTGCTGACCGTGCAACCGAACTATATCTATACGCCGGTACAAGGGCCGCCCGCGGAAAAGCGGACTTCTCCCGCCGAAGGTGCGGCATTCGCGCAACCGCCCCGCAAGCAGCCGCCAACGGGGGCGGGGGTGAAGCTCGCGATTATCGACACGTGCATAGAGGCCGGCCACGACGAGTTGCGGGGGGCCGTTGCGTCCACTTTCGACGCGGTTCAGCCTGGGTCTGGCCCTTGCAAGCCCGAAAATCATGGAACCGCCGTGGCCAGCCTGATTGCCGGTCACAGCAAGCTCCATGGCACGGCGGAAGGAGCCTCGCTTCTATCTGCCAAAGCCTTTTCCTTCACCAGCGAAGAGCACGAGATCGCCGCCACCACCGATGAGGTTGCGCTGTCGATGAATTGGGCCGCCCAAACGGGCGCGCAGGTCATGAATTTGAGCTTCGCCGGCCCCGCCGATCCTGTGATCGAGCGGGTCGCCGCGGCCGCATATCGCAAGGGCATCGCGCTTGTCGCCGCGGCCGGGAATGCGGGTCCAAGCTCTCCGCCGCTTTACCCCGCGGCTTATCCCGAAGTTATTGCGGTTACCGCGACGAACGGGAAGCGGCAGATTTACAGCGCCGCCAACCGCGGCAAATACATTTCCGTATCCGCGCGCGGCGTCGATGTGCTTACCGCCCAGGCCGGCAATACTTACGGACTGGAATCGGGGACCTCCTTCGCCGCCGCTGAAGTCAGCGGGGTGGTTGCTTGCCTGCTCGAAAAGCGCCCTAAAGCCGGCCCCGTCGAGATCCGGGCGGCGCTGCAGGATACCGCCACCGCCGTCCCAGGGGCGGCCAGGGACGAGGCGGGCTTCGGTTTTGTGAACCGTGAGGCCGCCGTTGCCTTCGTCGAGACTTCGCTGCCGCAATAAGCGGGCCCAATCCGGCCGCCATCGCTGTTGGTTCGCGCGTACTGCAATCATAGATTGCGTGCGGATGATTGGCCACAAGCACCGCTCGATGGCTGGCTGCGATCCCCGTTATCCACATCCGGCCACAGCTACGCGCACGCGGAGATTGCAAAATCGGTTTCCGGCTCATTTTAGCGAAATACCCGCTGTTTCAACAGGTTAGCTGGAACCGCTATCTGCTCGCAGTGATTGAGCTGTTGCACCGGAACAACTAAAAACGGCCTATATCTTATATAAAATGGAATAGGTGTTTCGCTGCACAACCTGACGTGTTAGCTAGATGGGCTTAAGTTGACGGCGTTCCCGCTAGAGGCAGGGATGCCGAGTACCAGGTAATCTAGTACCTAGTAAATATGTAGTGCGTGTGGGGTAGAGTAATGTTGCACTGGCGCGTTTGCGCGAGAGCTGCGGCCGTTGCCGCGGCGCTCGGCGGAGTTTGCTGGCCTGCCTTTTCGCTCCCCGGAGCGGGAGACAAGGTTCAAATCGAAGTAACCGGCAGTATTAGGACGTATTGCGCGAATAGCGTGACGTCTTTGCCAATCGACGCGGGCGATCCGAGCAAAGCCGGCTCCTCGGCGGCGACTTTTACCGTCGATTGCAACGCCCCCTTCCAATACACGATGCAATCCCAGAACGGGGCCATGCGGCTCGTCGATGCGCCTGCCAGCGCGCCGCAGGCAAAGATCGAGGTTCCCTACGACGTCCACATCCACATCCCGCTGACGCTCGGCGGGGCCATCGACGACACCTGCAATAGTGCGTCGATCCGGCAGGGCGCCGCGATCACCTGCAAGCTTACAGACTCTGGCGCGAAGATCGCCATCGGCCAGCAAGCGGTAACCCAGGTTTCCTGGAACGGCGCGCAAGGCCAGTTGATGGCCGGCCACTACAGCGACCGGCTAACAGTTTTCCTGAGTGTAAAATTATGAATAAAAGCGATACTAATCAACGCATTACAATGGTGCAAAGCATGGCAAGGCTTGGAAGAATAGCTGGTGCCGCGTCCCGTGCCCGCCCCAATACGCACCGCGCCCAGCAGCAGGGTGTTGCCCACCCAACGGCATCGGGATCGAGGGTATCCCCTTACCCTCTCCCTCCGCCAGGAGAGGGAGCGCCGGGCGTGCACGGCGCGCCTGGATAGAAGCCGCTAATCGTTTAATCCACTGCCAGATCGAAAGCCTTCAGAGCGAATGCCGCTCCGGGGAACGACCAAGAATTGCGTCTTGGAATGCAGCATTCATTAGGCACTTTAAATGCCAGACGTAGAAGTTAGTTACGTTGCAATAAGGAGAGTACTATGAAGAAACTGCTTGTACTTGCCTGCGCCACATCCGCGCTGGCTCTCGCCTCGGGCGCGAACGCGCAGAACTACAACATCCAGATCAGCGGCAACGTTGGAACGACTTGCACCATAGGCTCGCCCACGGCCTACGATGTCGGTACTGGAGCAGCAGACAACGTGAGTTACAATTCAGTCGGCGCGTCTTTCACTTATAATAGCAACTTTGCTGACTCGAACGGGCACCTGAAGGGTGTTGCCGGATGGGTTGATATTCCCGTCAGCACCAATCATGCCTGCGCCTTTTCTCTGACAACCGTGAACGGCGCTCTCACGTCATCGGGCAACACTCCAATAAATTACAATGCGGGCTTAGCCGGTGGCGATGCGAATCCCACCTCTTCGTTTGTCCAAACGAATGGGAGTCCTGGCGCCCAAATCGGCAGCATTACAGTCACGCCGAGCAGTTATACGGCTGGATACGGCGCAGCGAATGTATCCGTTGGATTCAGCGTCAGTTCGGATTCTACAACTCATGGGACCGGCGTCTACCAAGATACGCTGCAGCTCACCATCAATCCCGCTTAGGATTGCTCAAGCGGCCGGTTCTTGGGGCCGGCCGCTTTCCTGGCAAGGACAGGCGCGCAGCGCCTCGCTGCTCCCAGTTTGCTTTTAGCAAGGGGGGGAGCAGTTGCGGTCGCACAGGCCGCTTTGACTTCGAATAAAACCGGACGAGGAAAAATCATGATTTGCACACTTCTGTCGCGGGCACGGCTCGCCGCTGCCGCATTGGTTTCATTGGCCCCTCTCACATCCGCGCTTGCCTTGAACGTACAGCCGCTTGCGGTGGACATGGTGTCCGTCGGCTCTCATGCGCATGCAACGATCCAAATCGTTAATGACGGCGCCGCGCCCATGCCGGTTGAGGTGGTGTTCCATAAGCTCGACATTTCAGTCGAGGGCAAAAACGCCGAATCCGCTGCTGGCGATGAGTTCCTGGTGTTCCCCCCGCAGGCCGTGGTGCCGGCCGGCGCGACGCAGACCTTCCGGATTCAGTGGACCGGCGAGCCGGGCATCCAGAAAAGCCAGACCTACATGTTTTCGGTGAACCAGCTTCCCGTGAAGCGCAAGGAGGGCGAGAACGGCGTACAAATCGTCTTCAATTTCGGCGTGCTCGTCAGCGTGGCGCCCGCCGGCGGGCAATCCGGGATGAAGCTCGTGAGCGCCGAGCCGGGCACGGAGAACGGCAAGCGCGGGATAGCGGTCACGGTGGAGAACCCTTCCGCGATGTATTCCTATTTCAGCGACGCCGGGATAGTTCTCGAAAGCGGGAGCTGGCGCAAGACCATCCATCCCAATGAGTTGGGGGAGACGCTCGGATTTGGGGTCGTGCTGCCCGGTAAAAAGCGCCGGTTTTTCGTTCCCACCGACGTCCCGGAGGGCGCGGGCAAGATCCAGGCAACGCTGAACTATACGCCCAAAACAGCGAAATAGACGCCGTGTGCCGCGGTAAGGCCGCGGCACTCCCACCCGTCCGTCTTTCAAGCATTGTTTCAGTAATCGACTAGTGTGGGGCGAACGTGCCGGCGAGAAAGACATTTCTTTATGCGGCGGGCGCCGTGGCAGCGGGGCTTTTGAGTGCCACGCCAGCGCTTAGCCTCGCCAGTGGCGGGGGTTCGGCAGGCTCCGCCACACCTGCCAGCCCGGCCGTCCCAGCCGCCCCGGCCGCGCCGGCCGCCGCGCCGGAAAATCAGCAGCCCGCCATTAAGCTCAATCCAACCAACCGGACGATCGAAATCGAGGTTCCGCTGAAAGCCGACGGAGCCATTCTCGGAAATGTCGCGCTCAAGATCACGCCTGACGGCAAGCTGTTCGCCGACGCGAAGCTGCTGAAGACCTATCTCGGCAAGATCGTCAAGCCGGAAGTTTTGACCGCCGCCCTTGCCGTGCCAGTGCAAGACGCCCCGCAAGTTGCGGGCGGCGGCACGACGGTGGCGGGCAAGAAGGCGCCAGGTGCGGCAACCTCGTCCGTGCTGCACCTGGCGTCGCAGCCCCAGGAAGCGGCCGCGCCAGAGCCGCTCGGGCAAGAGCCACCTTCCTATCTGCCGCTGGAGGCCGTCAAACAGCGCGGCATCGACCTTCGCTACGATCCCCTGGCCATCGAGTTGCAGGTTGTGCCGGCTCTGGAACAGCGCGCAACCCAAAATCTGAGCTTCGAAAACAGAGGCGAGGTGGCCAGCGACGTGCTGGAGCGGCCCGCCGAGGTCAGCGGTTATCTCAACATGCGCGCGACGGCTTCCTATGTGAGCCAGGCCAGCAGCGGCGGTACGGGCCTCGATGTCACCACGGCGGATTTCGATGGCGCCGTGAGGTTCCGGGGCGTGGTGATCGAAGGCGAGGCCTCGCTATACGCCGGCACACCCGCCGGTTTGACTGAGACCTACTACCAGGATTACGTCTTCTACCGGCACGGAACGCGCCTCGTCTACGATCTTCCCGAGGAGGCGACCCGGATTCGCTTCGGCGATATCGCGCCGGATTATGCCGGTTTCCAGACGGTCCCGGACTTGCTGGGCCTATCCGTCCAGCAATCCTACGCCCAGCTTCAGCCCGGCAAGACCATCCGGCCGGCGGGTTCGCATTCGTTCAGCATCGAGCGTCCGTCTAGCGTCGACATTATCATCGATGACGTGCTGTTCCGGCATATCAAGCTTGCCCCAGGAAACTACAATCTTTCGGATATCCCGCTGCGGGCCGGCGCGAACAATGTGAAGCTGGTTATCGAGGACGATACCGGTGCGCGCCGGACCTTGGAGTTCAATGCCTTTTCCGGCAACGAATTGCTCGCGCCCGGCCTCAGCGAGTGGTCTTTCAACGCCGGCATCAAATCCTACGATCAGGGTGCCGTTCAGCAAGCTGGCACCCCTGGCAATGGGGCTCCCCCGAACGTGACCGTCGTCAGCAAGAGCAACAGCGTTTTTCAGCAGCGGGAATATTTTTTCGATCAACCCGCCGTTACCGGCTACTATCGAACCGGCGTTACCACGGCGCTCACCGTCGACTTCAATGCGCAAGCCGACGAAAGTGTCACGATGGCCGGCGCTGGATTTGCAACGCAGACCGTCGCTGGCCTCTTCACAGGCGAGCTCTCGGCCAGTACGGCCTATAGCGGCGCCGCGGGCTATGCGATCCAGCTCGGCTACGGTTACGACCGGCTCGATTTATTCGGCTATAAATCCACCTTCCGTCTGCTTGGCGCCTACCGGAGCCAAGATTATACGACCGTTGGCAGCTTCTCCAACCCCGTCTCCTACAATACGTCCGTCTCGGCGAGCTATTCGCAGAAATTGCCCTACGATGTGACGGCCGGCCTCTCCTTCTCCCTCTTTCTCCTGGACAAGCAGAGCGCTACGGCGGATACGGGCAACCGCTGGGAGGCGGATTTCACCCTCGCAAAACAGCTGGCGCCCGATGTCATGGGCTCGTTGTCCTTGGGCTACGGCCAGGACCAAGCGGCGGAAACCTCCGGCATCTATAACCAAAACGGCTTCCGGGCCCTTGTCCGGCTGGCATGGACGCCCGATGCCCGCACAAGAGTGCTGTCGAGCTACGATAGCCGCAGCCAGACCGGAGAGGTTTCCGCCACCCGCACCAGCGAGACGCAGGGAGCCGGCTCCTGGACCGCATCTGCCGATGCCACGGTGCAACCGGACAACCAAGACGCGGTCAGCGGCTCGGTTTCCTACGTTGCCAACCGCGCCGACGTTTCGGTCAGCCATTCGGCTGGGCTGGCCGGCATCGGCTACGACGGCGTTTCGAGCTTAACAAGCACCGAAGAGCGCACATCCGTCAGCGTGGCCTCAAGCCTGGTCTATGCGGATGGCGCCTGGGGTGTAGGCCGCCCGGTCACCAACGGGTTTGCGCTCGTCACGCCACATAAGAGCCTCGAAGGCAGCCCGGTCGTGATCGGGGATGCAAATGCTACCGTCGCCGAAACCGATATGCTGGGAGCGGCCGTCGTGCCGAACCTCGCGGCATACAAACAGACGCGCCTGCCCTACGATGCGCCGGGCGCACCCACCGGCTACGACCTGGGTAGCGCAACTTACGATATCAACGCTCCCTACAAAGCCGGATACGCCCTGCAAGTTGGCTCCGATTATACCGTCACGGCGATGGGCACGCTTCTGGACGCCAGCGGCGAGCCGATTGCCTTGCTGGCCGGTACCGCCCGCGAAGCGGATAAGCCGAACGGCCGCAAAGTGGAATTGTTCACCAACCGCAGCGGCCGCTTCGGTGCGCAAGGTCTCGCGCCCGGCCGCTGGATCGTGGAGATGCCAACCGAGCCGGAACCCACGCGCTTTACCGTCAATATCCCCGAGGGCGTGAAGGGTCTCCACAATGCCGGTGTGTTGAAGCCGGCCGGCGGACTGCAAATGGCGGAGGCGAAGCAATGATGCGTAGCATTGCGAGACTAGTACAGCCGGCGGCAAGTTCGCACCCGCATGCCGCTCGCGCCGCCACGCGAACTTCCGGCCGATCAGCTGTACTAGATTCAATTAGTTTGCTAGTACGCCTGATCCGCCGGAAATCCTGTCAGCGCCAGCCGCAAACGGGGCGCGATTTCCCGCTGGGCGTACTAGCGGCCGTCTTGGCGTATCTGGCCTTCTCCGGCGCTGCGGGCCAGGCTTGCCAGCTCAGTCTCCTTGGCGCCGTTATGCAGCAGCCACTGACCTATAATCCCTTCGAAGCCGGTGCTTCGCCGGCCGCGATCTCCTTCACGCTCAAGAACGCGGACACCAAGCCGTGCGACGCTGCATTCGCTTTCTTCACGCCGGGAGCGGCGCAGGCGAGCGGGCCGGGCGGGCAGCTCAACTACCAGATCGCAGGCGCCAACGGCCCGCTGACGCAGAACGCTGTATCTCCGCCGTCCGTGCTGCCAGGACCGGCCAACGCCGCCTACTTCACGGTCGGCGCTAAGCAAACCTATGCGGTGAGAGCGGCGTTGACCGTCAGCGAAGGGCAAGTGGTGCCGCCTGGGATCTACACCGGCACGCTCTATCTTGGTGTATACCAAAGCGCTGGCGGTGGCGGCCAGTACACGCGGGCGCAAATTCCGGTTGCCGCGCTTGGTGTTGCGATCGGCGTCAACTCTCAGATGACGGTTGCGATTGCTGGCGGCGGGCGCAAAACCACGCTCAACTTTGGAGACTTCGTCCAGGGTGCTGTGCGCACGGTGCAACTGCAGGCTTACGCCAATCAGGGGTTCCGCCTCTTCGTGAGCTCCGATAACGCCGGGGTTATGAAACCAACCGATAAGCAAGCGCTGGCCGAGGGCATATGGCAGGTGCCGTATACGATTGCCATTAACAAGATGGCGCCCGTCAGTCTTTCGCAACGGCAGGTGCTGTCGCTTTGGCCCCCGGCGACGCGAAGTTCCGGCATCGCCATTCCCATCGATGTGCAGATTGGCTCCATCGCGGGCCAGCGCGCGGGCATTTATCGCGACGTCATTACAATCGCAATCGGCGCTGCACCGTAACCGGCGGTTGCGCACCCGATCCAAGCCATGGCGCCAACTCGTCTGGGGTGCCTTCGCGCGCGGGTGGCAACCGTGGCAGCAATCCGGAGACGGGACACTTCTGCGTTATCGCGACGCGGTCAAAGAATCCCCGCGGTTTTCATGCTGAGATGCCCGTCGCGGCCCAGGATGATGTGATCGTGCACGGTTACGCCGAGCTTCGTTGCCACGTCGATGATTTGCTTTGTCATTTCGATATCGGCCTTCGAAGGCGTGGGATCGCCGGAAGGATGGTTATGGGCGAGGATGATCGCCGAGGCCGAAAGCTCAAGCGCGCGCTTCAGCACTTCGCGCGTGTAGACCGGCGTGTGATCGATGGTGCCGCGCGTTTGCACTTCGTCCGAAATCAGCTTGTTACGCCGGTCGAGGAATAGGATACGGAATTGCTCGCGGTCCTCGAATGCCATCGCCGAGCGCAGATAGGCTAGCACCGTCGACATGGCCGCCAGTACGGGGCGCTTTTTCACTTCGCTTTGCGAGGTTCTCAACGCAGCCGCCTGCACGATCTTGATCTCGGTCACCACCGTCTCGGTTACGCCTTCGATCTCCATCAGCCGCTCAGGCGCGGCCGCCACGGCCTCCGCGAACGAGCCGAACCTTGCCAAAATCTCCTTGGCCAGCGGTTTCACGTCGCGGCGGGGGATCCCTCTGAACAGGATCAGCTCCATCAGCTCGTAGTCGGGTAGCGCCTCCGCGCCGCCCTCCCGGAAGCGCTTGCGAAGCCGGTCGCGGTGGCCCCAATAGTGCGGAATGGGCCTTGGCGGCTGCGGGAGCGGAACGTTGGCCCCTGCTTCAAGCGCCAACAGCTCACCCAACGGGCTCTCTTCAAAGCTATCCGCCATGGCAAAACCGGTTTTAACGCAAAACAACATCTCCCAGCCTAGCGGCCGGTATCTTCAATATTTATGACAATCTCTATAAAAAGGGAAGCTACAATTGAGACGGATAAGGGGGCTTGTGCCATCCGCGCGGGCTAAAGGTGAAAATCTCGACGCCCGTTGGTGTGACGCCCACCGTATGCTCGAATTGCGCCGAAAGCGAGCGGTCCCGTGTGACCGCCGTCCAGCCGTCCGAAAGCATTTTTACGTGCGCCTTGCCTAGATTGATCATAGGTTCGACGGTGAAAATCATCCCCGGCTCAAGCATAGGGCCTTCGCCTGGCGTGCCATAATGCAGGATGTTCGGTTTGTCGTGGAAAACGCGGCCGACGCCGTGGCCGCAGAAATCGCGGACGACGCTGCAGCGCTCGCCTTCCGCAAATCTCTGGATCGCGTGGCCGATATCGCCCACGGTCGCGCCGGGCCTAACGGCGGCAATGCCGCGCATCATCGCTTCATGCGTAACCTCGATCAGCCGCTCGGCCTTGCGCGAGATACGGCCCACGCCGTACATGCGGCTCGTGTCGCCGTGCCAGCCATCGACGATGAAGGTGACGTCCACATTGAGGATATCGCCTTCGATGAGCGCGCGCGTGCCCGGGATTCCGTGGCAAACCACATGGTTGAGAGAAGTGCAGCAGGATTTGGGATAGCCGCGGTAGTTCAGGGTTGCGGGCACGGCCCCATTCCGCATCCCGAATTCGAACACAAGCTGGTCGATGAACTCCGTCGTGACGCCCGGGCGCACATGCTCGGCGGCGAGATCGAGGGCTTCGGCCGCAAGATACCCAGCCCGGCGCATGCCTTCGAAGCCTTCCGGCCCGTAAAGCGTGATCTTGCCTTCGTTCGCGAGCCTGAGCGGCGCGCCATAATTAGATCCATGCATGGCGTTGAGATGAGCGCCTGGCGCGCCTATTTGGGGTTACCACTTGTATTGCGCGCGCCTGTAGTTGGATAGTATGCACGGCGCGTCAACTTTTCTAGAGCTTGAATATGGCAGCTATGGTGCAAAGTCTCAACTCCCCCCGCGATGAAGTAACAGCGGCCCTCCTTGTGATCGGCGACGAGATTCTCTCGGGCCGCACGAAGGATAAGAATATCGGCTTCGTCGCCGGTCACTGCACCGAAATCGGCATCCGTCTCAGGGAAGTGCGCATTGTCGCCGACGACGAAACGGCGATAATTGCTGCCGTGAATGCCTTGCGCATTGCCTACACCTATGTGTTCACCACAGGTGGCATCGGTCCGACCCATGACGACATCACGGCCGATTGCATCGCGCATGCCTTTGGCGTCTCCATCGATGTCGATCCGCGGGCCGTCGCACTCATGCGCGAGCGCTATGCCGAAACCGACCTCACCCCAACCCGCCTGCGCATGGCGCGCATCCCAGCCGGCGCGGCGCTGATCGAGAATTCCGTTTCCAAGGCGCCAGGCTTCATGATTGGCAATGTGATTGTCATGGCTGGCGTGCCCGCCATCATGCAGGCCATGCTGCTTGCGGTCAGCCCACGCCTCAAGACCGGTGCGAAGCTTCTTTCGGAAAGCGTCCGCGTGGATGCGCCCGAAGGCAGGGTTGCCGTCCCGCTTGCCGAGTGCCAGCGTGCATTCCCCGGCGTCGCGATGGGCAGCTATCCCTTTTTCGAGGAGGGCCGCTACGGCACCCATCTTGTGCTCAGATCGACGGATGCAGCGCTTCTTGCCCAAGCGAAGGCCGACCTGATCGCGCGCTTGGGGCCGGACGTCAGTTTTTGCGAATGACAGCGCGAAGAACGCCGCCCTCAAGGTATCCGGCGGAAATGAACGTACACCCGGTAGCCTCGCAATAATCTCTGAGATCCTGCTCGGTGCCGGGATCGGTGGCCAGCACCGGCACCTCGGTTCCAGCGGCAACCTCGCGCATCAGCATACGGATTTTCAAAGCAGGCAGCGGGCATCTAAGCCCCCTCGTATCGATCAACTTCCCTTCGGCGTTCTTGACGGTCATGGCTTCTTACCGGCGCGGGAGCCAGCTTCGGGTGATGCACATGCCATTCCGTCCGGCGCTGCTGCTCCTCCTGCCGCCTCTCCTTCGCGCTCTTTCCTCCCATTCTTACAACTGCCGTGGTCAAGCCCACCATCACAGCCACAAGCGCCGCGATCAGCGCGACCCAATGCCCCATTGTCAGGGTGCTTAAATCCCCAAAGGCTTTCCCTATGATGTAGCCCCAAAAGAGCATGAACGGCACCCAAACGATCGCCGATGTCACGTTCGCAAGCTGAAATGTCAGGTGGGGCATGCGCATGATGCCGCCCACCAGCGGGATCGTGGGGCGGACCGGCCCAAGAAAGCGGCCGAAGAAGATGGATAGGAAACCGTATTTCCGGAAGAAGAGCCGTGCCCGGGCGACAGCCGTCTTGTCGCGGTTGAGAGGCCAGTGATGCACAACGCCGGGCCCGATCCAGCGTCCGATCCAATAGGTTACGAAATCGCCCGCCACGGCGCCCACGATGGACCAGCCTATTACGGACACTTTATCGAGTTGGCCGTCGCTAATGAGAGCGCCGGCAAGAACCATGATGATCGTTGCTGGAAAGAAAAGGCCAACGAGGACCAAAGATTCGCCGAACGCTATTATGCCGAGTATGGGGCCGGCCAAATCTTTATGATCGAGCATATATTGCTTTATAATATCGGGATCCAGCGATCCTATGGCGTCAAACAGATTCACAGCAACCCTTTCCATGCTACGCGATAGGCAAGGTCTTAACTTGCCCGGCGTCCCGGCCGCCCGGTACGCTGGTGCAACCTCTTCACCGTGCCCCTGCGGACGGCCCTACTCCAAACAGCTCAGCTAAATGGCCAAACTAATGCACTTTTGCAAACTAAAACGTGCGCACAACGCTATTGCCTACCTACACGAAAAATCCCGCAACGGCTAGCTTAGGGTTCGTTCGGAAATAACTACGCCATCTGGCTTGTTTTTTTTGCGCCGCAGCAGGCGGGCAAAACTCCTGCGCCATATGACGCACTTATTTCCGGACGAACCCTAAGGCTAAGTTTGCGCCTTTTCGAGCAGTCTTGCAAATTCCTCCCGCGCCCTGGACATCGCCTTGCCGGTTTCTGCGAAAACATGAGCGTTCAGGAAATAACCGGTCATGGCAAGGCCCTGCGCGATATCGCGCCCAGCCGGCAGGCTGGACGCACAGCTTTCTAGTAAGAAGGCCGGCAGTGGCAAAAGTTTGTCCCTGTACGGTTCGCCTGCGGCTTGGCTCACGGCTTGCCCGGACCTTGGCGAGACATAAACGAGGTCATTGGCGCAGCCCGTCGCCGCGCATTTGGAAAGATCGAGGCCGAAGCCAAGCTCGTCCAGCAGCCTCAGCTCGAAGCGGGCGATCGAAGCGGGGAACGCGGCACTGTCCGCCAATGCCAGACACTCATTCACGGCATCGAACAGCTTCGGATGCGGGTCGCGCTCGGGCAGCACCTGTAGCAGCGCCGCGACAGCGTTCACGCCCGCAAGCGCAAGCTGGTCGTCGAGGATGCGCGCGGCGGTAGGCTCGGTAAGCTCAACGGTGTAAACGCCGAGCTGGCCTTCGAGGCGGGCACGCCATTCCACCTTCAGGCCATTGCCGGTTTGCAGGAGCGGCCGGATGCGCCGGGACCGTCCGCCCTTTACAAGCCCGTGCGTGCGGCCATTGGCGCGTGTGAAAATGTTGGCGATGACGCTCGTCTCGCCATGCGGGCGCCCGCTCAGGAAAATGCCGTCGTCAGCCCATCTCATGATACCGCCCGAAGCTACCCGCTGTTTTGCCTGCTTGCATTAGCTCTTAGTTAACCACAGCTCTTAGGGCCACTTCGCCGGCTGGAGTTGCTTCTCATTTAGCTTGTATTCTACATCAACCCCTCTTGCTGAAACTTTAATACTTGTAAGCCATTGAAAACGCGAAGGAGTCGAGCAATGCGCGGCTCGGATTGGCGTAGCACCGAACGGTGCCGGGCGGCCTGCTTCAGAGGCTGCGGCTTTGCCACTCAGTAAGATTAGCCTCCCCCTCTCTGAAAGCCCGCCTTATCGCCGGCGGGAAGCTCCTTCGTACCGAGCGCATCGGCGAGCCGCGCGGTGGCGGAGCCCGGCTTGAGAGGCTTCTGCTGGCTCTCATGCGGCGCCCATCCGCAAAGGTAGAGGATTTCGAACGTCGCGCGCACCCTGCCGTCCGGCTCGCTGAATTGCTCCGCGTAGATGGCGGCGGCGCGGGCGAGCGTGTCGCGTCGCAGCGGCTTCCTGGAGCGCGCGGTAAGCGGATTGGCCGCGCCCATGGCTTTCAGCTCCCGCATCAGGGCGAGAGGATTGGCATAGGTCACGGTCAGCTTCTCCGAATCGGCCACGGGCAGGGCAAAGCCCGCGCGCAGCAAGAGCCCGCCCAAGTCGCGCACATCCGCCGCCGGGAAGACGCGCGGGGAAACGCCGCCGGCCGTTTCCATCTCGGCCAGCATGAAGGCTTGCCGCAACTCGATGAGGCTGTCGCCGCCGAGAAGCGCGCCGAGGAACAGGCCGTCCGGCTCAAGCGCACGGCGGATTTGGATAAGCGCACCCGGCAGATCGTTGACGAGCTGTAGCGACAGCACCGACGTGATGAGGCCAATAGCGCGTTCTTTGAGGGGAAGCGCCTCCTCGCTTGCCACCGCGCGCGGTGCGGGACAGGCGACTGCCAAGGCCATGGCCCCGCTGAGCGAAACGGTGGCGGGTCCCGCCCCCCGGCCGCCGGACAGACGCGCCATGACCCCGTGATGCGCGCCGATGTCCACGGCCAGCTTGAAGCTGCGCTTGATGCCCGCGAGACGGCCCGCAAGCTCTTCTGCGGCGTGCCGGACCAGAAAATCCGCACGTCGTGCCGCGGGGGCGGCGCGCTCCAAATTCCGGCGGATTTGCCGGCGGTCGAAGATGTCCGGACTGGTCAACGCTCTCGCCTTCGTTTAGCTTGCCGTGAATGAAACTCATTTGCCGCGTGGTTACAAATGTTTCAGCGTATAACCAGCCTCGCAGCATCCAGCCTGCGCTACTCCGCCGACCTTGTGTTGCCCCCCGTTTGCGTCTCCTGCGGAACGCCGGTAACGCGCCACAACCTGCTCTGCCCGAAATGCTGGAGCAGCCTCTATCTGATCACGCCGCCGCTCTGCAACCGGCTTGGCATACCGCTCCCTGGATATGAGGGTGAGGGCCCGCATATCTCAGTGCAGGCGATAGCGAATCCGCCGGTTTTTTCACGTAGCCGGGCGGCCGCGCATTATAGCGGGATCGTGCGCCGGCTTATCGTGCGCTACAAGTTCGAGGATAAGCACGAGCCGCTGCCGCTGTTCGTGAAGCTCATGTGCACGGCGGGGCAGGAGCTTTTGGACGGCGCCCACCTGCTGGTGCCGGTGCCGCTGCACCGCCTGCGCCTGCTGCAGCGGCGCTTCAACCAGTCCGCGCTGCTTGCCAAGGGGCTAAGCCGGGCCACGGGCGTTCCGGCCGCCGTGATGGCGTTGCAGCGGACGCGGCGGACTGCGGCGCAGGTCGGGCTGAGCCAGGAGGCACGCCAGGAAAACGTGGCGCGGGCTTTCGGCGTAAGCCGGAGCGGCCGGAAATCGGTGCTAGGGAAGAAGATCGTCCTCATCGACGACGTGATTACCACGGGCTCGACCGCAAATGCCTGCGCCGCGGCCCTCCTCGACGCCGGGGCAGCCCAGGTTGACGTGCTCGCCATAGCACTTGTCGCCCACGGCATCGCAGATCTGGCAGAGGAAGAGCACGGCTTTCGGGAGCCTGGCAGCTAATCGGCAACGCTCGCCGGAAGTTTGGACCCGGCATTGCGAGGGGCTTTAGTCCCGAAGCAATCCAGCGGCGCCATTCGCGTCCCCTGGATTGCCGCGGCGCGTTACGCGCCTCGCACTGACGCCCAATCGGGTTAGAACTTTCCTGCGGCCTGTACTAGCTTTGGCAGCGTCTCCTAAACGCGCGCCGGAACAAAAACGGCGCCCGGAGGCGCCGCTTTCGAAGTGCATCGCGCAGAGCCTACTTCAGAGGCTCGTAGCCCGGAAGAATGTGGTAGTTCAGGCCGAGGCGCACGGTGTTGTACTCGTGGTTGAAATCGGCGGTCACGGTCCCGGCGGTGTTGGTCAAACTGTCGTTGCCGAGATTGATGTATTGATATTCAACCTTGCCCGACCAAGCCGGATTGAACGCATATTCCAAGCCCCCGCCGGCGGCGTAACCCGTAGCGGTCGTGTCGTGCTGCACGGTGGTCCCGGCCGTCAGCTTATCTTGTACCCCGCCGAAGGCAACGCCGCCCGTTCCATAAAGCAGGGCTGAGCCAAAGGCGTAGCCAACACGGCCGCGAACCGTACCGAACCAGTTGAGAGAGTCGGTCGCTGTGGCGGAATCTTTGCCGGGGCTGCCAATTAACGCTCCCGAACCGGTTATATCGGCGCCTTGGATGTCGGCCTCGATGCCGAAAACGAAATTGCCTGCAGCCGGCCCGTCCTTGTATCCGCCCGCTCCGGCAGGTCGCCAATTGTACCCAATTTGGCCGCCGCCAAACCCGCCGCTCGAAGCAAAGCTCTTGCTCGAAGCAGAAATGTTATTTGTGTCACAAAAAATGGTGCCATCGCAATATACGCTTGAGTCACCGCCCCAAGCGTAACCGCCGTTGATGCCAACGTATGCGCCATTCCAAAGAGGAGCTGCGACAGGCCCGTCCTTGTAGCCGCCAGCCGGACTTGGAACGTACATATCGGCCGCATTAGCGGACGCGATAGCCACGGCGCTTGCCAGTGTCATGCCCAGAATAGTGTATACTAACTTCATCCCTCGAACCCCATCCAATTGTTGTACATCAGTAGCCTAAAAGCCCCCAGCCGCGCAGCTAGGCCTTGCAGCGCCGGTTCGACATAAGCGCATCGTACTTAGCTTTCGCATCCGGCGCAACAAAACGCAAAAACTGCCCCAATCGCGCTAATATAATTATAACCCCAAAATAAAGAGCTTGTTCAACAATGACTTAGTAACAACGCATACGGCGTCTGCCCGGTACTTCGGCGATGGCAATATTGCAACAGGCTTTTCCAAAGAATCAAGTGCTTGCGTTCTAAAATACTCCCGTACATTGCATTAACCTTGTGGCTACAAGCATAGATAGTGGCCGCTCTAATTCCGATGCGCAACGGCCGCGAATAGATTATGGTGCGTTCAACTCAGCCGGGGCGAGCAACGACAAGGACGGCCATGGAAAGGCGATATGCGATTTGGGACGTATTCACCGCCAGGCCGCTTGCGGGCAATCCGCTTGCCGTGGTTCTCGATGCCGGCGGGCTGACGCCTGAGGAAATGCAGGCCATCGCGCGCGAGTTCAATCATTCCGAGACCGTGTTCGTCCTCCCCGCGCGCCTCCCGGCCCACACAGCCTATATCCGCATCTTCACGCCCTTCACGGAGCTTCCGTTCGCGGGCCATCCGACGGTTGGGGCCGCCATTCAGCTTGCCGACGACAGGATCTCGGGCGCCGCGGCCGACTGCGACGCGCTGGTCGTGCTGGAGGAGGCCGTAGGCAGCATCCGCGTTGGCGTTGTGGGCAGGAGGGGGCAGGCGCCTTACGCCGAGTTCGACGTGCCGAAGCTGCCGGAGCTCTCGGGCGCGCTCGCCCACGACGACCGCATCGCCGCAGCACTTGGCCTTTCGCCGCAGGAAATCGGCTTTGAGAATCACCATCCGTCGCAATACAGCGCCGGCACGCCCTTCGCATTCGTGCCAGTGCGCGATTTGGATACGATTGCGCGGGCGCAAATCGTAGCTGCGCATTGGCAGGAAGCATTCCGCGGCACAAGCGGCAAGGTCTTCCTCTATTGCCGGGAGACCGTCCAGCACTCCGCCAGTTTCCACGCCCGCATGTTCGCGCCAGGGGTGGGCGTGCCGGAGGACCCCGCCACCGGGTCGGCCGCGGCGGCGTTTTCCGCGGTGCTGCTCCGCTTCGATCAACTGCCGGAAGGCACGTCCGAATTCACCATCGAGCAGGGGATCGAGATGGGCCGGCCCGGCGAGATCAAGCTTGAGGTCGAGGTCGCCAGCCGGCGCCTGAAGCGGGTGCGGATCGGCGGCTTTGCCTGCCTTGTCGCGCGCGGGAAACTTTTCGTTTAGAGTGCGTCCGGAAAAGTGCGAAGCGGTTTTCCGATAAGACGCACGGCAAAACAACAAGCTAGAGCCTATCCGCGTTTGATTCCGTCAAAAGCGGATAGGCTCTAACCAACTTCGCCGCCGGTTTGCCACGCAAAATGAAACGCCCCGGCAAAGGGCGATTTGCCGGGGCGCCGCGCGAGAGGGCCATGCGCGGCCTTTCGTGCCTGCGTGAGGGCGGACGCTATTTCAAGGGCTCGTAGGGCTGGTTGATCTTGTAGTTCAGGCCGGCGCGCACCGTGTTGTAAGCATGGTCAATCTTCGCCGAAGCGCCGCCGGTGTCTGCGCAGGGGGGCAGAAAAGGGCCGCTGCAAGAGTAACCGATGCTGTTGGCGGTTGTAAGAACGTTGGTGCTGCCAAGATCGATGTACTGGTACTCGGCCTTGATCGACCATGAAGGCGTAAGTTTAGTTTCAACGCCGCCGCCAATTACGTAACCCGTCAAAGTGGCGCTCCTGCTGGCCGCGTTGCTATCCGTGGTAGCGGGATCCGTATCCGTCGAAACAACCGACTGGTGAAGCGAATCCTTTACGCCTCCGAATGCGAAACCGCCCGTTGCGTATAGGATCGTGCCTCCGAACGAATAGCCGAGCCGACCACGGACGGTGCCGAACCAGTCCAGGTTTGTTCCAGCCCAGGCGTCGGTGGTAACCCACGAACCTGGGTTAGCGGCCTGAACGTGCTTGTTGCCGGTGATGTCAGCGCCTTGAATGTCGGCCTCGATGCCGAACACAACGCGCTCGCGCTGCACGTTATAGCCGATTTGACCGCCGCCGAAGCCGCCGTCGGGCGTGAAGCTGGCAGATCTGACAGTCGGGGCCAGATCGCCCGGTTGAAAGGCCGAGGCGATCAGCGTGGAGGACGTTGAGTCCCAGCCGTAACCACCGTTGACGCCCGCATAGAAGCCCGCCCAGTTGGCAACTGCAAACATTGGGGCGTCTTTAGCGCTAGGAGCGTACAGGTCCGCGGCTTGCGCGGAGAAAGCTGCAAGTGCAAAAGCCGCCGCGAGCGGCAATCTATAGGTCTTTAGCGACGCGTATTTTATATTGGGTCTCCAATCGAGCCATTTGCCGGAAACAGAGGACGCACGACCAAGAGACACAACGTAATTCCATCGTAGGTTGTAGTTAGCGGCGTACAGAGAGTCGCTGCAACCGCTAATTGCGGAGATGGCCAGTTCCCAAGCGCTACGTGGCTCCGGCGCTACACCGCTTGATCGGGCCCGGGCGCCTGAGGCGGGCGCCGGCTGCGCAGCGGGCTTGCCACACAAAAGCAAATCGCCCCCGCAAGGGCGACTTGCTGGGGCGTTGTGCGATAGGGCCGATGCGCGGCCATCGTGCCTGCGTGAGGGCAGACGCTACTTCAGGGGCTCGTAGCTCGGAGCGATGTGGTAGTTCAGGCCGACGCGGACCGTATGGTAAGCGTCGTCATTGACCGTGCCACCGCTGCTTGAGTAGCAGCCAACCAAAGCGGACGTAGGATCGTTCTTGCCGAGGTTGATGTATTGATATTCACCCTTAACCGACCAAGCTCCGCCGACCTTGTATTCGACGCCGCCGCCAAGCACATAGCCAACGGCCGTGTTGTCGATGGAGAACGGAACACCAAGAGGGCTGGCGCTGTTCTTGACTTCGCCGTAAGCCAAACCGCCGGTGGCATAAACGAGAGCGCGATCGAACGCATAGCCGAGGCGGCCACGAACCGTACCGAAATAATCGAGCTCCGATTTATACGGGTCGCCGAAAACGTCGGTTCCCGAACCGCCGATGCTGCCACCCTGAATGTCGGCCTCAATGCCGAACACGATGCGATCGCGTTGCACATTGTAGCCTATTTGGCCGCCGCCAAAGCCGCCCTCAGGAGCCACGCCGCCAAAGCCCCCCCCCAATGCGAGCTGATCGTTCGTGTTGCTCCAGGCATAGCCACCGTTGACGCCGGCGTAGAAGCCCGTCCAGTTGGCAACTGCAAACATTGGGGCGTCTTTAGCGCTAGGAGCGTACAGGTCCGCGGCTTGCGCGGAGAAAGCTGCAAGTGCAAAAGCCGCCGCTAGCGGCAACCTACAGGTCTTTAGGAACGCGTATTTCATATTGGGTCTCCAATCGAGCCATTTGCCGGAAACAGAGGACGCACCACCAAGGGACAACGTAATTCCATCTCAGGTGGCAGTTAACGGTGCACAGAGAGTCGCTGCAACCGCTAATTGCGGAGATGGTAAGTTCCCAAGGGCTACGTGGCTCCGGCGCTACACCGCTTCGATCAGGCCTGGGCGCCTGAGGCGGGCACCGGCTGCGCAGCGGGCTTGCCAAACAAAAGCAAATCGCCCCGGCAAGGGCGACTTGCTGGGGCGTTGTGCGATAGGGCCGATGCGCGGCCATCGTGCCTGCGTGAGGGCAGACGCTATTTCAGAGGCTCATAGACCTGGTTGATTTTGTAGTTCAGGCCGACACGAACCGTATCGTAGACGTGGTTGATCTTTATCGAAGCGCCGCCTTGGTCGGCGCAAGTGTCACAGCCTGTGATCCAGGGTATGTTGCTAGCGCCCGAAAGAGTGGTGGAACCGAGATCGATGTATTGGTACTCAGCCTTGACCGACCAAGAGGGCGTAAGTGCGGTCTCGAAGCCGCCGCCAAGCACATAGCCCGTCAAGGTCGAGTCGCTGCTCGGCGAACCGTTCACCCCGGTGCCATTTAGGGAAGCTACCGACCAGC
>JBKQNN010000451.1:0-11545 GCA_052145975.1 Rhodomicrobium sp. | reverse complement strand
AGGTCAGGGCGCAGGCGTACACCGCGCGCAACCGGGCCTCGACGACCGAAGCGCTCTACATTTTTTCGAAGAAGCTGGCCGGCATCGTCTCGCTGGACGATCTGCTTTGGGCGGCTGCGTACCAGATCGCGCATTCGCTGAAGACCGATGTCGTGATCGTGCTGCCAGATGCGGACGGGGTGTTGCGCGTGAAGGCAGGTTTTCCCCCGGAGGACGACCTCGATCAGGGCGAGCTGGGCGCAGCAAAATGGTCTTTTGAGAATAACCGGCCGGCCGGGCGCGGCTCCGATACGCTGCCTGGAGCCAAGCGCCTCTTTGTGCCTTTGCGCACGGGCTCTGGCGCGGTGGGCGTCATCGGCTTGGCGCGCGGCCAGCGGCCGGAAATGCTGCTCACGCCGGACGAGCGGCGCCTTCTGGATGCGCTCATGGATCAATCGGCGGTAGCCATCGAGCGCGTGCGGCTGGCCGGGCAAATCAACGAAGCGCGGCTCGCGGCGGAGACCGAGCGGCTACGTGCGGCCCTCTTGACTTCCTTGTCCCACGACCTCAAAACGCCGCTCGCCTCGATCCTGGGCGCGGTGACTTCGCTCAAGCGCTACAGCGATGTTCTCGAAGCGCCGCAGCGCGGCGAGCTGGTGGCAACCATCCAGGAAGAGGCTGAGCGGCTTTCCCGCTTTGTCGCAAACCTGCTCGATATGACCAAGATCGAGTCGGGCAGCATCGAACTCGACCGGCAGTTCGCCGATGTCGACGAGGTTGTCGGCGCGGCTTTGCATCGCGTGGCAAGCATACTGGCGCATCATCGCGTGGAGGCCGACCTAGAGGCGAACCTGCCCATGCTTAACCTCGACGTGATGCTGTTCGAGCAGGTGCTGGTCAATCTCCTCGACAACGCGGCGAAATACGCACCGCCTGGGTCGCTGATAACGGTTCGAGCGCGGCGCAGTTTCGGCTCGATCGCAATCGAGGTTTTGGACGAGGGGCCGGGAATTCCCGTAGACCGGCTTGAACGCGTTTTCGAGAAGTTCCACCGCGTGAAGCAGGGCGACCGCCAGCGCGCCGGCACCGGGCTTGGACTGGCGATCTGCCGCGGCTTTGTGGACGCACTCGGCGGGAAGATCGTCGCGGCGAACAGGGCCGACCGCTCCGGCGCGATTTTTACGATTACATTTCCCAATCCGGAAAAGGGCGCAGGCGTCTGACGCCGCTTGAAGGACATGGCCGCAGCCAGCGACAAGACGCGGGTTCTTGTAATCGACGACGAGCCGCCGATCCGGCGTCTCCTGCGAACGAGCCTTGCGGCCGAGGGCTTCGAGGTGCTCGAAGCACCGAATGCGGAAAAGGCACTTGCCCTGATCGGCAGCGCCAAGCCTGACATCGCAATTCTGGATTTGGGGCTTCCCGATCTCGACGGTTTGGACGTGATCCGCGGCGTGCGCGACGCCGGATCGAAGATGCCGATCATCGTGCTGTCGAGCCGGGCCGGTGAGCGCGGTAAGGTTGAGGCCCTGGATCTTGGCGCCGACGATTATGTCACCAAGCCTTTTGGGATCGCGGAGCTGGTTGCGCGCATCCGCACGGCCTTGCGGCACCGCTTTCACGAGCAGGGCAGCGAGCCTGTGTTCAAGAGCGGCGACCTGTGCGTCGATCTAGTCCGCCGTTTCGTGACCGTGAAGGACGAAGAAGTGAAGCTCTCGCCGAAGGAGTACGATATTCTCCGGCTGCTGGTGCTTCACGCTGGCAAGGTTTTGACGCACCGGTTTCTGATGCAGGAAGTCTGGGGCCCGGCGTGCGATGTGCAATATTTGCGGATCTACGTGCGCCAGCTCAGGCAGAAAATCGAGACCGGCGCGGATAGCCCCCCGCACATCCTGACGGAAACCGGCGTAGGCTACCGGCTTCGCGTGCAGGAGGGCGGCGAGTCAACAACCAGCTGAGCCGCGGCCATTTCATGCCGCGTCCCCGCGAAGGCTGGGATCCAGCAGTGCATTGTTTACACATGGATACCCGCCTTCGAGCGTGTGAAAAAATCGAAATTGCAGACTTCGGCGAGACTCCGCAGCGTCATTCCCGCGAAGGCGGGGATCCATTTCAGCCACCAGAACAAGACCTTAGCGTGGATCCCCGCCTTCGCGGGGACGACGCTGCGGCCCGGATTTCAAGCTTTTCAGCCGGTTCGGCGATTTTTTCACACGCTCCTTCGCGGGAATGACGCTACAGCGGTCAAAACTTTTGGCCGCTGGTATCAGCGCGCACGCGCCTCAAGGCACCGGTTCAACCCGTCAATGACAAGCTCCATCGCGACGGGCTTGGTGAAGGTTGGCGCCCCTTCGAAAACCGCGGGCTGCTGCGCGCGGGCGTAGCCGCTCATCGTTATGAACGGAATACCGCGAGCACGCAGATTTTCTGCAACCGGCTCTGAGGTTTCGCCGCGCAGGTTGATGTCGAGCACCGCGGCATCGCAGCCATCCTTCTCGATTAGAGCTATTGATTGAGCTACAGTGAGAGCGGGGCCCACGGCCTCGAAACCTGCGGATGTAAGGGCTTGTGCAAGTTCGATAGCCAAAAGTGCATTGTCCTCGACAACCAAAATGCGTGCACCCATCGCTTACCTCTTTCACGGATCGCCCCCGTTACCGGCATCTTGGGGTTGCACGGCCCCTCTCAAGCTGGCCGGCGGGGTTCCCACTTAATGCAATAACAGCGGAGAAACGGCATGCGTCACATCGAAACAGCCTTGCGATTACGTATATTTCTGGGCGAGGACGATAAATATATGGGCCGCCCTCTTTACGAGGAGATCGTGGTTCAAGCGCAGCAGGCAGGCATGGCCGGAGCCACGGTATTTCGCGGCTATATCGGCTATGGGCGCGCGAGCGGACTTCATATGGGCAAGATCCTCCGCAGCTCCAGGGACGCGCCGGTCGTTATCGAGATCCTCGATAGCGAAGAAAAGGCGAACGCGTTTCTGGATGTGCTCGATCAACTGATCACCGGTGGTGTCGTGACGGCGGAGAAGGTCCAGATGTTTCGCTTTTCCCGGAAGCCGAAAGCGGGGTGATTCGCGATGCCGGCCACAGTAGAAAAAGTTTGGACGCCGGCCAGTGTGGATTTGCTACAAGGTTCAGCAAAGCCTTCTGCCGCAAATTTGGGCAGATTGCGTGGGGTTCACACGTTTGTGCTGACGCAATTTTACGCAATGCTGCACATTCGCAACAAGGCTCCGATTACCTCCATCCGCTTTGCACTCTCGACATTGCGATCAAGCTGCATCCGCGCAATAGTCGCTGTGGGCAATATAACTTGATGGAGTGATGACGTGGCACTTGGGGGATTGAAGGGGCGCCTGCTGGCGGGCGCTACCATTGCATTATTTGCGGGACCGGCCTTGGCTGCGGATCTCAGCCCTGACGGGGTTAGCTTGAAAGATACGCCGGCGGCCGCCGACGCGCTCGCTCTTACCGGCTATGCGCAGATAACCAGCGACTATATATTCCGTGGTGTGTCGCAAAACCAGCGCGACCCTGCATTGCAGGCTGGCGTGGATGCCACCTACGGGTTGTTCTACGCTGGAACGTTCCTGTCTGGCGTCAACTTCGATGCGCCGAACGCTGTGTTCAAGCTCGGCACAGGCGAGGAAGTCGATCTGTATGGCGGCATCAGGCCGAAACTGGGCGCGATTACGTTCGATTTCGGGGTGATCACCTATAATTACGCCGGGACGAGCGTCGGCCACAACGTGGGCCTGTACGATCCGTTCTATTATGAGGGGAAGGCTGGGGCCAGCATTACGGTACTGAAGGATCTGGCGCTAAGCGGCACAGTCTACTACTCGCCAAATTACTTTGAGGGAACTGGACCAGCCGTTACGCTTGAAGGCACAGCGTCCAAGCCGATTACCAAGATCGCCGGTGTCGACATCGCTGCAAGCGGCACAATCGGGTATACCGCCTATTCCGACTCGACGGCACATTCGGCGCCCTTCACAGTCAACAACTACGACTACGTCTACGGAAATTTGGGCGTTACCGGGACTGTCGGCGCGCTGTCGCTCGATCTTCGCTGGTGGGATACCAATCTGCCGTCGAGCGTGTGCGACCAGCCGGTCTTCCAATGCGGCTCGGCGTTCTCTGCTACGTTCAAGGTAGCGTTCTAAGCTGACGCGCATCTAAAGATTAAATATGGGCCGGGGGAAACCCGGCCCTTTTGTTTTCCGCGGTGCTGCGGTTTTTCTCATGCCCGGCAAGCGAATGCTCCTGTGCCTGCGATACGCTTCCTGTGCACATACACGATAAAGGCGCCCGGCCTTCCGTTGGTGGCGATATCTCCGAAGCGGCCCAGCGGGCAGTAATCGCGGAGAAGCCGCTCCTGCAGCGCGGCGCGGCGCTCCGCGTGCTCGCAGTTCAGGCGGGCTGCTGGGTCGGCAACGACTATAAAAGCGGGGTCGCGGCTTAAGGAATCGGCAAAGGCGGTGTCCGCTCCCGGAAGGGGAAAGTCGCAAAGCAGCTGAAGCGGGTGGAAGATGCGGCCTTCGGGGTCTGCTCCAGCCGCGAGATAGACGAGCAGGTCCCGGTCGGCCACGAAGATGCGGTCGCTGGGCCGCAAATCCGCCTGGCGCATAGCCGCTGCGGCGGCTTCGGCGGCGCGTAGGCTCCCTCCGCTGGGAAGATAGAGAGCGGCCGCGGACCAGATGGAAAAGTATATCGAAAAGCCAATCGCCACCGCGCGCCAGAGCCATCGGCGGACAGGGTTTTCAAAGCGGCCAAGAATCTGGCCGGCAAACATGCCTGCTGCAAGGCAAAGCGGTTGCAGCACCGTCAAGGCGTAAAAATGGATCATCGCCCTCGCGCTCAGCAGGCCGGCGAGAGTTCCCAGGGTCCAGGCCACTAGTACGCCCCGCGGGAAATCCTGCCCCATATGCGGCTGGCGCTGACAGGATTTCCCGCGGATCAGGCGTACTAGCAAATTATTGATTCTAGTACAGCTTATCGGAGGCAAGTTCGCTTGCGAGCGTGCGGCAAGCGGGTGCGAACTTGCCTCCGGCTGTACTAGTACGCCCCGCGGGAGATCCTGCCCCATATGCGGCTGGCGCTGACAGGATTTCCCGCGGATTAGGCGTACTAGCAGATCTTTTATGCTAGTGCAGCTGACCGGCCGGAAGTTCGCGTGGCGGCGCTCGCGGCAAACGGGGTGCGAACGCGCCGCCGGCTGCACTAGCGGCGCAGAACCGTAGCAAGCGCGATCGCCAGGGGCCCGGCGGCTTGCCCAAAAACATGCCGCCAGGATCACCGCCGGGAGTATCTGCAGCGCCTCTATGGCCATGCGCCTGAAGGCCTCGCTCCATGCCGGGGCGAAGCTCGCGCTGGTGCGCCGAAGCGCGGAAACGGCGGCCATATCGAACAGGTCGCTAAGGTGGCCGATAGCACCGAAATAGAGGGCAAAGCCCGCAGGCACTGCGCAGCAGCCCACAGCGAAGGCTCCGCACGCCTGCAACAGGTTCGCGCGGCAGCTCCATGCCAGGAGCGGTGCGAAGGCCACCGCCTCGAATGAGGCCGTTTGCTTGATGCAGGCCGCGGCGCCGAAAAGCAGGCCCGCTGCCAGCAACGAATAGATGCGTTGGGGGCCGTCATTCGAGAGCGCCGCTAAACCCATCAGCATCCCGAACGTGGTGAACGGAGCCATAATAAGCTCGGCCGGAGAAAGAGTGCCGCCGAGGTTCAACGCGGAGAAAATGTAGAGCAGGGCAGCGGCACCCCCGGCGAGTACGCCCCGCGGGAAATCCTGCCGCGCAACGCCGTCATCGCGAGGCGCTTCAGCGCCGTGGCGATCCAGTATCGCCGCTGTGCTTCCGGCCTCTGGATTGTTTCGCTCCGCTCGCAATGACGGGTCAGGATTTCCCGCGGGGCGTACGAGTTCACCCGCGATACGCCGGCCCAATAAGTAAAGGCCGAAGGCAGTTATTGCGACCGATGCCGTTGTCAGCGCCTTTGCGGCCAGCAGGGTAGGCCCGAATAGCGCCTCGGCCCCCGCCATGAGCAGAAACAGCAGGGGCGGCTTCACATCGTAGCTGCCGGCGTAAAGCGGAACACCGTGCAGCCACTGGCGCCCAATCACCAGATAATAGGCTTCGTCCACGCCAACATTGCTGTTGAAAGGCGCTCTTATCGCAATGGTAAGCGCAAAGATCGCCGCCAGCGCCGCCAGGAGGCGGTGACGGGTTAGGAAAAAGGGCAATTCCTGCTCCTCTTGGGGACGATGAACGGCTTACCCTAGCGCCACAATCTGAAGCCAAAGTTGCCGGCGTCTGGCGCATTGCATCGACGCGCGCCAGCGATAGGCCGGCCCGGCCCGGCCGGCCGCTGGCGGCTTGGGCGATGCCGGCAATTGTACCGGTATTACCAGGCAGGCATTAATGCACGCGGACTATAAATGGGCGGGTAATTACGCTCTAGCTCATGGCGGGTTTCAACGGGCATGCTCACCTGGATCGCTGGCTTTTCGCAGACGCTGATATCCAGCCGGCGCGGTTCCGTCGCGATCCAGATGGGCATCCTCATGACCGTCCTGATCGGGATGGCGGGGCTTGGGACCGAAATCCCCTATATCATGTACAAGCACCGCCAAATGCAGAACGCGGCCGATTCCGCGGCGCTGGGCGGCGCGGTTGCCTTGTCGCAGGGCTACCCGGCCATTGCCACGGAGGCGGACGGCATCGCCGCGGCGCTCGGCTTCACCAACGGCACGGGCAGTGTGACCGTCACGGTCAATAACCCGCCGAAGAGCGGCAACTATACCAGCAATGCGAGCGCCGTCGAAGTGATCGTGAGCCAGCCGCAAACGCTGAAAATGGCCGGGCTGTTCGGCGTCTCGTCGTACAGTGTGAGCGCTCGCGCGGTGGCGCTTGCCGGCTCGGGCAACAGCACCGGCTACTGCATCCTGTCCACGGATCCAATAGGGCAGGGGTGGGCGGTGTCGGGGGTCGGCTTGTGGGGTGGCGTTGTGGTCACGATGACCGGGTGCGGAATGGCCGTTAACGCGTCGGGATCGCAAGCCCTGATACTGCAATCGGGGGGCACCCTGAACGCGCCGTTGGTGTCCATCGTGGGACAGCTGGATAACGTCTGGTCAACGGTGAACGTTACCAGCCTTAAGCAAAACCAGCAGCCCGTATCGGACCCCTACGCAAACGTTCCTATGCCGTCCAGCGCCGGCTGCGATTACCCCACAACCACCTACATAGGGACCTCACAGACGATAAACGCGGGGCGTTATTGCTATGGCCTGCAGATCGGAGCCTGGGGCATCGGCGTCACTATGAACCCCGGGATTTACTACATCAAATCCGGGCAGTTCTCCATAGCGAATGGATCGACTGTGATGGGTAGCGGCGTTACCATCGTCCTGACAGCCATGGATGGCACCAGCAACTATGCCACTTTTTCGATCACGAACGGCGCGACCCTTACACTAAGCGCCCTCACCACGGGCCAGACCGCGGGAATATTATTCTTCGGCGACCGCAACGCGCCCTCGTCCAACACGAGCGTGCTGAGCGGCTTCACCACCGCCAACCTTCAAGGCGCGATCTACCTGCCGACACAAAACATGCAATACGGTAGTAGCGCCGGCACCATTACCGGCTGCCAGCAACTGATTGCCTGGCACGTCGACGATTACATTAACAACCTACCTTTCAATGGCACCTGCACGGGCACCGGCATGCTAACCATCGGCGCCAGCGCCACCCTTTTGGTCGAATAGCGGGAGGTGAGGGAGCGATGCTGCTACGCAAATCCAGATACAGCAAAGGGGTCTGGCGGGGGCGCAAGGGCACGGCGGCGCTGGAATTCGGGCTTGCGATCCCATTCCTTGCCGTTCTCGTTACCGGCATCGTCGAGGTGGGATTTAGCATGTACCAGGCGATGCAAGTGACCTACGCGGCGGAGGCAGGGCTGGCCTGCGCTGCCAAGAACGGCTGGAACGCCAGCAGCATCGAGAGCGCTGCCACCGGCGCTACAGGCTTGACCGGCATGACCGCCACTGCCACCCAATTTTGCGGCTGTCCCAGTACCACGGCCATCGCGACCGCCACCTGCGGCACGGCCTGTGCAAGCGGATACACGGCGGGCCAGTATATAAAAATCAACGTCTCGCTCACGCGCAAGTCGATTGTCAGCGCCGCCAGTTTCGGGCTGCCGTCCACGGTTTCGGCGCAGGCGATCCTGAGGCAGAATTAGCGCCATGGCGAACAGACCGCATAACCGCCATAGGGCGCGCAGCAAGCGGGGCACCACCGCGCTCGAATATGCCGTCATCGGGCCGGTGCTGTTCCTGTTCCTGCTTGGAGCGATGGACATGGGCCGCCTCATGTGGATCTATGCCGGGCTCTACCGCGGGGTTGAGGCGGCCGCCCGCTGCGCCGCGGTGAATACGACGGCGTGCGCAACAACCGCCCAAATCCAAGCCGTCGCCGCGGGCGCGGTTTGGGGCACAACGATTTCATCGTCTGTGTTCAGTGTATCCACCGCCGCCTCCTGCGGCATACAGGTGAGTGCGAGCTATAGCTTCAAATTCTACACGCCAGGACTTAGCACGATCACATTGGCGCCATCCGCATGCTTCACCAACCTTTACTAATCGAAGCTCCAATTTGACTCTGCCGCGCCGGTATTTGTTTGCGGGTTGGCAGGCGTTTCGATGTTGAACTAATTTAGCACATGCGCCTTTATACATCGTTAAGTGGAAGATGAAGCGTAATGAATTGATATTGCTGGGAAAAAGCGATGGAGAGAGGTCTGAAATTGGTTAATATCAAATCGGCGGACATATTTAATAGTATTTTGGAGTCGTAGAATTCGACCTAAAGCGGGAAAAGATTCGCAGAAAGACGGCGGCGGAAAATATGAGGCGGTCGCGTTTACCATGCCTGCATTTACCTTGATAGGCGCTTACGCGAAACGAGCGATGCGTTAAGATTTTCCGTTTGATACCAGATCCGCTCGAACAGTTCGCAGCCGTCATCCCGGAAGCCGCCGCTTGCGGCTATCCGGGATCGTTACAAGTGCCGGCGCCTGTTACGATCCCGGACAATGCCTTCGGCATTTCCGGGATGACGCCTGGGAATCTTTCAAGCGGATTCGGTATGAGCGCTCGAACGGGTGAGTGCGTGCACTCCGTAAATTTATAGCGAGCGGGTGAACGGATCGAAAAGAGGCGTCTGTCAAGCTAGCGCTCCGGAGGAGGTTCCGGCCGGTTTCAATTGGAGGCTGTCATGCCCTGGCTCGCTAATTCTATGGCCCAAAAGCAGCCCCTAACGGGCGGGTACGATCCGAATTCAGAAGCCGGCCCTGCGCCGAATGTAAGCGGCGAAGCGAGTGCCACCGGCGCCAGGGTACTTGGGGCTGGCTTCCTTCCAGCAGCAGGCGGTGCCGTGCCGTACACTCTCGACACCAAGAGCACGGCTTTCACGGGCGCCGCTCCAGAGACAGCAGCGCTAGGCTCGGCACCATCCGCGACGCCGTCCTGGATCTCGCAGCTGTCCACACCGTCGATTGACTCCAGCATGACCGCGGCGATCTCCAATGGAACGGTGACTTACTCAGGGTTGCTGTCCCTGCTAACAAACCTCGACTCGAGCTTGAGCGGATCCAACAGCACCCTTACCGCAGCCGAGTTCTCCGACCTCCAGACAATTGCCGCCAACCTCAATAATGGGGTGACAACCTCCGGCTATCTGACCGGGATTATGAACGATTTGGTGAACGGCAACGCGGCGAACGCGACGTGGACCGGCGGTAACGCAAATTCCACAAGCCTCGGCAACCTCGCTGCCGGGTCCAGCGCGGCACAGCTTTCCGAACTCATAGGCAAGTGGTTTCTGGGCACCGATCTGCCAAGCTCATCGGTCGGCATGAGCGGAACGCAGCCGTTCTCCATCACCTATTCGAACTCGTCGAGCCCGATATTCGGCGCGGGCGGGCCGAGTATGAACGACATCAATCAAGGCTACCTGGGCGACTGCTACTTCCTCTCCAGCTTGGCCGAAGTCGCATGTAAGAATCCCAGTGTTATTTCGTCGATGATCGTGTCGAACGGAAATAATACCTATGGGGTCCGGTTCTACGAAAATGGCACCCCTGAATACATCACCGTAAACACATCGCTGGCGGACGGGGGGACCGTCTTCAATTCGGGGACGGACATTTGGGCGAGCCTGATGGAGAAAGCTTACGCGCAACTGCAGGCCGGCGGCGTGGTCACGGGAACCGGAGGCACCCCCGGCAATTCCTGGTCGATAATCGGCAATGGCGGTTATGCGGAATATGCGCTTGAGGAAATCACGGGATCGCCCACTATCACCGATTACAACGGCTCGGGACGCTCATGGAGCACCGTCACCTATAACTCCTCGCTTGCAACCACGGCTACCTCGTCCGGACTTTCGACGGCCGCCGTGCAAAGCATCCTGGTTTCCGACCTCGCGGCGGGCGACGATCTCATCCTAGGCTCCAACACAAACGCCAAGGATAGTTCGGGGAAGGTAACCTTGGTCTCAGACCACTGCCTGTCGATTTATGGATTCGACAGTACGACCGGCATGTTCGAAATCCGCAATCCTTGGGGGACCGAGGCATCTGGACAATACTGGGATACCACGTTTGATGTTAGCCTTACGACCCTGCTGGCCGCCGGCGACACGATTACGGCCGACAGCATAGGGGGTTCTTCACCGTCACCTTCTGCGCCGGCCGTAACGTCGCAGACCGGGACACAGACTTGGAAACTCGGCCAGACGGTAAACTTTACGCTGGCATCCAACACCTTTACGGACCCGCAACAGGAGACGCTGACCTATAAGGCGACGCTGGCGAATGGCTCCCCGCTTCCGCCTTGGCTTACGTTCAATCCAGGGTCGGAAACCTTCACCGGCACGGTGCCAAATAACGCGGCGGGCTTAAGCATCACGGTCACGGCGACGGACACCAGCAACCTGTCCACGTCGGAGACCTTTTCGGTGCTGACGCCCCCCAGCAGCAACGCGCCGGTGCTTACCTCGCAAACCGGGCCGCAAACTTGGAGGCGCGGCCAGTATGTCAAATTCACGCTTGCGTCCAACACCTTCACCGATCCCGGGCATGAGAAACTGACCTATACGGCGACGCTGGCGAATGGCTCTCAACTTCCGCCTTGGCTTAAGTTCAATGGGTCAACGGACAGCTTTACAGGTAACGTGCCGAAGAACGCCTCCTCGCTAAGTATCAAGGTGACAGCCACCGACACCAGCGGCCTATCCGCATCGGAGACCTTCAATGTGTCGATTGCCGCGTCGTCGTTATCTCATGCGATCTCGCAGGTAAATGCCGCGCCGCACCCCGCGGCCATCGTAAACCTGGTCCGGCCCATGCAAGGGGAACCGCACCCTTTGTTCGCCCCCAGGGCATAAAGCGGGGCAAAGATGACAGGCGCTAAAATTTGCGGATGGTGTAACGAACGGGGGTCACTCCCCTCACCCTGTCCCTCTCCCCATGGGAGAGGGGACGTCCCC
>JBKQNN010000450.1:0-8953 GCA_052145975.1 Rhodomicrobium sp. | reverse complement strand
TCACGCCGTCAGGAAATCCAGCTTGCGTCTGTGCACCGCAACATGCGCAGCCGCAGGCATGCGCGCGATGCTCTGTAACCGTAAGCCCCTGCGGTTCCGGCAAGTCCGCCACCTGCCGCTTCTGGTGGGATAGGCTCGCACCGGCCATGCCGCCGCATTGTCCGCAACAAACGGGATAATGATCGATCACGGTATCGGGCGTTGGGGTCTGCCGCAGCGTCTCGCCTTTGTGGCCGCGCTGTCCGCCGGAGTTTTTGCCCGATTTCTCCCGCAAGCTCCCGGTGCGCGCAGGTCTTTTCAAGCCATCGCTCGATGGCGTCTTACTGCTGTTTGAGCTGTCCAAACCGAGCCGGCGTTCAAGTTCAGCCAGCCGGGCTTTCAGCAACGCATTCTCCTGCCGCAGATTTTCTATGATCGGCAGCAGCGTTTCGATTGTCTGAGACTGTGGCGGCTGATTCGTTTCCTCCATGGGAAGCTTGAATCACGCCAATCGGCCCGGCCATAGCGCAAATAACCTATTCAAACCCAAAGGGCCGTGCCCTGTGCCATTCCTGACTCACCCGCCCACCTGGGGAGTTACTTTTTCAGGAAGGTAAGGAGAGAGGTGATCCCAAAAGTGTAGAAGATTTCGGCGGATCGGAACGATTGAAGGATATCCACCAGTGAACTTTTTTCAACGCCGCTGTGGCCGCACTGGTCTAGGTTAAATAGCACGTTCGAATAGCGTCCTAAAGTCAACCGCTGCTTGATTGCTGGGTAGGCCTCTTCGAAAGCTTTATACATATATTCAATGCGAAGATGTAGGCGAGGAGACGATGCTTTAACCTTGGCTTCGAGGGGAGCAACATGTGCCTTCAGGATTTCGATTACGTCGCGGTCGAAATCATTGAAGACCATTAGGCACTCAATATCGATCGGTGCCATCCCGTTCGCGGCTCGCACGACATTAAGAGACTCCACGGCGCGATCAAGTTCCTCAATGAAAATAAGAGGTGAACCTGGGCTACCGCATTCGTAGCGACCGCCGCCGGCAAATCCATCGATTACAGCAAGCCGAAACTTCGCCTGCTGCGGTAACTGGCAGCGGGTGCGAAGATAGTCGGCAAAGTACTCCCGTACGATTTTGTGTTTGCGGCGCGAATGCTCCAAAAGCGTTGCGCCCTCTTTCCATGCATAAGGCTTTTCGGTCATATCTATCCTACCAAGACCAACGCTACTAATCCGATATTGTCAATCCACTTGGAGAATCGGCTGAGGCATCTCATCCCAGGTCTTGCCACGGTACTCGCGCCCGTTCGCCTTTTTTGAGCGGCGTTTTGCGTCTTTTCCCCAGACACCCCACTGCTTAAAGAAAAAAGCAGTGCCGCTTGCGATGCATTGCCTATGAATGCTGTCAATCCACTCCTCACGTATCGGGCGCGCGCCAAATCCACTCTCGCCGCCGACGATGGCCCAGTGGATACCAGAAAGGTTCACAGTCCCAACGCAGCCAAGGAGGGGCTCGAAAGAGATAAATCGCATTGCTGCGGGAACAGCGCGCAGATCGTCTATCCTGACCACCGCCTCTCCATCCTCGACACTGGTTCCGAGCCAAACGTTCGGCAATATTGCGGAAATGCGCCTGCCGACGAATTCTGCCATACGCGCCGGACGTTTGGTCAAAATCTGGTATTGATGCCGAGGAGTTTCGCGCATCACCTGCCACACAGACTCAATGAAGTGGTCGCTCACAGCCGGGTGAAAAAGATCACTCATGGAGTTAACGAATATTGTGCGAGGTTTCTTCCAACCGTACGGTATTCGAAGCGCCTCCAAATCCTCGCGAACGACGCCGTTCCAGACGGATCGCCCGCCAGACTTGCGGGTCAATCCAGCATACTTCGGAACTCCCATCGCCTCTAAACGGCGCGCCAAATTCATGGCGTAGCAGTTGGTGCAACCCTTCGACACGATGGAGCACCCGGCAACCGGGTTCCATGTCGCATCCGTCCATTCGATGTCAGTGGCCGCCATGTCTATTCAGTTCTGGGCTGCGAACGAGTCGCACTCTGTTAATGGTAGCGGGCGAATCGGCACTTTAAAAGACGTGACGATTAAGGTGATCGCCTTCTCCCTGGCCCCTGCTGCGCGCCTACAAGTCGGAGATTGAGCCCGGCACGCTGAGCCGCCATTGCCGTTTTGTATCCTTGACACTTAGGCTGCCAAGACGTAAGCGCCCTTTGGAGGCTTTGCGAGCGGAAACGCATGCATTGCCTTTTCTTTTATACCGTCGGCTGGCGGTCGCACTCGGTGCCATCGGTTACGCGGGGGACATTCCCTAGCTAGCCGCCGCAAGCATTCTGGGCTAATGCCTCTGCATGCCCCGTTACAAAATCACAATCGAATATGACGGCACGCCCTTCGCCGGCTGGCAGATCCAGGCGAACGGGCCTTCCATTCAAGGCGAGCTGGCGCGCGCCATCCAGGCGCTCAGCAGCGTCCGCGTTGTGCCGCGTGGCGCGGGCCGCACGGATGCCGGGGTGCATGCGCGCGGGCAGGTGGCGCATTTCGATCTTGAGCGGGAGTACCCGCCGGAAACGGTACGCGACGCGCTGAACTTCCATCTGGGGCCCGCTCCCATCGCAATCCTCTCCTGCGAGACCGCCCCTGAGACCTTCGACGCGCGCTTTTCGGCGAAGGCCAGGCACTATCTCTATCGCATCGTCAACCGGCGCGCACGGCTGGCGCTCGACCGCAACCGCGCCTGGCAAGTGCCCGTGCCGCTCGATGCGGCGGCGATGCACGAAGCGGCCCAGAATCTCATCGGCCGCCACGATTTCACGACCTTCCGCTCGTCCCAATGCCAGGGGAAATCGCCGCTGCGCACGCTCGATAGACTGGACGTGTTCCGCGATGGCGACGGCATTTTTATCGCTGCCAGCGCGCGCTCTTTCCTCCATCATCAGGTGCGCTCCATGGCGGGTAGCCTGAAGCTTGCGGGCGAGGGCAAATGGCAGCCGGAAGACCTGCGGCGCGCGCTCGAAGCCCGCGACCGCGCGGCTTGCGGCCCCGTGGCGCCGGCCTGCGGGCTCTATTTCATGAAGGTGGATTATTAGGGCTGGTCCGTCCCACTACCGCTAGAGCCTATCCGCTCTTGATGGAATCAAAAGCGGGGCTCTAGGTCTTTGTTTAACCGTGCGTCTTATCGGAAAAACCGCTCACACTTTTTCCGGACGCAGTCTAATACCCCACCGGGTAGCCGATGGTTGAGAAAGGCCGGTACTGGTACAGCCAGGTTTCGGTCAGCACCTGGTCGCCGGCCTTGAGGTATAGGCGCATTTCGATTGGATCGTTGCCGCCCGCAGTTAGGTCGAACAGCGCGCGCCAATGGCCCGGCACGCCGTCGGGAACCGCTTCGGCGTAGGTGTAGGTGTACTCCCCGCGCGACGACCACAGCACCAGTTCGGGGATCACACCGTAAGGGAGGTGCTCCAGTGGCCCGCCCAGGAACTCGACCGCGAACTTGCGCACACCGTTGGGACGCGGTTTGCCGGCCTGCCCGCCGCGGCCCAGGCGGGTGGCCACACAGCGGCCAAGCGGTGTGGGATAGGGCTCGTCCGCGAGCCAATGCAACCGGTAGCGAAGCTCGACGTGGCTGCCGGCAACGACGGGCTTATCCGGCCACCAATAGGCGGTAACGTTGTCGTTGATCTCGTCGTCCGTAGGGATTTCAACGAGCTGGATGCTGCCCTTGCCCCAATCGCCGAGCGGCTCGACCCAGGTGGAAGGCCGCTTCTCGTAGCCCACGCCGTCCAGATAGTGGTCGAAATTGCGGTCGCGCTGCAAAAGCCCGAACCCGCGCGGATGCTCGTCCTGGAAGGCCGATACGGTAATGTGCGCGGGATTGTTGAGCGGCCGCCAGATGTGCTCGCCAGCACCTGTCCACATCGCAAGGCCATCGGAATCGTGCACCTCCGGCCGCCAGTCGATCCCGGCCCGCTTCACCGTCTCGGAATACCAGTACATCGATGTCAGCGGCGCGAGGCCAAGCCGCTCCACGGCTTGCCTGAAGAACAGCGTGGTCTCGATCTCCATGACCACGCCCTTAGTGCGTTCCAGGATGAAGCGGTAGGCGCCGGCGACGCTTGGGCTGTCGAGCAATGCGTAAATTGTGATCGATTTGGAGCCTGCCGGCGCGGGCTCGAACCAGAAGGCCACGAAGTCCGGGAATTCCTCGGGCGAACTATCGCCGGGGGACAGCGTGATCCCCCTCGCGGACATCCCGACCTGGCCAAGCTCGCCTTTGGCGCGGAAATAGGAAGCGCCCAGGAAGGAGACCCACGGCTCGGCCTTGCGCCAATCCTCCGTGCCGTCCTTGGCCTCACGGACCCAAAAGCCCGCCATGGGCGATGGGGTTACAGGCAATTGCGCCGCGGGGTTTCCGGCCGGAATGGTGAAATAGCTTGGGTCGTAGAGGATTTCGCGGGCGGCTTCCTGGCCCCCGCCTTGCTCGATGGCGTACATGCGCACGGTCTTGGGGAAATACATCCCCACGTGCATGAAGGTGATCGGGAAGGCGCCCGGATCGCCGTCGCCGAACAGCGCATAGTCCGTCTTGTAATGGAGCTGGCCGTGAGCGTCGTAATCGATCGAGGAAACGATTTTGGAGTCCGGCCGGGGCGGCGGAGTGTAGGCCGCTCCCGCGAGCGTTTGTGCGTGAGCCTTTAGCCAGTCGTAGGAAAACGGTTGCGCTTCGCCCAGGTGCAGGCCGGGTGTGCTGGCGCGCGCGGGCAAAGCCGCGAATGCCTGGGCAGCGAGCGCGAGTTGGAGAAAGCTACGGCGGTCGATCATGGTCCTTCCTGTGCGGTATCGCCGCGAATGTGCATAAGACCCCTGGCGGCACAGGCTGCACCTCCGCCCCGGCCCTTCTCCGGCGAGGCGTTGTATCCCTCCCCCAAAAGGAAGAAGGATAGGAGCGTCCGTTACATGCTATGCCATTCGGGTGTTAGGCCACATTCGCCGCATGTCTGTAGCGTGGCGCTAACGAAATGGGAAGCTGCATTCTTGGCGCACCTTTCGTATTAGGAATGGCCTCGCAAAGCTGTGGCAATTGCAGGAACCGCGCGGGGATCGGTTATCATCCCGATGTGGTCTACGCCGGCAACAATGCTCACCGGCACATCGGGCCGGACGGCGTGCACGGTTGGCGCGAACAGCTCAGGCTTGAACAGCTCATCCTTGCCGCCCACCAAAATCTGCAGCGGAGCACGCGCATTCTTCAGGTCCGCGGTATAATCGCTAGTGCCGAACGCCTTGAGGAGACGGAATGAGTAAGTGCCGGCAAGCAAGTTGGCTCTAGCGGGATCGATCGCGAATGCGATCACGGGGAGACCGTCGAAAGCGTGGATTCCCAGGCCGTTGAGAACGGAAAGCCCGATAATTCTCGGAACGAACGGCCTAGCCCATGCGTCGCTCTGATCCTTGACGGTTGGCGCCTCCGGGCCCAACATCGGCGAGAGAAGCACAACGCGCTCGAATAAGCCGCCAAAACGGGACGCGGCGGCGTGCAGAGCAAAGCCCCCTCCAGAGGAGAATCCGAGGAGAACGGCGCGTTTACCAGGATGGCGGCTCTGAACGGCAGTGACGAAATCCTCCAGATCGCCGTCGAGCTGCCCCGCATAATCGATATCGCCGCGCCGGCCAGTCTCGCCATGCCCCCGGATATCCGGTGCGTAAGCCAGCATGCCTTCCTGCGAGAGCGCCTTAGCAAGCGCATGCAGGCTCACGCTCGAGCCGGACGAGCCATGGATCGCGATGATAAAAAGGCTACTACCGTCCGTAGATGCGGGCTTCCATTGCCGGAAGGCAATCGAACTGCCCTTCCGTGCGGGGATTCTCTCTACCGCGGGCAGATCGCTGAAATCGATTTTCTCGAATGCGCCGTTGATCGAGGCTAATGGGGGTGGCGGATCGCTCGTGCCGAACGCGATCATCCCGATAAGAGTCGCCCCAGCGATACCCGCCAGTGCGGCGGCAAGAACGAACGCGCTTCGTAACATCCGGTTCACCTGAAAACGTAAGAGGGTCAAAAGTCCGGGCAGGCAATTGCCGGTGCTCCGATGCACGAGCGTCATTCCCGCGAAGGCGGGAATCCATTTATCCCGTTGGAACAAGCTCTACGATGGGTCCCCTCTCCCGCGGGGCCGGCGCCGGAACGGTCAACAATTACGCCCGGCAGTATTAGAGCCTATTCGCTTTCGACGCGCGCGAGAAGTTCCTTCGCCTTGGCCACGTCCGCGGCGATTTGGGCGGCAAGCATCTCGACCGAGCGGAATTTTGTGTCCTCGCGGATAAAGGCGATGAACTCGATTTCCAAAGTCTTGCCGTATAGGTTTCCGTCGAAATCGAATAGGAAGGTTTCGAGCAGCGGCAAGCCGGCGTCGAATGTCGGCCGCGTGCCGAGATAAGCCGCGCCGCGAAGTTTCTTGCCATCCACATAGGCGTGAACGGCATAAATGCCGTGCTTCAAGGTAACGCCTTCTTCGAGGCGGATGTTGGCCGTGGGGAAGCCCAGGCCCTGCCCGCGCCCCGCGCCGCTTTCCACTATGCCGGAAATCCGCCAATAGCGGCCCAGGAGCTCGGCCGCCGCGGCCACGTCGCCTTCGGCGAGCAATTCGCGCACGCGGGTGGAAGAGAAGATTTCGCCGGCATTGCCTTGGGCTTCG
The DNA here is from genome assembly GCA_052145975.1 of Rhodomicrobium sp. Taxonomy (GTDB): domain Bacteria; phylum Pseudomonadota; class Alphaproteobacteria; order Rhizobiales; family Rhodomicrobiaceae; genus Rhodomicrobium. The sequence goes on along the minus strand of JBKQNN010000450.1, from coordinate 2,249 downwards.
ACCACTGTGACACCGAATCCGTGCTTGCGGCCTTCCTCAGCGAGAACGCTTGGATTTCCGCCACGGCCCTTTCCGAAAAAGAAGTTGTAGCCAACCGAGGCGTGCTTGATGGCGTAAGCCTCGGCGAGAACGATGCGCACGAATTCCTGCGCGGTAAGCTCCGCAAGCGCACGGTCGAACGGGATCACCGCCGTGAAGCCGCAGCCATACGCCGCAAACAGCTCAAGCTTGCGCGGAAGGCTTGTCAAGCGGAAGAACGGCCTTTGCGGCTGAAAGAACATCCTGGGGTAAGGCTCGAACACCATCGCGCCCATGGGGAGCCCGCCAACGGCCGCTTTCGCCTTGGCGGCGTCGAGCACGGTGCGATGACCGCAATGCACGCCGTCGAAAGTGCCGATTGCGAGCGAAGCTCCCCTCAAATGCTGGGGAACTTCCCGCCAGCCCTGGACAACGTCCATTCCGCCTCTCTTATACCAGCTGCCGAGAGTCCGGCCGCTTCAGTGCAACACCCGTCATCGCGAGGCGGCGAAGCCGCCGTGGCGATCCAGAAACTGCCGCCGGGTTTGCCGCTTCTGGATTGTTTCGGGGCTAAAGCCCCTCGCAATGACGAAGAACGGCCGGAACCTACGGCGAATGGCCCTATTTCCCGGCGCGCGAGGGGATCATGATCACCGCCTCGCCTTCGAGCACGACCTTTGCGCCTACCGAACAGGTGCAAGCGAAAATCGCCCTTTTCCGGTGCTCTATCAAGTCGGAGATCTTGACGGTCGCGGTGACGTGATCGCCGATGTGGACGGGCGCCTTGAAATTGAGCGTTTGCGAAATGTAGATGCATCCCGGCCCAGGAAGCTTCGTTCCGAACACAGCGGAAATATAGGCCGCACTCAGCATTCCGTGCGCAATGCGCCGCCGGAAGGGGGTTTCCTTGGCATAGGCTTCGTCAAGATGGATCGGGTTGAGGTCGCCGCTAATCTGCGCGAAGGCGCTAACGGCTTCGCCGCTGACGGTATGGACGAGGCTCGCCTCCATGCCAATTTGAAGGTCCTCGAAAAAGTACCCCGGACCTATCGCGGCAGTCATAACGTTCATCATTCCTCCTACGCAACGCCAGCCACACCCAGCGCCGCGGAAACAGGAAAGCCGCTCACCCGCCTTTGGTGAAACAACGGGTAACGGCCTTCGTTGCAGCGCAACATAATCATATACGTGTGAGCTAGGGCTTTGCGCAAGTTGGCCAAAAGGTCACCATCGCAGGTGCAGCATGGCTGCCGCCGGCCGGCAGGGCTTACCCGCGAAAGCTGCGTCGAGCATCAGATGGGTGAGCCCGGCCTCCGCGGCGTCGCCCAGATTGACGCGGCTCGCAATATAGACCCCGTCGATGCCTTGGGCGCAGGCGCCTTGGATGTCGGTGCCGATGCCGTCGCCGATAGCTAAGAGCGCACTCTGAGGCAGCGGCCTCGAAAGCTTCCGCATCGCGGCCTCGTAAATGGGCGCGTAGGGCTTGCCGGCCTGGATAACGGTATGACCGAGCGCCGCATACGCTTGCGCGAGCAGGCCCGAGCATGGGATGAGCCTCGAACCGCGCTCGACAACGAGATCGGGGTTCGCGCAGATCATCGGCACGCCGCGGGCCGCAAACGAGGCCAGCATGGGCTCGTAGTCCTCCACCGTCTCATGGTCTTCATCGAAAAAGCCGGTACAGACAACGGCGGCGGCGTTGGCGGGCGTTGTGAAATGCACGTTCAGGCCGTCGAACAGGCACCTGTCGCGCTCCGGTCCGAGATGGAACAGCGGTTCGGCCGAATAGGCTTCGACAAAGCTACGCGTCACATCGCCCGAGGTCACTAAGGCATTGAAGCAATCGTGCGGCACGCCCGCGCAATGCAGGTGATCGAGAACGGGCGCGGAAGTGCGCGGCGAGTTCGAGACCAGGATAATTTCGCCGCCGCGCCGCTTGAACGCGCGGCACGCCTCCACGGCTGACGGAAACGCGGTCAGGCCATCGTGCAACACGCCCCACACGTCGCAAAACCAAGCCTTGCGGCTCGCGGATAGTTCAGCCAACCCGCTCAGGATTGGGATTGGCGCAGGTGCCCCGTTCATTGTGCGAATCCAGTAAACCCAGGTAGTGGCTTAGAAGAGTTCCCCCTCACCCTGTCCCTCTCCCCGTTGGGGCGAGGGGACGCCAGAACTGCCGCCTCCCTTGAAGCGAGGGCCGCAGCCTCTTCCCCCTCTCCCCTTGGGGAGAG
>JBKQNN010000449.1:0-5453 GCA_052145975.1 Rhodomicrobium sp. | reverse complement strand
AGCTACTCTCGGCATCGTGACCGAGCGCGATATCGTGCGCGCTTTTGCCCGCGATGGCGTGGCGATTGCCAGCAAAGCCGTGCAAGAAATCATGACCGCGAAGCTGATCACCGGCACGCCCGGGGACAGCGTAAAGCATGTGATGGAGGTGATGACCAACAAACGCATCCGCCATTACCCGGTTTACAAGGATGGCAAGCTGGCGGGCTTGGTCAGCATCGGCGACGTGGTCAGGCATCGCCTGCAAGACCTGGAGCTAGAGAAAAACGTGCTGCGCGACGCATACATCGCGGCCCGTTAGCGCCTGCATTAACGGGCTATTGATGCACAGCTGGTGGCGGCACCTTCCCGCAGGCGGCCGCAATCGTAAAATCGCACCACTGGCACCGGGCGGCGGGTCGGGCCGCCTGCGCGCCGGCAGCTGCTAGTACGCCTGATACCGGCCGCCAAAAGTCCTGACACCTTTGTCCTTGGCCGTTCTTTCAGGCGGCCAAAATTATATACTTATATATAAACAGGCTTTTTGCCGAACGAACCCAATTTTCATCAACAAAAACAAACGGCAGCCTCCCGCACACCATGACGCTGGGGCACAGCACGCCCCGGCAAAGCAGTCAAAATCTTCGACGGCTGGTATGAGAGCGTGCGGCAAATGGGATGCGAACTTGTCTCCGGCCAGATTTTCACCGCTCGTGTGGCATCCCGCAATTGCCCGCACCGTTTGCGGCTGGGCTGGCATAGGCAATTGCGGCGGCACGCTGGCTTGAGCGCGGCAAAGAAATGTGCGGCTTCATAAAATCCGATCCATCTGTTTAGACGTTCTAAAATGCTGGGGCGGATAAGTTTTTTGCCAGGCGCACCGAAGAGGGCGCCGCCCCCAAATGTTCACGATAGGCCGAAAAATGTTGACAGCCGACATCAAAGTCACGGGCCGGTTCGATGACGCCTTTGCTACGAGTGCAAAGCCAACGCTTGCGAAACTGGCCCAGGAAGCGCGCGATATCATAGTGGATATGTCCGATGCGATAGATATTAACGCCGGCGGGCTGGGCGCTCTGGTTAACCTTCACAAGCAGCTTGCGCCTCAGGGCTGCCGGGTCCGCGTCATGGGGGCGAACGATTATGTGCGAACGCTTTTCGAGCGGTTTCACGTCGCCGATCTTTTCATCGAGGGCGCGGCCAACCCGTGCGGCTCGGCGCTGCGGAGCTGCTTTTTCGGCCTGACGCCCGGTGCGTTCATGACGCCGGGCCCAGGCGCGGTCAAGAAACCGGGGTCTGACGGCTCGCAAGGGGGCGCCCCAAGGAGAGCCATCCCCATTGCGGCGCGGTTCGATGCCGCGAGCCACAGCGTCAAGGTCTGGCTGGATGGCGCAACCGCGACCGGCGGCGAGCTTCGCGGCGGCGACGCGCTGAGGAGCTACAGGCGCTGGGCCAAGAAAATGTGCCAGGACGCCGATCCGGATGAATTCCGCAAGCACCTCACGGGCATCCTTGGGCCGGAGCGCATCGTCCCGCGCACGAGCGGCTACATCGTGAGGGGCATCCAGCTCCGCGCCGCAATCGAGAGCGGCAGGCAGGGGCTGGCCTCCGCAGTGCGCGCTTCCCGGGGTCTGTTCGCTTCGCCGGGCCGCATGGACGCAATCGCAGCCCTCAGCTTTTAGAGCCTATCCGCTTTTGATGGAATCAAAAGCAGGCTCTAACTTTTTGTTTTGCCGTGCGTCTTATCGGAAAATCGCTCCGCACCTCCGGGACAAGCCCGAAGGCATGCTTTTCCGGACGTACTCTTGTGGCGTTTGCACGTTGCAGGCCGGGCCCTCACGCCGGGCCCTCACCTTGCAGGAGCCGGCTTCGATTGGAGTTATAGTAATGCCTCAAGTTGGTGTAATGCGTCCCGTTCAGATGCCGCGCGGCCCGGCCGCCCTTTTGTGGATGAACGGTTGCGGCGCCCCGCAATCCAGTCCATCATAAAAGAACAGCGCACTTCATACGACGGTCCCATGCCTCACAACGCCGGCTCCGCGATCAAGCCTTCGGTTCTCGCCGCAATTGGCAACACGCCCCTAATCCTCCTGCGCCGCGCCTCGGAAGAGACCGGGTGCGAGATTTTGGGCAAGGCGGAGTTTCTGAACCCCGGCCAGTCGGTGAAAGACCGCGCGGCGCTCTTCATCGTCGAGGACGCGATCGGGCGCGGTACGCTTAAGCCCGGCGGCACCATCGTCGAGGGTACGGCCGGCAACACCGGCATCGGGCTCACCCTGGTCGCGGACGCGCTCGGGTTCAAGACCGTGATCGTAATCCCCGAAACGCAGAGCCAGGAAAAGAAGGACACGCTGAGGCTCATGGGCGCGCGCCTGGTGGAGGTTCCGGCGGTGCCCTATAAGAACCCCAACAATTATGTGAAATACTCCGCGCGGCTTGCGGCCAAGCTCAATGAGATGCTCCCCGAAGGCGCGATCTGGGCGAACCAGTTCGACAACGTGGCCAACCGCCAGGGCCATATCGAAACGACGGCGGAGGAAATCTGGGCGCAGACGAGCGGCAAGGTGGACGGCTTCATCTGCGCGGTGGGCACGGGTGGCACGCTGGGGGGCGTTTCCATGGGGCTCAAGGGCAAGCGCTCCTCGATCGCAATTGGCGTGGCCGATCCACCTGGCTCGGCGATCTATAATTACTACGCGAACGGCGAGCTCAAAGCCGAAGGCTCCTCGATCACCGAAGGCATCGGCCAGGGCCGCATCACCGCCAATCTTGAAGGTGTTGCGGTCGATAAAGCCTATCGAATCCCGGATGCCGAGGCGTTGGAGACAGCTTACAGGCTGCTGCAAGAGGAGGGCCTGTGCCTTGGCGGCTCAAGCGGCGTGAACGTTGCCGGCGCCATCCGCCTGGCCCGCGACCTGGGCCCCGGCCACACCGTTGTGACCGTGCTTTGCGATTATGGCACCCGGTACCAATCGAAAATGTTCAATCCGCCCTTCCTGCGGGGCAAAGGCTTGCCGGTTCCGCCCTGGCTCGAAGAGACGTCCGCCCCGCCGGAAGTCTTCGAGTAGCGATTTGAATGGTCCCATCAGGGGGAAGCATGCCCGATTTTTCATCGAAATGGCTTGTCGAGACGGATTGGCTTCACAGCCGGCTTTCAGCGCCGGGCCTTGTCATCGTAGATGCCACGTGGACCATGCCAGGCGAGCCGCGCAAAGCAGGCGACCTCTACCGCGAGGCCCATATCCCCGGCGCGCTCTTCTTCGATATCGACGAGATCGCCGATACGCGCTCGCCGCTGCCCCATATGCTGCCGCCACCGGAGAAGTTCGCCTTGCGCATGCGGAAAATGGGCGTGGGCGACGGGATGAAGATCGCGGTTTACGACAACCGCGGCATGTTCAGCGCGCCCAGGGTCTGGTGGACGTTCCGCGTGATGGGCCACGACGACGTGGTGGTGCTGAACGGCGGGCTCCTGAAGTGGCGCGAGGAGGGCAGGCCCTTGGAAACGGGCGCGCCCGCCCAACGTCCGGAGTGCCATTTCACCGTCCGCCGCAACGCGGAGCTTGTGCGCGATCTGGACGATGTAAAGGCCGCTATCTCGTCGAACGGCCAGCAGATCGTCGATGCGCGGCCCCAAGCGCGGTTCGAGGGCCGCGACGCCGAGCCCCGCCCGGTGCCGCGCCTTGGCCATATGCCGGGCGCACACAACGTTCCCTTCGGATCGCTCGTCAACCCCAACGGTACGCTGAAATCCGATGCCGAATTGCGCGCCGCCTTCGAGGGCGCCGGCGTCAATCCCGGCAAACCCACCATCGCGAGCTGCGGCTCCGGCATCACTGCCTGCGTCGTGGCGCTGGGCCTCGCGGCTCTCGGCAACGAATGGGCCGCGGTCTACGACGGCTCCTGGGCGGAATGGAGCGCTGTCCCTTCCGCCCCGGTGGTGCTGGACTGATACCGAATCCGGTTGCATGCTTCAGCAAAGCCCCCCTCACTCTGTCTCTCTCCCCGCAAGCTCGCCTTGGCGAGCTTGCGCTTCTAAGTGCCCGCATCCGCAAGCGGATGCGGATGGGAGAGAGGACCCTAGAACGTCCGCTGCGGATTATTCAGGCGTCCCTTCTCCCCGTCCGCATCCGCTAGCGGATGCGGCTGCAAAATATGTCAGCTCGCCAAGGCGAGCTGACGCGGAGAAGGACAGGATGAGGGGGGACTTCGTGAAGCGATCAACCGGATCTGGTATGATGCTGGGTCCGTTTGAATACTTCCCTACTCCATAAGCTTCTTAGCGGATTATTAGTCATAATCGATAGGTTGGGCCTCCTAAATCCTGCTTTTTCAGTGGCCAGACGCGGGCGCCACGCGTTTACCTTTTGGTGCATTGCGCCGCCACCAGAAGCTTCCCCAGCCTTCGCCGCCCGACCCCGCCGCCCGCCTCCTGGCAGCAGCCCCGGCTCTGGTCCTAACCCTGCAAAAAACGCCATGGCACGGCCTCCTGATCGCTTTTGCGCCTTCCCATGATGCAATGGTGAACCATAGCTCCTTACCGATGCGCTAATGCCGCGCCGGGCCATCGCAGCAAACTCGGTTGTCATGGCCGGGCTCGACCCGGCCATCCACTAATGCATTGAACGCGCTTGGTTTTCCTGGATGGCCCGGTCAAGCCGGGCCATGACAGCAGGGGGTGCGCTCATTTTTTCATTCGCTGCTGCGGGGGATTGACGCCGCGGAAACACGGCAAGTGCCTGGAGTAAGACTCGAAGCGGCGAAGCCTAAGCAAACCCTCACGAGAGTCCGTCTTCTATTTTCCACGCGCGGCTCACGCACCCCTTCGGAGCCGGCGGCGACAGCATTACCTTGCGAACAGTCTTCGTTGCATACTGTGGCGGCCGCATTTTTTAAACACCAGCAAACCCATATATTCTGCCAATACATCGCCGCCGCCTCGACTATCTTCTTCCTCAGGCGCGCTGCAAAGAAAAAGCCGTTCCGGCATCGCATAAGATGAATACGGATGAATAAGCCATTGATATCACGTGATTAACCTATGCTTGCCGTTAACTAATTCTGCAACCGTAGATTTGGCTTTGTGGTTAATGCGCGCAAGATTCTAATATTAACGGGTATTTTGGAATCGTAGAATTCGACCTAAAGTGGCAAAAGATTCGCAGAAACACGGCGGCGGAAAAGATCGCGCCCGCCCATTAACCAACCGAAATTTAACTATGACACGCCCTACGGCTATCTATCCCCGCCGCTCTACGCCGGTAAGGCGGCGATAGGCGCTGTTACGAACGCATGTTCCTAGAAACCGCACCTGCCGGTCAAAATCTAACGCCTCATACCGCCTCTTTAGGCCGAGAGCGGACTTTCCGGCCACTGGCGGCACCGTCTCTTACCGGGGACATGGCGGCCATCGCGAACTGGCTTTTCATGTCCCGGAACGGCGCACGCGTATGCCCCGCTGTGCATGGCGCTGT
>JBKQNN010000448.1:0-2534 GCA_052145975.1 Rhodomicrobium sp. | reverse complement strand
TCGTTCTGGTACTTCAGGGCGGCGGCGCGCTTGGTGCCTATCAGGCGGGCGTCTATCAAGCGCTGCATGAGGCGGACATCGAGCCCGATTGGGTCATCGGGACTTCGATTGGCGCGATTAACGCCGGCCTCATCGCCGGCAACGTTCCGGGCCAGCGCCTTGCGAAGCTCCAAGAATTTTGGTCGCGCATCACACAAAGCTCCCTTTTTGCGGCCGCCAACGCCAACCCCTTCATCGCCGCCATTGCCCCCAATGCCGCTACTATTGCTGGCGGCGTTCCTGGGTTCTTTGAACCAAATCCCGCCGCCTGGATCGGCACAAAGGCGCGGCTTGGAGCCGAGCAGGCCGCCTATTACTCGACCAAACCGCTGCAATGCACGCTTGGGGATCTGACCAACCCCGCGCTATTAAATGCTGGAAGCCCCCGTTTGACTGTGGGTGCGGCAAATGTGCAAACGGGCGAAATGCACTATTTCGATAGCCGTGACACCACCCTGTCGATCCGGCACATCATGGCCTCGGGCGCCCTTCCGCCGGCCTTCCCGGCGAGATGGCGAGCTTTACTGGGACGGCGGCGTTCTCTCCAATACCCCTGTCGAAGCGGTGTTCGACGACAACCCGCGCCGCAGCGGTTTGATCTTTGCGGTGCATATGTGGGGCCCGCACGGCCCTGAGCCGGATAGTCTTTGGAGCGTCGTGGGCCGCCAGAAGGACCTCCAATATGCGAGCCGTGCGGCGAGCCACATCCGCCGTCAAAAACAAATCCACAAGCTCCGTCATATTATCGCGGAACTCGCCTTAAAGCTTCCTGCCGAGGCGCGCACCGATCCTGAAATTGCGGCGCTGGCAGCCTATGGATGTACAACACGGATGCATGTGGTGCGGCTGCTGGCGCCGCCGCTTGCCGGCGAGGATCATTCCAAAGATATCGATTTCAGTGCCAAAGGCATCCATGCCCGCTGGGAAGCGGGACACGCGGATACGCAACGCGCGCTTACCGAAATGCCATGGAGTTAGGAATCCGACAGCACCGAAGGCTTCATCCTCCATGAGGCTCACGCCGGCCGTCTCATGGCAGGCGGCAACATCTGCGGCACTCTCGGCGTTAAAAGCTCTTGATCGGGCCGGGCTGGATAAGTTTACCGAATCGGTATCTTCAACGGCCAACGACAGGGAAGTGGCTTAATGGCCTTAGCAGAGAACCTCTCCTTGCGCCCGCGCATTGTCATCGTCGGGGCGGGCTTCGGCGGCCTCGCGGCGGCAAAGCGGCTCGCAAACCAGCCCGTCGACGTAACCGTGATCGACAAACGCAACTACCATCTCTTTCAGCCGCTACTCTATCAAGTAGCAACCGCCGATCTTTCACCTGCCGACGTTGCTTGGCCCATTCGCGGCATCTTTGCGCATGTCCCGAACGTGCGGGTCGTTCTCGGCAAAGTCGAGGGCATTGATCTCAAGTCGCGCGAGGTGATCTCGGACCGCATTCGCCTTCCCTATGATTATCTGATCCTGGCCACAGGGTCCTATCACTCCTATTTCGGCCATGATGAGTGGGCGATGCATGCCCCGGGCCTCAAGCGCATTATCGACGCGACCGAAATCAGAAAACGCATCCTGCTGGCATTCGAGCTTGCCGAAGTCGGGATGAGCGAAGAAGAGCGGCGGCGTCAGCTCACCTTCGTCATCATCGGTGGCGGACCAACAGGCGTCGAAATGGCGGGCGCCATCGCCGAGCTCGCCCGCTATACGCTTGCGAGCGACTTCAGGAACATTAACCCCCGCTCGGCGAGAATTATTCTTGTGGAAGCGGGCGACCGTCTGCTTCGGGCCTTTCCAGAAAGCTTGTCGGACTACGCGAAACGGAGGCTCGAAAAGCTTGGCGTCGACGTGCTTCTCAATCACAGGGTGGAGGTTAGGGGTAAGGAGGGTGCGTTTATCGGAGATATGCTGATCCCAAGCGCGTCCATGATCTGGGCGGCGGGCGTCACCGTCCCGCATCTCAAGGACTGGCTGCCCGCCGAAACGGACCGGACGGGCCGTGTCGTAGTGGCGCTCGACCTTTCGCTGCCCCAGCACCCGAATATCTTCGTGATTGGGGACGCCGCGTCGGTGCCCTGGCGCGGCGGCCTGATGGTTCCCGGCATCGCACCGGCGGCCAAGCAAGGCGGCCGCTATGCTGCCGATGCTATTCTCGCGTCGGTGAAGCGAAAGAAAAAGCCGGCACCTTTCCGCTACCGCCACAGGGGCAATCTTGCCACCATCGGCCGCCACGCAGCCATCGCCGATTTTGGCCGCATCAGATTGACAGGGGCTGTTGCCTGGTGGCTTTGGGGCATCGCGCACATCTACTTTCTCATCGGCGTGCGCGCTCCGATGCTGGTGGCGGCACAGTGGTTCTGGGCCTATCTCACCTTCGGGCGGGGTGCGCGTCTGATAACGGGCCTCGCTCCGCTTTTTGAGGACCGGAAAATGCCGCCCGGAATGCAGAAAGCGAGCCAGGAGCCCAAGGCCACGCCTTCTCCCCTTTAGCCGGA
>JBKQNN010000447.1:0-10906 GCA_052145975.1 Rhodomicrobium sp. | reverse complement strand
GACCATCTCTCAGCCGTTCGTCGTAGCATTCATGACCGAGCGGCTTCACCTCACGCCGGATAATGAGGTCCTCGAAATAGGTACCGGCTCCGGCTATCAGACCGCAATCCTGTCGCGGCTTGCCCGGCATGTCTATACCATGGAGAAGCACGCCGAGTTGCACCGGCTCGCCGAGGAAAGGTTCGAGGAACTTGGCCTCACCAACATAACCGCGATTGCGGGCGACGGCACGCGCGGCTGGCCGGAATTCCGGCTCTTCGACCGGATTATCGTCACTGCCGGCACGGAAGAGGCCCCGAAGCCGCTCCTCGATCAGCTGGCGCCCTGCGGGTTCATGATAATTCCTTTGGGACTGCGCGACGATCAAAGGGTTACGCTCATCACGCGCACCGGCGGACGCTTCGACTATCAGGCACTGCTGCCCGTGCGCTTCGTCCCGCTGGTGCCAGAAGAGTAATACCGAATCCGCTCGATTGCTTCCGCCGCTGTCATCCCGGAAACGCCTGAGGCGTTATCCGGGATCGTTACAAATGCCCGCGCCCCGTGAGAACCCGGATAAGCGCTGAAGCGCTTTCCGGGATGACGGGTGCGGAACTACTCAACCGGATTCGGTGTAAGGCTAGGGGCCCGTTGCATAGAACGCCGCAAATAGCCCCATTCCGTTTAAGTTAATCTTAAGGCTTAAGCTGCAAACTCCTCCCCAAATGAGGTGCGGCGATGAGTAATGTTGTAAGGGGTACGCGCGGGCCCGGCCGGTTACGCGCGGTTGTGAATTTGACGTTGGGTTGCGTGCTGCTGGGCGGATGCAGTTCCGGTTCCGATAGATTTTCTTCGGCCTCCTTCGGCAGCGGCTACGGCGCGGAGCCGCGCGTAAGCGAAGCCGCGGCGCCTGCTACAAGAATAGCGGACAGCGCTCAGCAGCCGGCGCAGCCCCGGCCCGCGAGCTACTACCAGCCCCAGCCGGCGGCCTATCAGCCCCAGCCAGCGGGCTACCAGCAGCAGCCAGTTGCCTATCAGCCGCAGCCGGCAGGCGGTTATCAATTAGCGAGTGCGAGCCCAAGCCAATCCGGCGGCTATCTGCAAGCTTCCCGTGTGGATTTGCCGCCGCTCACAGAGCGCCAGCCATCGCAGGGAACGAAGATGGCCGACGGATACGGCCCCTATAACCAGCCTCCACTTCCGGACGGCACCTATAGCGGCCCGCGGGTCTACACGCCCTACGATGCGCCCAGAAGCGACGCTCCGCCTTCCGGCACTTATCTGCCCGAGGGCAGCGATCCCCGCCGCTACGACCGTGGAGCCCCGCCGCCACCGCCTCCTCCTCCGGGCTACTACCGCCAATCCGATGTGCCGCCGCCGCCCTCTTACGCGCCGCGGGACGAGACGCGCGTTTACGAGCCCAAGCCCGGCCGGAGCTACGGGGGCGAACCGCCTTACAACGGGGATGAGCACTCCGGTTATGGCAGGGGCCGCGAGGACGAAGCTTCCGCTCCCCGCCGTCCCTGGAGCGGCCGGACCGATGGCGAGATGGTAGCCGTTGCGCCGGGAGATACAGTGTACACGATTGCGCGGCGCTATGGCGTGACGGTCGACATGATCGCGCGCGCGAACGGCCTTTCGACCGTTTATGTCCGCCCAGGCACTAAGCTTTTCATTCCCCGCGCCGATCCGGCGTCTTATGCGCAGGCTCCCTCGCATGCCCCGGCTAAACCGGCGCAGCAGGCTGCTGCACCTGCGGCAAAGGAACCGTCGCGGCAAGCGGCCGCTTCGCCCGGCAAGCCGAACCGGGACGCCCCCTCCGTGGCGCAAAGCGTTCCAGCGCCCGCGGCCGGTTCAACCCGGCTGGCGGACAACGGCGGACAACCGGGTGTGCCACAAGGCGCCATCCCGGCCCTGCCAGCCCCAGAAGCTAAGTCCGCGGGGCTGACGCCGGCCGCCGAGGCGTCTTGCGAAGCTGCCCTTGCGAACCCGCTGCCGCGGATGGGAGCCACGTTCCGCAAGCCAGTCGATGGCAAGGTCATCGCCCCATTTGGCCCGCAGAAGGACGGAACCGTCAACGAAGGCATTACGATTTCGGTTCCGAAGGGAACGCCGGTCAAGGCGGCTGAGAATGGCGTGGTCGCCTATGTTGGCGACGAGTTGCAGGGCTTCGGCAATTTGATCCTGATCCGGCATGCGGACGAATACATGACCGCCTACGCGCACGCGGATACCGTGCTGGTCAAGAAGTGCGACGTGGTGAAGCGCGGGCAAACCGTCGCCACCGCAGGGACAACCGGCGACGTAAGCCAGCCGCAATTGCACTTCGAGATCCGGAAAAATTCAAAGCCGGTCGACCCCAACCCGTTTTTCGGATCGTAGCGGAATTTCCATCGCCTGTTTGCGAACGCCGGGAGGGCCATGGCCCTCCCTTTTCATTTGGGAGCCTGGCACCTATCCCGTGCTGTCATACCAAATCCGGCTGAGTGCTTCAGCAAAAGGCCCCCTCACCCTAGCCCTCTCCCAGCAAGCTCGCCTTTTGCGAGCTTGCCACTCCTGTTGCCGCACCCGCGAGCGGGTGCGGACGGGAAGAGGGAGGCCGGGCGTGCCCGTTGCTCTGGGCGTTCCCCTCTACTTGCGCTCCTGCGCACTCCAGAAGCGCGCCATATGGCTATCGACGATCTTATCGTATTCTCCGCTGTCGCGGAGTTTCGCGATGGCTGTATTGATGTAGTAGAGAATGGTGCTGGCATGCGGATGGGTTTTCGGGACGATGACATGCAGCGTTCCGATGGCGACGGGCCGCTGCAGAGCCTTCACTTTGTCTCCAAGACCAAGCGACACAATGGCGGATTTCCCCGCCAAGTCCGACGCGACGACAGCATTTGCTGCGCCGCTACTTAGAAGCTTGAAACATTCCTCGATATTTTGCGGCCTGAGCAAGGTGACCTTGTTGTCCTTGACCCAGTTGCGCCCGCTCTTGTCGAGTTCTTGTGTGGATTGTCCAACCGGCAGGCATAGAGTCTTGCCAACGGCCTCGTCGTCCTTGGCGAAAGTCATCGGAGAATCGGATTTCACGAATAAAACGATAAACACCTCAAAGATCGGATCCGAGAAAAAGAACTTCTGGCAGCGATATTTGGCGTCCTGGGACAGCTCCGCCGGATGCGCACAATCCGGCTTCAGCCACGGAAAGCCGGCATCGAAGGCTCTCGTGATAAGGAGCGGGTTTAGGTGAGCCGCCCAATCGTTGACCCAGGAAACATTATAACTGAAAGCGCCCCCCGATTGCTCCTTGATGAGGCTCATCGAGGCACTTACGATGTTCGTTATCATACCGCCACTAGGAAGCGTGCGATCGGTGAAGGGCGTGTAGCCATCGGCAGTCAGGAATTGGATTTGCCTGACGACGGACGACAATTCGAAGTCGCCGCCCGATTGGAGCGAGGCCGGACTCTCCACGGGAGCGCCAGTAATTACCGCGGGGCCCGCAGCCGCCGCAGACTGCTTCCCTGCCATGCAAGGAATACGAATGCTCAACCCCGGCACGAGCATGGAAGCATTGGTGCCCATCCTGTCCTGGTTCGCGTAAAAAATCAGCGGCCATTGGGACGAGCTTCCGTAGACCCTCGCGGCGACGTCGGCGAGCGATTCGCCTTCCTTGATGATGTAGTCGGCACCGCAGGTTTGCGCTTGCGCCGCTTGCACATTCGGCCAAACCGTTAAGGCAAGCAGCACGGCTGCAAAGAGCCAACGCGCGAAATTACCCAGCATCGCCATCCGCATCCCCTTAGGCCTCCTCCCAGCCATGCTCCTGCTTAGCCCTGATAAGGCGCGGCCTTCAATCCTAAACAAACCAAATGACCGAAAAATTTTCTTACAACCCCGCGAAGGACAGCGCGGGGCGCCACACAAGTGGCAATTAACCGCTTGTGTGGCGCCCCAGCCTTACGCGGGTTCATTGCGGCAGATGATGACTTTTGAAAGGCAGGCGGGAAACGCTTCCCTGAGGCGCAATCCGGCCGCGGCAAAGACGCCGTCATCGCCGCCAAGCGGATCGCTCAAGTAGTCGAGGTAGTAAGGCTCATGGAAGCGTTGAGGAAACGCTTCGAGCAAACCGTCGTAAGCCGCCACGTCGCCCCATTGCAGCGAATCGACGAACACGAACAGGCCGCCGGGCTTCAAAACGCGGGCGATCTCCGCGGCGGCTCGCCTGCGCACTTCGCCCGGAAGCTCATGATAGAGGTAGACGCAGGTGACAATATCGAAGCTAGCGCTTTCGAAGGGCAGCGCCTCGGCATTGGCCTGGCGGAGGCTTATGTTGCGGCGCTCGCGAAGGTAGCGGGCGGCTTCGCCGAGATAGGCTTGGCTCAGATCGGCTCCGGTCAAGCGCATCGCCGGGAACGCCTGCGCAAGCTGGTGCAGGAAGCGGCCGCTTCCGCAGGCAAGATCCAGGAGCCTGAGCTGGCGCTGGTCGCGGCCGCGCACGAATCTCGCAATCGGCGGGATGGCCTGCCTGCGCATCGCACCCGCGGCTCCCATGAACAGCGTCTCGACTTGCAAGTCGTAAAGCCTGGCCGATTCCTCCGTCAGATAACCGCCGGATTGATAGTGGAAGTTTTGCGCGTAATAGGCGGGCAATCCTTCTGCCTCGGGCAGCGACGCGGCCTCCGTTGCCCGGCGTTCCGAACGGCGTTCCGCGGACTGCGGCAGGTCCTGGAACAGGCACCGTACCGCCTCGATATGGCTTCCAAGCGATCCTTCCTCTTCGATGGGGACCGGATAGAAGCCGTCGCGGACGTTGCGCGCATCTTGCGCCTGCAGCTTCAGGACATCCTGCACAAGCGTCCACAGGCCCGGGACCGGCCGGCCGGTCTCCACACGCCGCGTGCCCTTGGCTAGCGCGGCGGCTCTTCTGTTGGAAATGCGGTAGAGCGCGGCGTAATAGCCGGTGCGCAGCGTTTGATTTGCCAGATGTGCGAAAGCCTCAACGCGGTTTGACATAATCTCACCCTCCCGAGACGTTACCAAGCGGCTCGCCGCTGCCGTCCTCAAATCCCAACGCTGCCGCTCCCTTATGGATACGAACACATACGAGAAGATCGTGATACTAACAGGCGCTGGGCTCTCCGCCGAGTCCGGCCTGCACACTTTCCGCGACAAGGATGGAATCTGGTCGAAATACGACTACCGCGATGTGGCGACGCCCGAGGGTTACAAGCGAAATCCGGCGCTTGTGCTCGATTTCTACAATGAGCGCCGGAGACAGAACGCGGGCGTAAAGCCGAACGCAGCGCATCTCGCGCTGGCGCGGCTAGAGGCCGAATACCCCGGCAGCGTCTTGACGGTCACGCAGAACATCGATCCGCTGCACGAAATGGCTGGCTCCAGGAAGCTCATTCACATGCATGGGGAAATCGCCAAGGCGCTGTGCTGGGCCTGCGGCAGCCGTCACGTCATCGGCGGCGAAGATCTAACCCTCGACTCGATATGCCGGGCTTGCGCAAAGCGGGGCAGGTTGCGGCCGGACGTAGTGTGGTTCGGCGAGATTCCCTATCGAATGGAGGAAATCTACCGGGCCCTCGCCGCCTGCGACCTCTTCATATCGATCGGAACCAGCGGCACGGTTTATCCGGCCGCGAACTTCGTGCTGGAGGCGGCGGCATCGGGCGCCCATACGGTGGAACTGAACCTGGAGCCGTCCGAACGCTACGGGGGCTTCCGCGAGGCGATCCACGGCCGCGCCACCGAAATCGTGCCGGCCTACGTGGACCGGCTCCTGCAGGCGGCACGGCGCTAATCGTCCGAGGGGTCCTCGCGGGGCTTTGCCATTTTGGGTTGCACCTTCTTGTTGCTGCTACGCTGCCCCGTTGGAGGAGTGGAATTGCCTGCGATCATGGCGCTTCTCCCCGGCTTTGCATGTTGTGGAAACAGCCTGGCGGCCGGGCCAGTTCCGGAATAGCGCATGCTATCAAGATATACGGCGAATCTGCCGGCCGCCGCGCTACCCGGACGTAAAATAATGCCATACGCCCTCCCGGCTTATCCCGATGCTGTAAAAGCTGTATTTCCCGCGCGCGATCATTTCCTTAAGCCGCGCCGGCGGCAGGAACCTGTAGATCTCCACCTCCTGGCTGGGCGTGAGCGTATTGAGCGGCACGGCCGCGTGGTAAGGCCAAACGATCATCTCGTCCTTCGCGCCGGGATTGACGATGGCGTAGCCGGTTGTCAGGAGGCTGTACAAGATTGCAAGGATTTCGCGGCCGTTCCCGTCCGCCGAAGCGGCCTTGAAATAGGCAATCGGGTCCGGCACATGCTCCTTGGCGAACACAGGGGGAAGCTCGTTCATGTCGATGGGCACGCGAAGCTGCTCGATGTCGCCGCTGGCCGCGGCCTGCAAAATGGCCAGCCGCATGCGCTGCACCTGCGGCGGAAGCTTTGCAACGTCGCGCCCGATCTGGACTTCGCCCGCGGCCCATACGGCTCCGGCAACCAGCAGAACGCCGCAAAGGATGGTTGCCGGAAGCCATGCCGATGCGCTTAACCATCTTTCGCTCCGAAGAAAAATTGCCCTTGGCAACGATGTCACGTTCGTCTCCTGTTGCATTCGATAGCGATTTCGCGGCATGGATGGCAGCGATTGCGGCGCGGCGGGTTCTCCATCACCCCGCTTCCGGTTTTTGGCGTGACGATGGCGGGAAAAGCGGCTTGTTCCCAGCCGCAAGACTTTGAGGGCTGAAGCGGCCAATGTGGGCAGAGTCGATCATCGATCCGACGCGATTTGCCATTGTTTGCGTGTTCATCGGCGTGCTCATCGCCGCGCCCGTAGGCCCAGTGAACATCGTCTGCATTCAAAGAACGCTTGAGCGTGGCTTCTGGGGCGGCTTCGCGGCGGGCCTTGGCGCGGTCCTGGCGGACGGCTTGATCGCGATGGTCGCGGCTTACGGAGCCACCGCGATCTCGGGCTTCATGCGCGACAATCAGCTCAAGATCGAGCTGGCGGGCGGGATCATTCTGACGGTCTTCGGCCTCAAGGTTTTCACGGCAGAGCCGAAGATCGTTGCGACCGCGACCACCAACATCGCACGGCTCAGGATGCTCGCCGCCACGATCCCGCAATTTTTGCGGCCGACGCTTCGCTACCGCGTTTGGCGCCTGGTGCCGCATTTGAATATCGTGCCCCAAACTTTTTTCCTTACCATCACCAATCCAGGCTCCATCCTGGGGGTGTTCGCGCTGTTCGGCGGCGCTACGTCGGTGCTGGGCGGCGTCAGCACCTGGGCGCAGGCAATTACCGCCGTGACATCGATCATGACCGGAAGCCTCGCCTGGTGGGCCGGGCTTTCCAGGCTTATCTCCCGCGTCCGCCATAAGCTGACCGAAAACCGGCTGAGGCAGATCAATCAGGTCTCGGGCGCTGTGCTCGTCGTTTTCGGCTTCGTGCTATTCGTGCAATTCGCCTACGGGCTGGCCGGTCACCGGATCGCGGACGCGCATCCCTTCGCTCCGTTTGCCTCCTACGTTATTTCCGGTTTCCAGCCGAATTCGCCGCTCTAGCGCGCTTGCCGCAAACTCAGCCGTCATGGCCCGGCTATGACCGCATGGCGCTAAAATTAGCGGACGGTGTAACGAACGGGGGAATCTCCCCTCACCCCAGCCCTCTCCCTATGGGAGAGGGAGTTCGCGTCCGTATCTGGCGTTATTGAGTCTTCGAACCGAAGATGCCGGAGAACCAGCCGCTTGAAGATTCCTGCGCCGCAGGGGTTGCCGCTGCCTGCTGGTTCGGCTGCTGGGTTGTGGCCGTCCATTGCGGCTGCGCTGCCGCGGCTTGTCCCGGTACGGGCAGAGGCGCATTCGGCGCCGGCATTGCGAGCTTGGGCCTTACCGGGTAATCGGGCGACGACGGCGCGACCGCCTGCTTCGAGTCCCCCAGTCCCAAACCGCCAATGCTCCCGCAACCGGCAGCCAGCGCGCCAAGCGCTATGGCCGTGACCAAACCTGAATAAGATTTGCGCGATGTCGACATGGTTGAGGCCCCATTCCCGTGGATCTCAGGCTGCTAAACCTGTTTTCCGGCGCTTTTATGACTGGCCACGAGCGAATCGAAAAGCAGTCCGGCAACGCCTGCGACAATTGCAACATCTGCTAAGTTGAAGACGTACCAATGGTGAAAAAAGAAAAAGTCCGCTACAGCTCCAAACCTGACCCGGTCGATAAGGTTTCCCACCGCACCGCCGATGATGAGACCCAGGCTCAACGCCACAAAGCGGCTTTGAACTTGCGCCAGCCAGTACCACAGCGCGACTATTACGGCAGCGGTGACGGATACCAGAACCCAGCGGCCCAAATCGCTTTCCTGCTTCAGGAGCCCGTAAGAAATGCCAGGATTCCGCGCCATTACCAAATCGAAAAACGGCGTTACCACAATCTTTTGCTCTGGCAGGGCCTCAAGCACCCCGATCATCCAGAACTTGACGAGCTGATCTGCCGCGGCTGCCGCCAGCGCGGCGCCGGCGCCAACGGCGCTATAGCGACCCCAAAGTTTCATAGAACCCCGCATTATACCAAAACCGGTCGATTGCTTCCGCGCCCGTCATCCCGGAAGGGCGCTTGCGCCCTATCCGGGATCGTAACAGGCTCCGGCATTTGTAACGATCCCGGACAATGCCTTCGGCATTTCCGGGATGACGGCGGTGGGTGCAGCAATCGGCCGGACCCCGTATATCCATCCGAAACGAACGCTAGCGGATCTATCCTAGGCCGGGCCGCTGCACAAGATGCGTTCACCGCGTGACAGTTCCCGCGACTATGTTTATAAGGCGCCAGCCGGAGGTGACAGGCAACCGCGGCCAAGGCGAAAGATGACGCAAACAGTCATTTGCATGAAATGGGGAACGCGCTACGGGCCGGACTATGTCAACCGGCTCTATTCGATGGTGCAAAGACATACGGCGCGGCCTACCCGGCTGGTGTGCTACACCGACGATACCACCGGCCTCGACGCTGGCGTGGAGACGTTCCCGCTGCCGCACATCGTGCTGCCCGCGTCTATTACGTGGCTTCCCTGGCGCAAGCTTTGCGTCTGGCAGAAAGACCTGGAAGGCGTCGCCGGCGACGTGCTTTTCCTGGACCTCGACGTTGTCGTGACGGGCAGCCTGGACGAGTTTTTCGATTACAAGCCCGGCCATTTTTGCGTGGCGCGGAATTGGACGCAGCGCAATGCCGGCGTCGGCAACACCTCGGTCTTCCGCTTTCCGGTTGGCGTACATACATACATATACGACCGCATCATGAACGAATACGACAGGGTGCGGGCGACGCACCGGAACGAGCAAATCTTCATCTCGCGCGAGATCACCGATTTGAACTTCTGGCCGGACGAGTGGTGCATGAGCTTCAAGGGCAGCCTGCTCCCGTGGTGGCCGCTGAACTTTTTTGTAGCGCCCCCCTTGCCGCCCGGCACAAAGGTCGTTGCATTTCCGGGAAAGCCCGATCCCGACGAGGCCATGGAAGGGCGTTGGCCTCTCAAACATTGGTGGCAGGCCGCTTATAAATATGTGCGGCCAACGCCGTGGATCGCAGAGCACTGGCGTTAATTAGAGACTTGTGGGACCGGCACTCGATGCGCATAGTCCAAGCGCTTGGCAGCTCAGGCCGCGGTGGAGCGGAGCGGTTTTTCACCCGCTTGGCGAAGGCGCTGCATGCCCGGAGCATCCCTCAGACCGTTTTGACGCGCCGGAAGGCTTGGGCCGCGGAGCAGCTCGAAAAAGCGGGCATTCCGCTGCAAACAGCCTGGTTCGGAGGAAAGTTCGATATCGTAACCCGCGCCAAGTACCGGCGGGTTTTGCGCGCGCTCAACGCCACGATAGCGATCAACTGGATGCCCCACGCCGCGGCCGCCTGCCCGCAAGGCCCCTGGGTGAAGGTTGCGCGCCTCGGAAAATGCTATCCCCTGAGCGCGTTTGCGGCCTGCGATCACCTGATCGCGAATTCGCCCCGCATCGCCTCCTATATCGAAGCGCAAGGCTGGCCCGCCAGCCAGGTAAGTTTCATACCGAACTTCGTTCCTGAAAATAGCGCTACCCCAGTCCGCCGCGCAGCTTTCAACACGCCCGAGGAGGCCCCGCTCATTTTGTGGCTTGGCCGCATGGAGCGCGACAAGGGACCGGATATCGCCGTCCGCGCGCTCGCCGAGGTACCGAAGGCTTACCTTTGGATGGCGGGCGCGGGTACCTACGAGGCTGACGTTAAGGAGCTGGCGGCGCAAATGGGCGTCTCCGCGCGCATTCGCTTTCTCGGATGGCGCGACGACGTTCACGCCCTCATGAAAGCGGCCGATCTATTTGTCCGCTCTTCGCGCAGCGAGGGCCTCGGCTATGTGCTAGAAGCCTTTTCCAATCGCATTCCGGTGATATCGGCGCACTCGCTCGATACCGGCCACCTTATCGCTGACGGCCGGACTGGCCTTCTGGTTGCGAAGGACGATCCTGCCGCGCTTGCCTCGGCCCTGAATTCGCTGATCGCGAACCGGGACCTGGCCGGCCGCCTGGCGGAAGCCGGGAGATCCCATTTCCAGGCTTATTTTTCGGAGGAGCCGGTTGTAAGAATGTACCTCGATCTCTGCCGCCAGCTGAAAGAAGACTACGCCTGGCGGACGAATGTGCTTCTTAGGCCAGGCAGCGCAACGCCAAACCCCGCACCCGCCTGATTCGCGCCCAGTCTCAGCGATAGCGCGCGCCGGGATCGCGCGCTTACCAGAAATCACGGCTGTCTCTGGCGACGATCTGCCGGAGGCCCGCTTCGGAGCGGCGGTGATGCTGATTCGTGAGCCGTTTTCGCAATGGCATGGGCGCTAACATAACGGGGGAATCTCCCCTCACCCTGTCCCTCTCCCCATGGGAGAGGGGACGCCCTCTCAACGGCTGCG
>JBKQNN010000446.1:0-5456 GCA_052145975.1 Rhodomicrobium sp. | reverse complement strand
CTTCGGCGCAGGGATTGAGGTTACGTGCCTCACCCCAGGCCTCTCCCCGCAAGCTCGCCAAGGCGAGCCTGCCGAGAGGGACAGGGTGAGGGGCGTGGGGCGCATTTCGCCTCCTGTGCGCCCAGGGGCTGGCGCCGCGGCTGCCGTCAGCTCTCTCGCCAAGTTCAGACCGGTCCCGGTTTTTGCATCCATCGGACCAGTATTGCGGCCAAGACAAGCCAGATCAGCGTGATCGCCAGGTAGAACAGAAGCTGCGTTCCCATCGTGGTGTCCGGCAGCCGCGCAATCGCGACGGTGATGGCGAAGAAGAAGTAGCAGGCGCTGCCAAAAACGAAGATCGCTGTTCCGGTGAGCTTTTTCATGCGGCTGTTCATTGCGTTTTGTAATCCCTTGTCTGTGTCCTTACCGCAACGTTTAACGCTATTCAACATTCAAAGGCTTGTTTTTTAGACTTTTTTCACCTTAGTGAGGTTGGCTATAAGCGGGATGCTTGCTCAGTCCTTAAGCAATGAGGCGATTGCCCCTGATGTGCAAGGACGATTGAAATGGGGGCAAGCGCTTCGATCCGTTATCGTTAAACCTAACTCCGGTGTGTAGTATGAAAAAGTTAGTTGTCGCTCTCATGAGCCTGGTGGCGGTGGCTTTCGCCTCGGGCAGCGGATTTGCCGCTGAAAAACAGGGAACCGCTCCCGTTAAAGCCGATGCTCAGGCCAAGCCCGCCGATGCCGCCAAGGGCACTCAGAACAAGACCGATGCCGGAAAGCAGCCGGATGCCACGAAGAAGACCGGTGGCGCGGCGTCTTCGGCAGGTGCTCAGGCAGGAGCCGCCACGCAAGCGACGCCAGCGGCGGTCCCGCATAAGCACGGCGCAACAACCGCTCACACCGGCAAGAGCAAGCATAAGGCGCATGCCCATGCGAAGCGTCACCGCAAGCACCATGCGCGCTGCGTCCATCGCAGGCACCACCAGCGGCACCATTGCCGCCACCATGCGCACCGGCACGCCGCGTACCGGCATGTGCAAAGCCACGTGACGAAGCACGTACACGGCGCTTCGCAGGCGCAGCAGCCGGCCGCCAAGGCTGCCGCCGAGCCAAAGAAGGACGTTAAGCCAGCGGAGCCCAAGAAGGAAAGCAGGCCCGCCGCGTCCAAGAAAGACACCAAATAAGCTTTCCAGGTTGCAATTTAAAACTGGCGGCCAGGTTGTGGCCGCCAGTTTTTATTTGTGGCTGACGCGTATAGACGGACTCGGCACGAAGTAAGACGCGATCAATTCCGTAGAAAATATTTTAATGGCCCCGGTGTACCATATGCGATGACAGCCCTCGAGGCTGAACGCACTTCCACTCTTGTAGGGCCGGAAAATGAAAAAACTTATGCTCGCGGTTGCGGCGATGCTCGCAGCCACGCTTCTCACGGGAAACGCCTTTGCCATAACGGTCAGCCCCGCGGCGAAGGCATTGCACGTATCGCGCAGCGCCGTTGTGAAGGTTCACTGCGGCCACCACAGACATGGCTGCTACCACCGCACTTGCGGCGGCTGCGGCTTGTACACCTATAGCACCAGATGCATGACCTGCGGCACTTGTGGCGGCGGCGGCTGTTGCGGCGGCTACTATGGCGCGGCCTACTACGGCCCGCAATGCGGTTGCGGCTGCGGCGCTGGCGGCTGCGGATATTATGGCGGCGGCTGGGGCCTATTCGGCTGGCTGTTTTGATCCCAAAGCGGGAGGCGCTTGCCTGCCGCCTTCGGCGCAGCTAATCTTCGCGGGCGGCCACTTGACGCTTTGGCAGTGAACTGCGCCTTCCTCCACGCTTTCTTAGGCGCAATTTGAGGAAAAGCCGTTTCAGCGCTCAAAGGGACCGGGGGCATCCAGGCAAGGACCATTCGGATGAAAACCTTCATTTGCATCGCCGCGGGCTTGCTGGCCGCGGTCTTCTTCGCAGACGGGGCGCGTGCTTTGACCGTTTCCGAGGCCGGCGCCAAGCCGGCCGTGGGATACGCCGCAAAGCCCGTCTCGGACACGGGAACCCGCCATCGGCGCGGCTCCGGCCTTTTCAGCAACTGGTGCGCCTATAACTGCACTGCCGTTCCGCGCTGCCATGATGGCCATTGCCTCGGCGAATACGGTTACAGCCGTTACGCCTATGACGAGGATCTTCCGGCGCATTATCGCTACGACCGCGACGCGATCCCCACCGATAATCTTGGTGCGCTCGTCTATCCCTTGACGGTCCAGCCCGTCACGAGGGCGTTCGAGCCCATTTACTAAGGGCCGGTTTGCCCGGCGCGGGCGGCCATTGGCGAGCTTCCCTTTTCCTGCCGTTGGCGCTAAACCGGCGGCAGCGTAACGTTGGGCGTCCGAACCATGACTTCACTCGCCGATACTGCCTCTCCCGGACTGAGCCGCAATAGCGCTCCGGCCGCGCAGCTCCCAGCCGTCCGTATCTGGCTTCTCGCCGTGGCAGCGCTTGTGCTGGCCATGGTCGTGGTAGGCGGGGCCACGCGGCTCACCGGCTCGGGCCTTTCGATCACGGAATGGAAGCCGATCCTTGGCGCGTTGCCGCCGCTGAGCGAGGCCGCCTGGCAGGACGCCTTCGAGAAATACAAGCACATTCCCCAGTATGAGGCGGTGAATAAGGGGTTCAGCCTCGAAGGCTTCAAGGCGATCTTCTGGTGGGAATGGTCGCACCGGCTGCTGGGCCGCCTCGTGGGCTTCGTGTTCCTGCTGCCGTTCGCCTACTTCCTGCTGCGCCGCGCCATCCCGAGGCCGTTCATTCCCAAGGTTGCGGCGCTGTTCGTGTTGGGCGGGGCGCAGGGTGCGCTCGGCTGGTTCATGGTGGCGAGCGGCCTCGCCGGCTCCGACCGCATCGCCGTAAGCCAATATAGGCTCGCGGCGCATCTGGCGCTGGCCACGGTGATCGCGGCCTACGCGTTCTGGCTTGCGCTTACGATCCGCGAGGAGGGGCAGGACAAGGCGGCGGCTTCGGCGGCATCGCCATCCGCGAGGCTGGCGGCCATCGTCCTCGGCGGGCTCGTCTACCTGCAAATCATCGCGGGCGCGTTCGTCGCCGGGCTCAAGGGCGGATATGCGTCGAACACCTGGCCGCTGATGAACGGCGAGATCGTCCCGGCCGGCATGGACCAGTATTCGCCGCTGTGGATGAACCTGTTCGAGAACCCGCTGACGGCGCAGTTCGTGCACCGGCTTATCGCCTACTTCATCGCGATCTACGCCGTTGCGTTTGCGCTCGCGGTCTGGCGCCGGCCGGCGCTGCGGGGGCCGGCCATCG
Source organism: Rhodomicrobium sp. (assembly GCA_052145975.1). Classification (GTDB taxonomy): domain Bacteria; phylum Pseudomonadota; class Alphaproteobacteria; order Rhizobiales; family Rhodomicrobiaceae; genus Rhodomicrobium. Next base: position 2,162 of record JBKQNN010000446.1, on the reverse strand, counting down.
CGGTAATTTTGGCTACCCTCGTGCAAATCGCGCTCGGCGTGGCAACCATCGTCTACGACATGCCGCTCGGCTTCGCGCTGGCCCATCAGGCCAACGCCATGCTCGTGCTCGCCGCCTCGCTCTGGGCCGTTCAGCGCGCGGCTGCACGGTAGGGGAGCGAACTCCGTCCTCAAACCTCGGCGAGGGCCTGCTCCAGGTCTCCGATAATGTCGGCGGCGTCCTCCAACCCCACCGAAAGCCGCACCACGTCGTCGCCGGCGCCGGCGGCCGCGCGCTGTTCCGGCGTGAGCTGGCTATGCGTCGTCGAGGCGGGATGGATGATAAGGCTGCGCGTATCGCCGATATTGGCCAGATGCGAGAACAGCTTGACGCCCGCGACGAGCTTCAGGCCCGCATCGTAGCCGCCTCTCAGCCCGAAGGTGAAGACCGCGCCGGCGCCCTTCGGCAAAAGCCGCTCAGCCAGCGCGTGATAGCGGTTGCCCGGCAGGCCCGCATAGTTCACCCAGCCAACTTTGGGGTGCTGCTCAAGCCAGCCCGCAACGGCCAGCGTGTTCTCGCAATGGCGCGCCATGCGCAGTGGCAGCGTCTCCAGCCCGTTGATGATCAGAAACGCGTTCATCGGCGCGATGGCCGGCCCCAGATCGCGCAGCGACAGCACGCGCGCCGCAATCGCAAAGCCGAAATCGCCGAAGGTTTCCGCCATCACCATGCCGTGGTAGGACGGCGTTGGCTGCGACAGCGTCGGATAGCGGCCGCTCTTGATCCAATCGAAGGTGCCGCAATCGACCAGGATGCCGCCAAGCGAGTTGCCATGCCCGCCCATGAATTTCGTCAGCGAGTGCAGCACGATGTCCGCGCCGTGCTCTTTCGGCCGGAACAGGTAGGGCGTGGCCAAGGTATTGTCGACCAAGAGCGGAATGCCGGCCTTCTTGGCGACCGCCGCAATGGCGGGCACGTCGAGCACAATGCCGCCGGGGTTGGCGATGGATTCGATGAAGATGAGCTTGGTCTTGGGCGTGACCGCCGCTTCGAAGCTCGCGGGATCGTTGCCGTCCGCCCAGACCACGTTCCAGCCGAACTTCTTGAAGGCGTGGTTGAACTGGTTGATCGAGCCGCCATAGAGCTGGCGCGAGGCGATGAACTCGTCGCCGGGCTCCATGAGAACATGGAAGGCCAGGAGCTGCGCCGCGTGGCCCGAAGCCGCCGCCAGTGCCGCCGTGCCGCCTTCGAGCGCCGCCACTTTCGCCTCAAGCACCGCCTGCGTCGGGTTCGTGATGCGCGTGTAGATGTTGCCGAAGGCTTCGAGCGCAAACAGCGAGGCCGCATGCTCCGCGTTGTCGAAGACGTAGGAGGCGGTTTGGTAAATCGGTGTTATGCGCGCGCCCGTGGCGGGGTCGGGCTGGGCGCCGGCGTGGATCGCGAGCGTGGCGAAGCCTGGCGTTTTTTCTGTCATAGGCGATCTCCCCAAAGGTTCGCGCCAAGGGAAATCTATTTAAGCCGGAAAATCAACCGCCCCCAGCACAAAGATTTTCGAGATTGCCCGGGCTATTTCATCCGAGCCGCGCCGGCACCGCCCCAAATGGGAGGGGAGCGGAAAACATCGTACTAAACCCGGTTGAATGCTTCAGCGAAAGACCCCCTCATCCTGTCCTTCTCCCCAGGGGGAGAAGGGACGCCAGAATATCCGCAGCGGATGTTCAAGGGTCCTCTTTCCCCTTGGGGAGAGAGACGGAGTCAGGGGGGCTTTCGATGAAGCATTCGCGCGGGTTTGCTATCAACTCCCCGTCCCGGCTCCTCAAGCGCGCGGGCCACGGATAGCGGGCGCACGCGGCGGAGGACTTTGCCGCGATATCGCTACGGCTCCGGTCCCCTCTCCGTAACCTCGAACACATTCATCACTAATAATTGCCGGACCAGATAATCGTGGCGCCCGCTGCCTTGCGGAGAGCGCTCGCGCTTGACGATAAACTCGGCTTCCTTGCCGTTTCGCTGTTTGAGCGCTTTGAACACCGCGTCGCGGCCGATAGCTACGAAGCGGTGTTCAAAGCGCTCAAACAGAGAAACGGCAAGGAAGCCGAGTTTATCGTCAAGCGCGAGCGCTCTCCGCAAGGCAGCGGGCGCCACGATTATCTGGTCCGGCAATTATTAGTGATGAATGTGTT
>JBKQNN010000445.1:0-36029 GCA_052145975.1 Rhodomicrobium sp. | reverse complement strand
CTCTAAGCGCGTGATTTGAATGGCCATGCGTTCCCCCTGCCGAATCAGTGCTTGGCGTTAGGGCAATCACATCGGTTGGCGCTTGGGAACCCCCGGAACAGGAGTCAAAATCTTTGACGGTTGGTATTACTCCATCTTCGAGCCTCGTGTAGCGCTCAAGGCACGAAAGCTGATATCAGGCCGTTTTCCTGGAATGCCCGCTGTTGGGGGATGAGTTGCCGTCCCTGCCCAATGCTAGGCGGTGGAACATAAACAGTCCTGGGGCGTATGCGGACTCATCACGATCACGTGTCACTTCTTGCGCCGAAGAATGTCCAAAGCAGCCGCCAAGTCGGGATCCGGCTGTTCATTGGCGGTTGACTCAGGAGGTGAATGGACCGTGATGTCTGGTTCGACCCCCTTGCCATCCCAGGACCGGCCGTTCGCTCTCAACAGCCGATGGGTGGTGAGCTTAAGCGTTCGCTGGCCGTCGAGTTGGATCAATGTTTGCACGGTACCCGCGCCAAAGCTCCGCGTACCAACAATGGTTGCCCGGTGCGTATCTTGGAGGCTACTCGCAACGGCTTCCGCGCCGGAAGCAGTGTAGTGGTTGATCAGAACCACGACCGGCTTGCCTCCTGTTAGGTCGCCTCCCGATGCCAACTTCCTTTCGGTCGAATCGTGGCCCTGTTCCAACACGATGGTACCGCTGCCGGCAAAAGCGCTCGCGACCTTCACCGCCTGATCCAGGAGGCCGCCCGAGTTATCTCTCAAGTCAAGGATGTAACCCTTAAGCTTTGATCCGGCCACTGGTTGTATATTCCATAATATTGTGTGCTTCAGTGCATCGAAGGTGTCAGGCGATTTAAATGATTTAACCTTGATCCACCCTGCATCGTCGACAATACTGTATTCAACGGGTGTGATACGGACAGTTTCTCTTGTAATATTTACTTCAAGTGGCTGTAGCTCCGTTTTCCGCGTAAGAGAAACCGCCACAGCAGAATCCAGAGGACCGCACAACTTTGCAACAACCTCCTCCGAGGACAAGCCCTTTAGTAGGGCCCCATCCAATCTCGTGAGAATGTCCCCCGATCTGATCCCAGCTTCCAGTGCCGGGGAGGAATCCAGCGCCCTTACCACTCTGACCGCTTCGTTCTCGATCCTAAGTTCAATACCGATTCCCCCGTTGGGCGGTTCGCAGTTTTTTTGCGGGTTGCGCAAGTATTTGGACTGGGAATCGAGGCCCTTAAGCATGCCGTCTATGGCAGCGCTTACAAGTTTATCAAGACTATCGTTTGTCTCTTGTTTTGCTGCAAAGAAAAAAATCCCAAGTATCTCGACATCGGCTTTTATATCGGCCGGGGCAGTTTCTAGGCTGCTCAATGCTTTCTTCGTAGCAGGATGCCCTTGCATTCTTGGCTCCGAGGCGGCCACCCCTAATATCGCATTCCTTGCCAGCGCCCTGTCGTCGACTTTATCGACATAGTACGTTCTGATTCTCTCCAAGACAGTTCCGAAAAGCCCAAGAGGCGCAAGGTTTGCAGGCGGTGCCTTTTCCGTTGGCGCGGCCAGAGACTCCCGCCGCCGGTCGCCGCCGCCCGAAGGCGCGGCAGGCTTGTCCGCCACGTTACCGCCGGCCGCTCCGGCAAGCGTCAATTCGAAACCGGCGCAAACATGCTCGATGTAGAGCAGCACGTTCAACTCGCGGGTTCTTGTGAAAAGTTCCCGCGCCTTCTCTTTGTTTCCATGCGCCAAGTAATATTCGCCGGCGTAAAAATATCCTTCCGCCAGCGCCATATTGCGCTCATCGCCAGTCTTTGTGTCAAGAGTCTTAAGCATCTCCTCAGGCGAGAGCTTTCCGGCAAACATCGCCAATGCCGGATGCGGCCATTCTCCATGAATTTCTGCCTCACCTATGGCTTTCGATACCTCTTCCATGGGCTTCTTGCGCCGTTCATTGGTCCACGCCAGCCAGAGATAGGTGTAGAGGAGATCCGCTTTGTCGCCGGTGTCGCTCGCTTTGACGAAATCCTCGGCCGCTTCCTCAAGTTGAGAGGCGTAATACCTGGCGAAGCCGCGCGATTTGAATGTCTCCGGACGAATATCCCCCAATACGACGGCGGTATTGTAGGCCGCAATACTCTTGGCAAAGTCGCCGTGGAGAAAATACACAAAGCCTTGGCAAGCGCTCATCTCTCCGGCATTCGGAGCGATCTTGAGCGCCTCGCTGGCGTCGGCAAAGGCCTCGTCGAACTTGCCAAGATAGCCGTAAAGCTGGCTGCGCAGGCAATGGGCACGCCCCAAGTCGGTTCCCGTCAGTTTGCCGGACTTCATTGCCTCGGTGGCCTTATCCATCGCATCCTGGGCCCTGGCATACATTTTTTCCTTCATTCCGGAGGCTTGGCCGCCAGCGGACTGTATGTCGCTTTTCATAACGGCGATCGCGCCCACACCCAACTCGTTCAGCGCATGCACCTTTTGCACGAAGGAAGTAACGTCTGGAACCTGGACACGGTTGGTCAGCGTTTTTAGATCTAGCGATGCTTTAGCGACGCTTCCGCGGAAAGATTGCGTATATAAAAAAACAAAATGCTTATCCTCCACCATCTTAGTAACCGGGTCGAGCATGGAGCTTACCTTGGCTGGAAACTGGACCTCCAAGTTGTATTTGGCGTGATAGCCGGGCAGCGGAATGGAGGCCGGCATAGTCCGGGATGACGCTATCGCAGCTGGCAGGGCGCCACCAATATTGGATGGCTGATAGCGAATCGCCCAAAATCCATCCTTTTCCACGCCCAAATTGGGAATGCTGTAGGGCAGGGTCATCGTGTAGACATTGTTGACCTGGTCATCGCTGATCTCCGGCTCGCCGCTAAGCTTGGCACCGGGATAGCGCGCTTCCATTGCTGACGCGAACGGCCCTACCAACTGGCCTTTCGAAAGCGCGCTCTGCAACACACGGCGCGTTTCGGCTCCCACACCGTACCACACCTCGCGGAAGCGCAGTTGCGCCGGCCCGCCCAGTTTGGTGACCGCAAAGTTTTCGGAAATATCGCTGTCCGCGAGCCCAGCCCCATCTGGCGCGGTAATGGTGACGAGCTGATGGGGCACCTGTGGCCCGAGCGGGAGTGCTAACGTGCCTTCGTGGATTTGCCCCATACGGTCCAGGCGGCCATGCTGCCCCAGACGCGTTGGATCGAGATAGAACCGCTTGCCATCCACAACGGCCAGTACAATGACGTGATCGAAATCGGCTGGACTGGGCAGCGCTTTCTCCAGCCATTTGCGGCCGCCCGCTTTGACCAGCACCGGGTAGGCTTCAATATCCAGCTCCTTGAGCAGGCTGACGAGCAGTAGCGACTTATCTTTACAGTCGCCGAAACGGCGCGCAAGCAGCGTGGACGGTTGCGCCGGCCGGTGCGAGCTTACGCCGATCGAGACCGAAAAATAGCGGATTTCCGATTGCACGAATTCCAGCGCAGCGCTGACGCGTCCGGCGGCCGTAGGGACGGCGCGAAATTTGTCCACCGCCTGGCGAAACTCGGCGTTGGCGGTATCGGTTACCTGAAAGAGCTGCCCGCCCCAAGCCGCGACATCGTCCCAGCTGGAAAATTCCGAAAATTGCAGCGATCTCAAGGCGATATAGTCCGGCGGTGTCAAAGGCTCGGCCACTGCTGCAGCGACGTTGCGCTCCTCGAACACCAGTGTGCGCAAACCGCCCCCCTGCGTTTCCACCGGCGTCACGTGCTGGCGCGCGCCGTCGCCTTGGAAACGCCAGTAGATTTTGCGGTCCTTAGGCGTTTTGACAATCGCCCGGCGCAACGCCGTGGAATAACCCGCATCCCACAATGTGTTCTGCACCATCTTGCTGCCAAACACCGGGTTCTGCCCCTGTACGGAATAGAGGACTTCCAGAGTGTCGCCAACGCGAAGGTCGTTCACCAAGATCGACGCGGTCACCACGCCGCTATACATGCCCCGTTCGAGCCCGGTCTCGCGTTGCAGGAAGCGAACCTGGGCCGAACGTGTCTGGTCGATTGTCTCTCCTGCGCGCAAAACGCGGAGGGCATGGAGTTGCAAATGCTGATATTCGGGCACAAACCGGATGGCAATTTGGCCAGCAGCCGTTAATGCCGGCTGATCTTTGATGAGCAGCGCGCGCCTGACAAATGAAGCGGGCGCATCCCCTGCCAGGAACTGCGTATCGAGCAGGCGCAGCGAGGTCCGCTCCTCTGCACTGGCTTCGGGGAGCGCGGCCTCCTCGATCCATTGCGGCACCGGGTCTCCAAGCGTGAAGGCTTCGGAGGCGACCTGGACCTCCTTGAGCTGGGCATCCTGCGCATTGGGCTGGCTTTGAGCATCAGCGCCCACGGTTCCCGCAGCGAAACACAATAACATCACAACGCCTGCCAGCGCCGCAAGAATACGCATCACACCCCTCCTTTTGAGCCCCGTCTTCGCCGCCAGCGCGTCTCTAAGAGGCTTCGCCGCAAAGTACGTGCACATCGTTTTGTAAATTGGGCGAAAACGAGGGAAGAGCGCAAGAACCAGCGGGTTCCAGACGGCGAAATCTGCCTGCCGGTGTCAATTTGGCGCAACATTTGGCCAACGGGCGTTGCGCTGGTAACTTTGAAAGATATCCCCCTCGGCAATTCCAATGCTGGCTTAGCGGCCGGTCGCTCTCTAAAACTCAGCTCATAACAGCTTGCGACCCCTATCGACCGTTGTCAGATAGGCACTTTGTTACTCCCTTAGCAAGGGGGCTAGAGCCGGCACTGAACGCCGGGCATGGGCTCGATTTCAGAGCTCGGCAGCTTCATCCCGAATAGCGGCATAACCAAAACGAGTTATGTAATGCTGCTCGCGCGCGAGTCGGCTTTATTACTGCAAATCGATTTATCGGGACAAATGGAGTAAATTTGTTGTCGTGCTATTTGGGGAGCTTCACAAACATGCATCGGTTATCCTACCAGGATTCGTGCCGCAAAATTGGCAGGCTGGACGACAAGGGAGAGCCTCCGCCAATTTGCGAACGAATGCCCACCATCTACGACACCGAACCTTTGGGGGTTCAATTCTTCCGAGAGTTTGTAGAGCAGGAAGACTTTTCCAATTTGACGTTGCCTAGAACCTTCTTTGGAAGATCGGAGATTAAAAACGTTTCGTTTCGCAACACGGATTTGAGCCAGTCGAACTTGTGTTGGAACGATTTTATTGATGTGGATTTCACTGAGGCAAATTTGGCCGAAGGCGATCTTCGCGGTTCGATCTTTGAGAGGGTAAAATTTACCGACGCTGATCTTCACGGTTCAGACCTGAGGCGGTCGGCGTTCAACGCCTGCGTTTTCAACGGCGCTGCTATGCAGGGCACAATCTTGACGCAAGCACAAGGCGCTCAGCTCGCTTTATCGAAGACGCAGGTTGACGCCATCGACTGGCGGGACGAAGCGGGCCCCGAACCCGATGGCGGCTGAGGATCGCGCCAGCATTGCTGGGCGGTACTAGGCGGAATTTCGTTCAATTATCTTGAACGCTGGTTCTCGACCCACCTCTGCCTTCCGGCATTCTGGCCGGCTGAGAAACTCGCCGGGCAATGCGCGCTTCCTTTCACCGAGCAGATCGACATCTGAAGCGCTAACGCGATACCCCAATCAGCGGACATGCTCCGGGAGGTTCCCGGCGCAGCCGGCGGGCTGAGGTTCGAAGTCGGGTCTTGTATGAGGGCGCCGATTCTAACTAAATAGCTTGCCTAATCAGCCTTCGTCCGGAAGTGGCCCATTGTTCCGATGGACGCGTTACAGCGTGCTGTCGGCTATCTAAGGAGTGGCGTACGTCGCCAAATCGTTGCCCCTCAGCCATTGGTGTCTAAGCCCGCCAACAGCAGCTCCTCAACATCGCCAGGCACCGGCATGCGCCGGAGGATTTCCGGCCACAGCTCCACCGGCGGCGACGCAAATAACGTGTGGGCAAGTGTGACCACCTGCAAATCGTCGTTGAGATGCGCTTGCCGCCCGCAATGCTGTGCACGGCACGCCACCCGCGGATGGCACTCGCGGTAGTGGCAGATGCGGCCCACATATCGCCCCTGCGCATCGGCGAGAAAGATGTCTGCGCCAAAATTCATTTGCTGCGCCGTGCCCTTCAAGCGCCGCACCACACCGGCGAGCGGCCAAGATCGAGACCCTCCTCGATGGCGACGAGCACATCTGCATCCTTCGGCAAAGGTTTGGGGTGGAAAGCGAACCGATCAGTGCAATGCGAAGAACGCCGCGGCAGGTGCGGGCGTCCCGCACAAAGCGCAACACAGCTCGCAACAACGGCGCGCGCGGCTCGGCTACACTTCCGTGGTAATGTTCGCTTTTTCCCGGCACCAAGGCCACCTCCTCTATGAGAATGCAGGTGTTGCACTCTTATTCCCCGTTTTATGCGGAGGAAAAAGCAAAGGGCTGTGCTTGGCGGTTATCCTCATCGCTTAAGTCCACCGGAAACTGGGGATTGGGAAGCTGCGCTTCTTGCTTCGGCCCGACCAGTCGCGGTCTCTTAATAGAGGGAAACGCGAAGCCGGCCGGTGCCGTTCGCCAATCCCCCTTGAGTGGAACTGCTAGCATGACAAGCGCGCACGATATTGTCCGCATCAAAATCTCGCTCGATAACGTAAAGCCCACGGTGATGCGGCGCATAGAGGTGCCGGTCAGCGTGAAGCTCGACACCCTACATGAGATGATCCAGGCGATCATGCCCTGGGACAACTATCATAGTTATGAGTTCCGGGTGCGCGAAAGCCGCTGGGGCATTCCCATGCCAGAATACGGCTACTTCGGCTTTCCTGTTGCTGACGCCCGCAAGGCGACGCTAGCGCAGGCGTTGAGCGAGCCCAACTTAAAGGCGCTACGTTACACCTACGATTTCGGCGACGATTGGCGGCACACCATCAAGATCGAGCGGCGCTTCTCTGCCGAGCTTTGGGAGGAGTTTCCGCGCCTTATCGCCGCGAAGGGCCGTTGTCCGCCTGAGGATATCGGCGGACCGTGGGGTTACGCCGAATGTCTGGAGGCTATCTCCGATCCCCATCACCCGCGGCATACTGAGCTCGTAGGATGGCTCGGACGCCGCGATCCCAACGAAATCGATATCGCGGCGATAGAGGTAGCGCTGTCGCGGTTCGTAAAGCGGCTCAGAGCGCGGACACGCCGGACTGCCAAGAAAACGGCGTGACCACCATGAGAGTCACGTTGCTCTGTGTGTGGGGGAATTTGCGTTTCGAGACAAGCATCGAGGTTAGATCATGGCAAGCGCGAAGAAGGTGCAGCCTAAACGGAACAATGTGAAAGCCTATGCTGGACGGTGGCGCATCGCTTCGATGGAATGCTGGGACGCCGATTACTTTGATATGGAAGTCGCGGCGTGCATCACGATCAAAGAGGAGCTCCCCGAATCTTGCTGTCGATGGCGAGATTGCAGAGTGCCAGGTCGCGCACCTTCCGCATCACTTGCAGATGTGTGCGGATTGCCCAGACATGCTTGGGCTGGAGCGGCGGCTTGGGCCCCACAAGCTTGCCCTTGTTGCAGGGAATGCGGGAAGCGGAAGGGGTATCTGCATTTCGAATTGTGTCCACGGTTTCTCTCCATTTACGTTGGGGGGAGAGTCCAGTTTTATTTAAATACATAGTTGCTGAAGAGGCTTGCGCTGGCACTTTCTGGCGCAGTAGCCGGCGGGAATACAGAGGAATGGCCAAGACCAAAACAGCCGCAAGCTGGACCAGCGTGAAGGCGGTCTTCGCGATTTCGACCGCACCGCGCTGCTTGGCCTATTTGGGGAGGTTGAGCCGCCTATGAACTCTGGCGTTCGAGTTCGCCTTGCAGATACAATGCGTAACGCGGCCGGTGCTGTAGCCGCGCAGAAGCCGCCGGGTGCTGCACAATTCAGTTTGCTCCCGCTTGAGCTATCGTGCCATAAGACCGCCTCTCCACACTATTGACAGGAGACTTCCATGACTAAGAAACTCCCCGAAGACGGGCTCTCCTCCTTTTGAGGCGATGAGCAAACGGCGCGACTCCTTCCCGTCCGAAACCAACGTGAAGCGCGGTGTCCGCATCGTGCATGGCGATGTCGAGCTTCTGGAAAAGCTCGGGCGCAACGATCTTTGCCCTTGCGGCTCGGCGCGCAGATTTCAAAAAGTGCTGCATGAGGTCAAAGCGCTACGATGGCGTAGAGAAGGATGACTACTTTTAGGGAATGAGTGCAGGGCCAGGCCGTGCTGCGGTCTGGCCATTCTTCCGCGAGAAAGGAAATGCTCCCCGGGCATGCTGCTGACGATCACCACGGAGCATAGGCCCGCCACCGATCTGGGCTTTTTGCTGCATAAAAACCCGGCCCGGTGCCAGGAAACCGAGCTTGCCTTCGGCCGCGCGCATCTGTTTTACCCGCAGGCCGGGGAGGAGCGCTGCACCTTCGCGCTGCTGCTCGATCTCGATCCCGTAGCGCTGGTGCGGGGTAAGGACGGTTCGGAGAGCGGGCTTCTCGACCAATATGTCAACGACCGGCCCTATGCGGCATCGTCGTTCCTGTCCGTCGCGATGGCTGCTGCGCTGCGCACCGCGCTTAACGGGCGCTGCGACCTACGGCCCGAGCTGGCCCAGCAGGCCATCCCTTTGGAGGCAACCGTCACGCCGCTACCGGTGCGCGGCGATGTAAGCCTCGTTCAGCGCCTATTCGGCCCGCTTGGCTATGATACGAAGGCGACACCCATTCCGCTGGACGCGGCTTGGCCCGAATGGGGAGCAAGCCCCTATGTGACGCTGCGGCTCAAGGCGCGATGCCGGCTCGCGGACCTGCTCAACCATCTCTACGTGCTTATTCCGGTTCTCGATCTGCAAAAGCATTATTTCATCGGCCAGGACGAAATCGAAAAGCTGCTGGCGCGCGGCGAGGGCTGGCTTTCCGCGCACCCCGACCGCGAGCTGATCGCGCATCGCTATTTGCGGCGTAAGCGCTCGCTTGCAACGGAAGCCATCGCCAGGCTTGCCGAAGCCGATGCAGCCCCAGACGTGGAAGAGGAGGCGGAAGACGCAGCCGCGAGCGGCGAGGCGCCGGAATTGCCGAAGGACGCGGCGGAGGAACGGCTTGAAAAGCCCATCCGCCTCAATGGGCAGCGGCTGCAAGCGGTGACGGAGGTCTTGACCGCATCGGGCGCGCGCCGCGTGGCCGATCTTGGCTGCGGCGGCGGCAAGCTGCTGAAACGGCTGATGGCGGAAAGGCAGTTCGAGGAGATCCTGGGCGTCGATATCGGCATCCGCAGCTTGGAGATTGCCGCACGCCGCCTGCGCCTCGATACGCTGAGCGACAGGCAGCGCAGCCGGATCAAGCTCGTGCAGGGCGCCTTGACCTATCGCGATGCCCGCATCGAGGGCTTCGACGCCGTGGCGCTTGTGGAGGTTATCGAGCATATCGATCCGGAGCGCCTGCCTGCGGTGGAACGCGTGCTGTTCGAGTTCGCCAAGCCGGGGCTTGCCGCCGTCACCACGCCCAACCGCGAGTATAATGCGAAGTTCGAGGGCATGGCGCCCGGAGCGCTGCGCCACGCCGATCATCGCTTCGAGTGGACGCGTGCGGAATTCGAGGCTTGGGCGAACGCGGCTGCCAACCGCTTTGGCTACGCAGTCCGGTTCGCGCCCATCGGCGAGGTGGACCGCGAGCTTGGCGCGCCCACGCAAATGGCTATTTTCGAGCGGGGGACGCGATGAAGATAAAAATCCCCGATTTCTGCCTCGTTGTCCTCATCGGAACCTCCGGCTCCGGCAAGTCGACCTTCGCCGCGCGGCATTTCAAGCCCACCGAGGTGATTTCGTCCGACGCCTGCCGCGGCATCGCCGATGACGACGAAAACAGCCTCGATGCGACGGCGGATGCGTTTTCGCTGGTGCATTTCATCGCGGAAACGCGGCTCAAGCGGCGCAAGCTCGCCGTGATCGACGCCACCAATGTGCGTGCCGAGGATCGCGCACACTTCGTCAAGATCGCAAAAAGCTTTCACGCGCTCGCCGTGGCCATTGTGCTGAACCCTGGCGAAGACGTTTGCCAGGATAGAAATAAGAGCCGCCCAAACAGGCAATTCGGCCCGCATGTCGTCCGCAATCAAACAGCAAGCCTCAAGCGGAACATCCGCGGCCTCAGCAAGGAGGGCTTCCGCTATGTGCACGAGCTGCGCAGCCCGGAGGATATCGAGGCCGCCGGGATCGAGCGCGTGCAGCTTTGGACCGATGCCAGGCACGAATCCGGGCCATTCGACATCATCGGCGATGTGCATGGCTGCGCGGATGAGCTTGAGGAGCTGCTGGCGAAGCTCGGCTACATCGTGGACACCAGCGTCTCGGACACGGGCGAGCTGGACTACCGCGTGCTGGCCAAGAGCGGGCGCCGCGCCATTTTTCTGGGCGACCTCGTAGACCGCGGCCCCAGAACGCCGGATGTGCTGCGGCTTGTCATGGCGATGGTGGACGCCGGCGAGGCCGTTTGCCTGCCCGGCAATCACGAGGCAAAATTCCTGCGCTGGCTGCATGGCCGCAATGTGAAAATGACCCATGGGCTTCAGCAGTCCGTGGAGCAGATGGCTGAAACTTCGGACGATTTCAAAGGCCGCACCAAAACGTTCATCGATGGGCTCGTAAGCCATCTCTGGCTCGATGGCGCCAAGCTCGTGGTATCGCATGCGGGCATCAAGGAGACCATGATTGGCCGCTCTTCCGGTGCGGTGCGCGAGTTCTGCCTTTATGGCGAAACCACCGGCGAAACGGACGAATATGGCCTGCCGGTCCGGCACAATTGGGCCGCAGACTACAGAGGCAGCACTGCCGTTGTCTATGGTCACACACCCGTGATGCATGCGGAATGGCTCAACAATACGATCTGCGTCGATACGGGCTGCGTCTTCGGCGGCACGCTCACTGCGCTGCGCTGGCCGGAGAAGGAGCTGGTCAGCGTGCCGGCTAAGCAGGTCTATTGCGAGCCGGCACGTCCCATCGGTGCAAGTGCTGCGCCTGGCGGCCTAAGCCTTCAGCAGGAGCACGACGATCTCCTCGATTTCGCCTTGGTCAGCGGCAAGCGGATCGTTGAGACTGCGCTCACGCGCGCCATTACGATAGACGAAGGCAGCTCTGCCGCGGCGCTTGAGGTCATGACCCGCTACGCCGTGAACCCCAAATGGCTCATCCATCTTCCGCCCACCATGGCGCCCGCGGCCACTTCGAAGCGGGAGGGCATTCTCGAGCATCCGGACGAAGCCTTCGACTATTTCCGCAGCGAAGGCGTTTTCGAGGCTGTGATCGAGGAGAAGCACATGGGCTCGCGCGCGCTGATCGTGGTTTGCCGCGATGAGGACGCAGCGCGCCAGCGGTTCGGCGTGGCTACCGGCGAAACCGGCATGATTTATAGCCGAACGGGCCGCGCCTTTTTCAGCGATGCCGCGATGAACGAAGCGGTGCTCGGGCGCCTTCGGGAGGCCATGACAGAGACGGGCTTCTGGGAGCGGCACGAAACCGGATGGGCGCTGCTCGATTGCGAGATCATGCCTTGGTCCGCCAAGGCGCAATCGCTGATCCGCATCCAATATGCCGCAACCGCCGCCGCGGCCAAGGCGGGCCTAACGCATGCGGTGGACGTCCTTGCACAGGCCGCCCAGAGAGATGGCGGCATGGCGCCCCTGCTGGCGCGCTATGCGGACCGGGCGGCGCGGGTGGACCGCTATGCGGAGGCATACCGCCGCTATTGCTGGCCCATTAGCTCAATCGATGACTACCGCATCGCGCCCTTCCACCTGCTCGCCGCGGAGGCTGCGCTACATATGGACAAAGACCATCTCTGGCACATGGCAGAGCTTTCCCGCCTCGCCGGAACCGGCGACAAGCTCTTTATGGTCACGGAGCACCGGCTGGTAAATTTGGACGATGCCGGCGCCACCGCAGCCGCCGCGGATTGGTGGAACGCGCTCACCGGAGCGGGCGGCGAAGGCATGGTGGTGAAGCCCAGGGACTTCATCGTGCGCGGCCGGAAGGGGCTCGTGCAGCCTGCGATAAAATGCCGGGGGCGGGAATATCTGCGCATCATCTACGGTCCGGAATACGATGCACCGGAACATCTGGAGCGCCTGCGCAGCCGCGGCCTCGGCAAGAAGCGGTCGCTTGCATTACGCGAATTCGCACTGGGGCATGAGGCGCTCCGGCGCTTTCTTGGCCGCGAACCCCTGCGCCGCGTGCATGAAGCGGTATTCGCGATCCTGGCACTCGAAAGCGAGCCGCTCGATCCGCGTCTCTGACTGTTGCACGTCTGGTTCACGATAGCATAAGCGGTCATACTGAACCGCAAAGTTATATGGATCTCCAGTTTTGCGAGTCGCCCTGATCGCTGGTCTTAGCAGCTGCAGCAATTCCTTCGGCTATGTCAGGGATAACGGCCGTGCCGGAATCGCGCGCCATTCTCCCGAGGCTGACCGGAAGCAACCCAAATCGACCCCCCGCGAGAGTCCGTTCGCTCATGCTGGATAACAGCGGAAGTAGATTATCTTCCGGCTCCAGCCTCGCCAACGACCACAAATGGCGCCCAGAAGGCGGGGTGCGCCTCGCGCGGCTCGCCCTTCTCGATAAGTGCGAGCATGGACTGGCGTATGGCCTCGGCGCGGCCCATCGATTTGTTGGCGGCGAGCCGGCTCATGGCGCCGGTGATGAGCTTGACGGTGGCGTCGCAGTTCACCTCCCAATGCGAGACGAGCAGGGCGCGGGCTTGCGCGTAGATGAAAGCGCGGGCGAGGCCAGAGAAGGCTTCGGCGCTTTGCTTGCCGCCCGCCGCCGTGTTGCAGGCCGACAAGATCACCCAATCCGCATCGAGCTTCAGACCCGCGATCTCGGACGCCGTGAGATAACCGTCGTCCTCTTCACTGGGCGTTGTCGGCGGCGTCAACAGCAAGCCCGGCTCGGCATTGCCCTGCACCTGCCCCGCCAGCGCGCCATGGGTCGCGAAATGCACGATGCGATATTGCGCGAGCTGGCCAGTTTCGCTCAAATGCTTCACCTCGCGCTCGGTGGCGCGGGCTCCGAGCCGGATTTCGCCTGGATCGGCACGCACGTCGCGGGCCAGCGCATAGCTCATCGGCGGTTTCCGGCAGTGGTGCTTGCATACGTATAAAGTTAACATCCGCAAGCCCGCCGCCCGTTTGAACGGGCGTCACTCCGCGCCGCAAGCCAACGAGCGCCGCGACGCGCTGCCAGGCCGTCCCGGGGCAGCGCTGTTTGTCGCGGGCGCGCTGAGCGAGGCCCGCATAGCGCCGTCCAGCAGCGGATTGCCGAAGCCGATCATGGGCTTGCTCGCGGCACTCGGCCGCGCCACGCGCCGCAGCGCCTTCAGCGAGGAGACCGCTGGCAGCACGGTGAGCGCATGATCGCGCGCCAGCCAGGCGACGGATTTGTAATCCGTGGCCGTGGAGGGCTTCGTGACGAGCACCTGGAACGGGAGCTGTGTCAGCGGCCCCGACGGTACGACGATGAGGCTCTTGCCCTTGATGAGGTCTTCGGCCTCGCCGAACAGCGATTTGTAAAGCGAGTGAGCGCGAGTGAGATCGAAGGGAAGAGGACTACCGTCCTTCGGCGCCGTATCGAGCGAAATTCTTAAGAGGCTGGCGCATTTACCTGCCGTTTCACTTCCCCATGACTCGCCGTCGAGCCCGCAGCGGAGCGCCGCGACCTCCCTCTGAAGCGCGGGCGTGCCAAGCTCGCTTCGCAACCAGCGCATATTGTTCTTGGTTACCACCCACATGAAGGTTTCTTCCGGCGTAGGCTCCATTGTCCGCGTATCAAAGAACAGCACGAGCGCCTCGTCGGCGTGAAGCTGAGCCTGCACCTCCTCCATGGTGAGCGGTGCTGGGGTGGCTAGCGACACATAGTCAGGAAATTCGTCCCTTAGCCGTGTGTCGATAGCCGCAATGCGCATCTCGATGGCGGCGAGACGGGACAGATTCTCCTCCTCGGCTTTGGCGTCGCGCTTTTCTGGCACCTGTACAACGCTGGCATTGCGTAGGCCATCATGGTTCTGCCATTGGGTCACAAGGTCCTGCCGTTCGCGCGCCAGGACCGCGAGCCCCGGATTGCCTTTGGCTCCGCGCGCCGCCATTTGTCCAAGCGATTTCGCCGCTTCGGAGCTAACCGCCCATTGCGCGGTCTGAAACATTTCGCGCGACGCGGCCATATCCACCCCGCCGCCTTCCGGCGGGAGACGGTTCACCGCCTCGACGAGACCCCGGAATTGCCCGATGAACAATTCTACTTCGCTTTCTTTCTTCCCCACCACGGATACGCCAATATCCAGCGCGGCACGCTGCACGATTGAGGCTGTGCTTCGCCGCCAAAATTGAGCGGAACGCGGCCAGTCGCGCTGTTCGAAATATAGTACTGCTAGGTTGTTGACGACGCCGAGCGTCTGGGGATGCTCATTCCCTAGCACACGCTCTTGTGCTTCCAGGACGCGCTTGAAAAGCGGCTCAGCCTCGCCGTTGCGGCCTAGGACGTGATAAAGCGCCGCGAGATTGCTGACGCTCGCGAGCGTGTCGGGATGCTCTTTTCCTAGCACGCGCTTCGATGGCGAGGGTGCCAAGCCGCCAGTCGGAGCCGCCAAGGAAATGCCCCGCGCGGTCAACGCTTGCTCCATCCAACGCATTCGCCATCCCTCGCAATCAAGTAAGCAATGCTCAAGCTTCTGCTGCTGTCTGTGGCCGATGTAAGACTGGTTAACTTAGGCAAATGTCAGCTTTCGATGGGAGCGGCCGGGAACGGCAGCTAGTGTGCCCAAAGCGCCGGTTCGCGGTTACTGCCGGCGTGGCCCGCTGAAGGATTTGAAAGCAGGCGCGCTTGAAGGCTGAACTGCCTACCGGCTTTCTCCTTTACAGCCGCCGTAGTTTACCCAGCACGGAGTTTCAAATTGCGACACTACCGGACAGCGGTGCGCTTGCGGATTCCAGGCCTTTAAGGTATTCGTAAGCCTCCGCTGGCCGCAGAACCAGCGTCAATCACGGGAACAGGCGCCATGACGCAATCGTCAAACCGCCCCGCTGGGGGCTTGGCCTAAGACCGCCGCGCTAGCGGTGCTGCAGGGCCTGCAATGCTGTGTCAGCCTCGCGCAGGCGTGAACGCGGCCCTATTCGCTTTTCTCGAAAGCATCGTCATCATGGGCAAGTCCCGTAACGAGGGTGGCCGCGCACCGGTCCACTCGTTCTATACGTCCCGGTCATGGATCGAGGGCACTGCTATACAACAATTGGAAACCGTGGCCGCCTTGTCTGGCGTCAAGGCCGTGGCAGCGATGCCGGACCTGCATCCGGGCAAATATGGCCCGGTTGGCTGCGCCGTGCTGAGCGGGGAGATCCATCCGCAACTCGTTGGCTCAGACATCGGCTGCGGCATGGCGTTGTTTCAGCTCGATATCGCCGCCCGCAAGCTGCGGTTCGATCATGCGGCGGAGCGGCTTCGCGCGCTCGAAGGGCCATGGGACGGCGGCATCGCCGAAGCGCTTGCCGCCGCCGGCCTGCCGTCAGGCTCGTTTGACGCCTCGCTAGGCACCATCGGCGGCGGCAACCATTTTTGCGAGTTGCAGGCCATCGAACAGATTGCTGAGCCGGACATCGCGGCCAAGGCCGGCCTCGACAAGACGCTCGCCTATGTGCTCGTGCATTCCGGCTCGCGCGCCTTGGGGTACGCCATTCTGAGCCGCCAGCTTGAGGCTGGGGCTGCGCCGCTCGATCCCGCAAGCGAAGCTGGGGAGGCCTATCTCGCCAGCCATGACGAGGCGGTGCGCTGGGCCGCGCTCAACCGCCAGACGATTGCGGAGCGCGCGGCCAAAGCGCTCAGGGCCGATCTTCGTCCTCTCGCCAGCATCGGCCACAATCTCGTGGAACGTTACCGGGACGGCATCCTGCATCGCAAAGGTGCCGCGCCATCCGATCGCGGCCTGGTTCCCATCCCTGGCTCGCGCGGCACGCTCTCTTATCTCGTGGAGCCAATCCATCCCAGCCCTGGAGAGGCTTTGGCCTCGCTTGCGCATGGAGCTGGCCGGCAGTACGACCGCGCCTCCATGCATGGCCGGGTGGGAGCCAGAAAATCGGCCCTGATGCAACTGGCCCGCAATCCCTTCGGCGGGCTGGTCGTCTGCGAGGACCGCGACCTTCTCGTCGAAGAGGCGCCGGATGCCTACAAAAGCATCGCACGTGTGATCGACGATCTCAGCGGCCTCGGCCTGGCGCGCGTGGTGGCCACCTTCCGGCCGCTGATTACGTTCAAGAACGCCAGGCGCATATCCTTCCGCGATAAGAGTAAGAGCCTGCGGGAGAAGCGGCGATGATACGGCTTCTCGTCACCAGCGGTCGCGGTCCGGCGGAATGCCGCATCGCCGTTGCGAAAGTGCTGGCCGCGATGGAGCGGGAGGCGGAAGCGGCGGGCCTCGATCTCGATGCCGCTGCCGGGCCTAGCCCGGACGGCTATGGTCCAGGCTCGGCGATTGTTGTAGTAACCGGAGAAGGCGCCAGGGCATTCGCCATGAGCTGGATTGGCTCGGTGCTTTGGATTGCCGTGAGCCCGGTCCGGCCGCATCACAAGCGAAAAAACTGGTTCATTGGCGTGTTCGAGCTGCCGCCGGGTGCCGCTGCCCAGCCTCCGCTCGCGCCCGGCGACGTGCGCTTCGAGGCATTCAGCGCTGGAGGTCCTGGCGGACAGCACCAGAACAAGACCGCAAGCGCCGTCAGGGCCGTTCATGTGCCCACCGGACTTGCGGTTGTTGCCCGCAGCCAGCGGTCGCAGCATCGCAACAAGGCCGAGGCGCTCGACCGGCTGGCCGGACTTCTGCGGCTTGCCGGCGAGGTTGAGGTGATCGCAGCACAGAACGAAGCGCAAGCCGGCCATGACCGGCTGGAGCGCGGCCGCCCTGCGCGGCGCTTCAAAGGCGATGATTTCCAGCCAGCATAAAAGGCGAGCCCGGTGCCCGCCCCCTGCGCTTCTACTCCATGGATGGTGCGCCAGGCGGGCGGTTCGGCTTTTTGAGGTTAAACGTGCGTCGCAAAATCGGCGGCGGCACCATCACAGTTGACCCAAACCTGCCTTTTCAAGTGGGAATGAAATGCAAGGCCGCTATTGTTAGAGGAACTGCCCTGCGCTCCGGCTTTACTGCGCGGCCTTTCAACTTAAGCACAGCCCCATACCTTGACGCGGTGATTTCGCAAAATTGACGATTTGGGGCATGCCGTTGCGTTGGTTCAATTTTCTGATTGCCTATCACCTCAAGATGCAGGCTTGCCCTATTCGCTTGAGGCCCTCGAAATGCAAACGGTTTGGTTGAATCTAGCGGCAATTAGAGGTGTCCGCGAGTGAAAGAAGGAGCCTGCAACCCAATCACCCTACTAGTTTCCCCCGCGCGTGCGCCATGCTAACTGGTTCTTTCCGCAGCGTGGTACATGGGATATCGGGATGATCGCGAATTTGCTTGGTGGCATCTTCGACATATTCAAAACAAAAGAAAATATAGCGGCCGCCGATCTCAAGCGGCTCAGTGAAATCATCCCCCGCCTGGCGGAAGATGCAACCGCCTACGTTTGCGAAGGTACCGGGGAAACCGTCCTTTCCTCGCTCAATGCGCTGTGCAAAGGGCACGAGCTGGAAGTTGGCAAGACCTACACAGAGCAAAAATCGCCAACGCTCGCACGCCGTCGGCTTTTCGCGCGGGCCCATCCTTACGATTTGGATTTCATGCAACGCTACGCGGAGGTGCTGAACGCAGCCTGCCCCGTGCTGCCATCGGACATTCCGGGATCGATGGCGGTGCCGAAGGCTGTGCGGATTTTCCTTTGGGAAGCTTTCCACGGCGCTGTAGAGTCGCCCAATACTTGGCCGCAGAAAGCGGTGAAACTGGGCGGCAAGGGCCTTACGCCCGAAATCGCCATCGAGATGGTGCGTAGACTGGGCGGCAGTCTGGCCGATTTCTTCGAGTTGCTCTATACACAAGACGGCCGCTACAGCTATGCAGGGCATACCTACCGGCAGGCCGTGGATCTCCGTCCCAGCTTCCAGCAGTACCCGGATGAGGCGACGAAGGCAGCGCAACGCCTCCCCGCGCAGTACCGCAGCAGGCTATTGCTGGACCTGAGGGACTGCCAGCTCGGGGGAACGGGCGAGTACACCCCATTTCTAGTTTCGCAGGCGGCGGAGGGTTCCAAGGCCGTCCGCGAGGCAGCGATTGCCGCGCTTGAGGACGTGCCGCTCGAAACCGTCGAGCGGCTCGCTGCGGGTATTCTTGAGACCGGCAGAGGCGAGCAGCGGCTAGGCATGGTGGACCTGCTTGCGCGGCTTGGAAGTCCTGCGGCGGCGGACTTGCTCAAAGCGCAGCTAGAGGCCGAGAAAACCGCCCGCGTGAAGGTTGCTATCGAGACTGCAATCCTCAGCATCGAGCGGCGGCATAGCCCCGCGGCTGCCGAAGATAGTCCAACCGGCTATACCGCGCTCGACGGGCAGCGCATCGAGGTGCCGCCGGTGCGCCCGCTTGCGGAAGGGGAATGGCCGAAGCTTGGAGATGCCGAAGAGGCCGGGCTGTTGGAGACCATCGACAAGGAGAACGAACGGCTTCGCAAGCACCAGGAGGCGGGCAAGCAGCGCGGCTACCATTGGAAGGTCCAATTCCTCGATGCGAGGCTCGCCAAAGATGCCATCAGCTTCTTCAACAGCCGCAAGCCGGACCTAGCCGGGCAAAACAGGCTTGTCGAACTGCTCGGCTACGGCGTTGGTCGCAGCTGGACCGACGCCATGCTGGCCAAAATGCCGGACGCCCGCGCCTTTGAACTCTTGCGCCGCCTGCGCTGCGACAGGCGCGTCGTGAACTTGAATTGGGGGCCAGGGGCCGGGCGCATCCGCTCTTATCTCAGGGGGCCGGAAGGCGATTTCCGCAGGATCGAGCAACTGCAAATCGCGATGGATTATACGTTCACCTACGGCCCCTGGTCGGACAGGCGCGACCGGCCGATGGAGCGGGGCGACCTTTTGCGGTCCGCCATCCTGAACGACAGCTACTACAAGTTCGAGCATTCGCCGTTTCCGGGGCTGCCGGAGCATGCCGTGTGGCCATACGCGGCGGAAAACCTCGAGGTGATCGACGAGGCGCTGGGCCTAAAGCCGCAGGGCGTCGCCCAACTCGACCGGGTGGGCGCGCTATTCGCGCTGGGGCTCTTGCCTGCCACGCCCGCGCGCTATTTCGCGCCCCTGCTTGAAGCGGCGACCGGCGAGACGAAGGCCGGGCGCAAAGAAGCGCGCGCGCTGCTTGCGAATGCTCCCCATGTGGAGGAGCGGCTCGTTGGCCTGCTGAACGATGCGAGGCAGGCGGTGAGGGCGGGAGCGGCGGAATGGCTTTCCGTCCGCAAAGACCCCTCCGCGGCGGAGGCTATCGGCCGCCAGCTGAAGAAGGAGAAATCCGACGTTTCGCGTGCGGCCATGCTGACGGCACTTCAGCGGCTCGGCGTGGACCTGTCGAACGTTCTGGGGCCGGAAGTCTTGATCGCCGAGGTGGAGAAAGGTCTAAAGTCCGCGAAGTTCGACAAGCTCAACTGGCTGGCGCTTAACAATCTTCCGCCGATGCGTTTCGCCAATGGCGCAAAAGTGCCGGCCGATGTCTTGCGCTGGTGGGTGTATCTGGCCTTCAAGCTGAAGCAGCCCGGCGGCAACGCCTTGTTCGGCATCTATCTCGACCAACTGAGGCCGGCGGACGCGGAAGCCTTTTCAACCTTCGTGCTGGACTCCTGGCTCGCCTACGACACGGCCTGCCCGAGCGAGGCCGAGGCGAATGTCTATGCCAAGGCGCAAGCCCCGCAGTATTTGCAGTCCATGCTGCGTTGGAACAAGGACTTTACGGAGGAGAAGGCTTTTGCCCAGCTCAAGAGCGGCTTCCTTTCGCAGTATCTGCACAGCGCGGCTGAATCGAAGGGGCTGCTTGCGCTTGCCAGGCGGGCATCCCCGGCGGTAGCGGCGGATCGCGTCCGCGCCTATTTGAAGAACCACGGCTCCCGCACGTCGCAGGCTTCCGCGCTGCTTGAAATGCTGGGCGGGATGGGCGACGCCGCCGCGCTGCAGGTGGTGATTGCAGCGGCCACTCGGCTTAAGCAGAAGAGCGTTCAGAGCTTTGCGAAGGAGCTGGTGGACCGGATCGCCGAAGCCAGGGATTGGACGCGCGAGGAGCTTGCGGACCGCACGATCCCTACAGGCGGGTTCGATGAGGATGGCGTGCTTGCGCTGCGTTGCGGGGAGGATGGCAAGGCTTACGAAGCGCGCCTTAGCAGCGACCTTAGCATTTCGTTGCGCAATCCCGCCGGCAAAGAGGTTGCGGGGCTGCCTTCCGGGCAGGACGAAGCGACCGCAGCCGCCAAGAAGGCGCTTTCGGCAGCAAAGAAGGCGATCAAGCAGATCGTCAGCATGCAGTCCTCAAGGCTCTACGAGTCGCTCTGCGCCGAGCGGACGTGGGCTGTAGCCGATTGGCTCCGCTATTTCCACGCCCATCCGGTTATGCGGCGGCTCGTCGAGCGCGTTGTCTGGCTCGGGCTCGTCGGGGAGGGCAAGCCCGTGGGTGCGTTCCGGCCGACGGCTGAAGGCGATTTCACCGATGCAAGCGACGAGCCGGTGGACGCCGCTCAATTTGCTCAGCTGCGCCTTGCCCACGGCGCGCTTCTCAACGACGCCCAGACCGCGGCGTGGAAACAGCACCTCGCGGATTACGAAATCAAGCCGCTGTTCGAGCAATTCGGCCGGCCGCTGCTGACGCTCGCGCCCAACCAGGCGGACAAGACGGAGATCGAGGACCGCAAAGGCTTCGTGACGGATGCCTTCACCATCCGCGGGGCTGCCGCAAAGCTCGGTTACGAACGCGGCGCCATGCTCGACGGCCCCTATTTCAACGACTACCGCAAGCCGTTTCAAAGTGCGGGCCTGTGCGCCGTCATCGAGTTCAGCGGCAACACGCTGCCCGAAGAAAACGTGCCGGCCGCGCTCATCAAGCTGAAGTTCGTGCCGGCGGAAGGGCTGCAGGGCGAGGGCCTGCGGCTCAGCGAGATTCCGCCGGTGCTTCTGTCCGAGTGCTGGAACGATTACCATGCAATGGCGGCCAAGGCTGCCTATGACGCGAATTGGGAAAAGAAAACACCATGGTGAAAGAGGTTCTGCGCATACCGGCCGAAGAGCGGTTTGCGGACGAGATTTCGCGGCTCAAGGCGCAGGATGCCGAGCCTAGCCCCAAGGGCTGGCAGCTTTCGCCGCGCGCGGTGCGGCGCTTCATTCTGGGCGACGCGGTGGCAAAGGTTTCGCAGAAGTTCTATGGCGACGATCCGCTGGTGGACCGCTGCATCGTCTCGCTCATGGGCTATCAGGGCCTGATGCTTGTGGGCGAGCCGGGAACGGCGAAATCGCTGCTGTCGGAACTGCTGGCGGCGGCGATCAGCGGCGATTCCGGGCTCGTCATCCAGGGCTCGGCGGGCATCATCGAGGATCACCTGCGCTATGGCTGGAACTACGCGCTCCTGCTGGCGGAAGGGCCTAGCGAGCGGGCGCTGGTTCCCTCGCCGATGCTCAACGGCATGCGCGCGGGCAAGATCGTGCGCGTGGAGGAGCTGACGCGCTGCGCGCCCGAAGTGCAGGACGCGATGATCTCGCTGATGTCCGAGAAGACCGTAAAGATTCCAGAGCTTGGACCGGGCGCAGAGGTTCGCGCGGCTCCCGGTTTTAACGTGATCGGCACGGCGAATTTACGCGACCGGGGCGTACACGACATGTCGAGCGCGCTCAAGCGGCGGTTTAATTTCGAGACCGTGCACCCCATCGCCAGCGCGGACTTCGAGAAGGAGCTGATTGGCAGGCAGCTGGCCGAGCGGATGGCCGAGCATCCGGTGGAAACGGCGATGAAGGAAGACGTGCTCGACCTGTTGGTGTCGGTGTTCCGCGACTTGCGCAGCGGGACGACGGCGGATGGTGCGGCCGTGGCCCAGCCTGCCAGCGTGATGTCCACGGCGGAGGCGGTAAACGTGGCGCACGCAGCCGCCCTCGACGCCGCCTATCTCGATACCGGCGCGATTTCCGGCGCACACATCGCCCGGCAGATCCGCGGCGTGGTGTTCAAGGACGATCCCGAGGACGCCCGGAAGTTCCGCGCTTACCTCGATCATATCGCCAAGGCGCGGGCCAAGCGCAGCAAGGCTTGGGGCGAGTTCTTCGCCGCCGCCAAAAAACACGCAAATGGCTAAGGCTCCCGCGGAAGAGATCGCAGCAGTTGCCAAGCGGCTGTTTCAGCCGGAGCTGGGGCTTTATTTCGCGCCTATCCGCCATCACTCGCCCGCCTGCGCCTGGGCCGTGCGCGCGCTGATCCGCGAGGTAAAGCCGCAGCACGTGCTAATCGAAGCGCCCGCCGATTTCGCGCCGCATATTGATCTGCTCACGCATCCGGAAACCAAGCCGCCGGTCGCGATTGTGGTCATTGCGGGCGAAGACGCTAGCCGCCATCTCGCCGCCTATTATCCGTTTTGCACGCACGCGCCCGAGTTAGTGGCGCTCAAGGAGGCGCATGCGCTGGGCGCCGCTGTGCGCTTCATCGACCTGCCGTCCGCGGCCAAGCTTTCGCTGCGCGAGCCGCGGGACGGCACGCCCATTCCGCTGACCAGCGAAACGGGCTTTGGCAGCGGCGATTTCATCGAAGCGCTGTGCCACCGCACTGGCTGCCGCGACGGCTACGAGCTTTGGGATCATTTGTTCGAAACGCGGCTCGGGACGGCAGACTGGCGCGGCCTTCTGGCAGATGTTGGCGCTTATTGCGCGGGCATTCGCGCGGCCACACCGCTGGAGGAGATCGAGCGGGGCGGCGAGCATGAGCGCGAGGCGCATATGAGCGCCGGCGTTGTGGAGGCGATGGCGGAGGGCGGCCCCATCGTTGTGATTACAGGCGGCTTCCATACACCCGCGCTGATCGAGGCGGCGGCGCGCAAAGGGCGGCACAGGGCGCCGGCACAGGGCGGCAAGAGCCGGTCGTTTCTGATCCGCTACAGCTTTGCCGCACTCGACGCGCTCAACGGCTATGGCGCCGGCCTGCCGCAGCCGGCTTATTACGATTTCCTCTGGCGCCAGGCCGAAGGGCAAGGCGGCGAGCTGGTGTGGCGCAAGACAGCTCTCGACATCGCTTCGGGCTTTGCGCAGCGGATGCGGCAGCAGGGCCATGCGATTGCCCTGCCGCAGCAGGTCGAGATGGTAAGGGTTGCCGAGACGCTGGCGCAGATGCGCGGCCGGCCGGGGGCGCTCCGCCACGATCTGATCGACGCCGCCCGCACCGCGCTCATCAAGGGCGAAGCCGGGCGCCGCGACATCTGGACGGAGCGCCTGATCGATTATCTGCGTGGCGAGGCAATCGGCGACATCCCTGCATCGGCGGGTTCGCCGCCGCTGGTCGAGCATGCGCGGGCGCAGGCGCGCGCCCACCGGATCGACATCGGCGACGGGACGCGGCGGCGCAGGCGGCTGGACATCCGACGCACGCCAGCGCATTTGACGGTGTCGCGCTATTTCCACGCGATGGACCTCTTGGGCACTGGATTTGCCGTGCGCGAGGCCGGCCCCGATTACCTGAACGGCACACAGACGGAGCTTTTGTTCGAAGAGTGGTCCTACGCCTGGTCGCCGGTGGTCGAGGGCAAGCTGATCGAGCTTGCGCCGCGCGCCGATAGGCTGGATGCGGCCTGCCTTTCGGTGCTTGCCTCGCGGCGGGACGCCCTGAAGAAGGCCGGGGCGAGCGCCGGCATCGCCGCCTTCGCGGAACTGATCGGGCAAGGCATCCTCGCGGGGCTCGGGCGGGAGTTGGCGCCCTTCGTGGATGAGCTGAGCGGCAGCCTGCTTGCGCACGCGGATTTTCCGGCTGTCGCGCATACTCTGCGCCGCCTCTACTACATGTCGCATTCGAACGGGCCGTTGCGCGCGCCCGAATCGCTCGGCCTGCAAGGGGCGGCCGGCGCCGCTTACCGGCGCCTGATTCACCTGTGCGGCGAGCTGCCCGAAACGCAGGCGGAACACATCGGCACACGGCTCGAAGCGCTGCGGATCGTGACCGAATTGCTGAAGGCCGGCGTTGCTCAAGTTTTCGACCGCGAGCTGTTCGACGAGTCGATAGACCGCGTGGCCGGCGCCAATCCTCCACCGGCGATATTGGGCGCGGTGCTTGCGATCTGCGTGCAGACGGGCAGGCGGCAGCCGGAGCACTTGATCGCAGCGCTGGCCGGGCAATTCGCGGGCGCGGTGATCAAGGAGGAAGACCGCGTAGGCGTGCTGACCGGCTTCCTGCAAACCGCGCCGCAGCTGCTTTGGGACGCGCCGGGCATCATCGAGGAAATCGACCGGTTTCTCGACGGTCTTGACGAGGAAGCCTTCCTCGCCCTGCTCCCGCATCTGCGCCTCGCGTTCACCGCGCTCAACCCGCGCGAAGTGGACCGCGTGGCCGAGCTTCTTTCCCGGCTTCATGGCACCCCTCAAAGTGCCTTTGCGGGTGTACAGCATGCGCTCTCCGAAGCCGCGCTTCAGCAAGGGCTTGCGCTTGAGCAGAACATACGCACGGCGGCAAAGCGCGACGGGCTCTCCGCATGGCTATTCGGTGAGGTGTCATGAAATCGCAGCGGCGCTGGCGCCTCGCCTTGGGGCGGTATTCGCAAAATGCCCTGGGCGGGCTTGATGGACGCGACGCGGAGGCGGACCGTGTGCTGGACTACCTCTATGCGCGCGAGCACGCCAAGCGCGGCCTGACATGGAAGAAGGGCCCCGGCAGCCTTGATCCCACGCAGATGAACGCTCTCGAATGGCTGGGCAAGGCGCAGACCGTCTTCCCGCATGCCGTGTTCGAGGTGCTGCAGGAGCACGCCCTGGACCGCTATGCCATCGCAGATTTGCTCAAGGACCCCAAAGCTTTTGACGCGCTGGCCCCGAACCCGTCGCTCTTGAAGGTGCTTTTGAGCTTTCATGGCCGCGCCCAGCCCCAGGTGAAGGCGAAGCTCCGTGAGATCGCGGACCGGATCGTGAGGGAAATTCTGGAGCGGCTGCGTGCCCAAGTGGAGCGCGCCTTTTCGGGGCGGCGCAACCGTTTCCGCCGCTCGAAGCTGCCCTCCTCGGCCAATTTCGACTGGCGTGCGACCATCCGCGCCAACCTCGCTTCCTACGACCCGGAAAGGCGGCGCATCGTCGCCTCGCGCCTCTATTTCAATTCGCGCGAGCGGCGGCGGCTGCCTTGGCGGATTGTCCTGTGCGTGGATCAATCCGGCTCGATGACCGATAGCATCGTCCATTCGGCGGTGATGGCAACGATCCTCTCCAGCCTGCCGGGCGTACGCGTGAAGATGGTGCTGTTCGATACATCCATCGTGGATGTCTCGGACCGGCTCGCCGATCCGCTCGAAACGCTGCTCTCGGTGCAGCTCGGCGGGGGCACGAACATCGGCGCCGCTGTGGCCTATTGCGAAACGCTGATCGAAGACCCGGAGCGGACGATCCTCGTCTTGATTACGGACTTTTGCGAGGGGGCGTCGCCGCGCGCCCTTTATGCAGCCGTGGCCCGCTTGATCGAGGCGCGCGTGAAGGTCCTGGGGCTGGCGGCGCTCGACGATACTGGCGTGGCGGAATTCGACCGCGGCGTCGCCGGCCGCCTTGCCCAGCTTGGCGCAAACATCGGGGCGATGACGCCCTACCGGCTTGCGCAATGGCTTGCAGAGGCGATCCAGTGAGCCTGCGGCTGCAAGCATTCGACGATGCGGCGCTTGAATCGCTGGCGCCCAAAGGGCTCGTGCGCCGGGCGCGCCGCGATTTGGAGGCGGGGCTCGCGAACGTCACCGCGAGGGATGAGGCGTCCGCCCAGGTGCTTGTGGAAGGGCAAACCGTGACGCTTGGCGAGCGCGGCCCGGCTGCCGCGCGCTGCACCTGCAAGGCCGGCGGTATCTGCCGGCACATCCTTGTTGCGGTGATGGCTCTCAATCACGAGGCGGCGGAAGGAACGCCGGAGGCGGCCCCGCCGCCGTCCGCCGCGGACGAGATTTGCGCGCTGAAGGAAGCGGATGTGATCGCATTCGCCGGCGCGTGCTGGGGCGCGGCTGTTACCCTGGCAGCGGAGAGCGCGGAGAGCGCGGTTGCGGAGAGCGGCGGCAACTGCACCGTCGAACTGGCGGGCGCTCCGGGCAGCGTTACGTTTATCGCTGGAACGGGCCTCACGGGTGCCGGGTTCAAGGGGCCGAAATCGCGGGCGCGCGTGGTTGTCGCCGCCGCCGCGATCCTCGTTCGGGCAAAGCGTGGCGTTGCGCTCGAAACTACAGCCGGCGCTCAAGCCGATGCGGGCTCGATTAGCCAGGCGTATTTGGACGATGCGGTGGAGAAGCTCATCGAGGCCATACGGGCGGTTCTGTCGAGCGGCTCGCCGATAGCTGCGGACCTTCTTTTCGATCTCGCGATTTCTGCCCGCGCCGAGGCCGCTCCGCGCCTTACGGCCATGCTCAGAAGCCTGGCGAAACAGGCCCGGCTGGCCGGAACGCGGGACATCCATTTCCATAGCGACGGGTTTCTCACGGATGCCGCGCGCACATTCGCCTTGATCGAGGCCCTGAAGCATAATCCCCAAGCCCCGGAGCTTACCGGCTCGCTGCGCCGCGATTACCGCCCCCAGCCGCCACTTGGGCTTTGGATGCTGGGCGCCGTATCGTGGCGGACGGAGGCCGGCGCGCGCGGCCTGACCCTACATGGCTATGCCGCCGAAGAACACACCTGGTATTCCGTGAGCACGGCACGCGCCGCCGGCATGGACCCTTACTTCACACCGCGCACGGCGTTCGCCGGCCCGCTTTGGAGCGCAGGCACGGCCAGCGGGCTGATCGGCAAGCGCCTCAGACTCCCTGAGCCGCTCGTGGACGCGGGCGGCGCAATCTCGCCAACGCTGCCGCAGCCTGCCGCCATCGGCGCGCCAATTCCCGATCTCCGGTCCCTGATCGAGTGCGGCGCCGCCATCCAGGATTGGCAGCAGCTGCGGCGCGATCTTGCTGCCCGGATGGGCGAAGGGCTGCGGCGGCGGACGCTGAGCGTGCCGGTTCTGCTTGCGCCCGCCAAATATAGCGGCCTCAACTTCAACGATCTGGCGCAGACCTATGAGTGGGAGGCTATCGCTGCGGACGGCAGCCGGCTGCTCTTCACTTTGCCCGGCGCGGAGGATGTGCTTGCGCAGCGGATCAATGCACTGACCGCTTCGTGCCATCTCGTACTCGCGGAGATGGCCGAAGACGACGGGCGGGCTGCCTTGCGGCCTATCGCGGCGCTTTTCGATGCCAAGGACGGCATCGAGGTTGTGAACCTTACGCTGGATGAGTGGCCGAAATCGCGGACGGCCAGCTTGTTGAAGGTCTTCTTTAACCGCAAGCGGCCTCAGCCTTCGGCCGATCCCTCGTGGCCGCTTCAGAAATTGGCGGAGCGCGTCATCGATGCCGCGGTTTCGATTTTCTCGGGCAGCAGCGCGGCGGATTTGGGCAAGCTCGGGCAGGAATGCGACGCTGCGGGGCTCGTGGCGTTGGCGAATGCCTTGGATCGCATGCAGAAACCCGGTACGCCGAAGGATGCGCTGGCTGCGGCATATTTGGCTAGTGAAACCGTCGCTTGTTTGAGATGGGCGTGAGGACTGGGCATTCTAGCTTTCTCTCGCCGCATGTACGAGTGGACCGTTCTTGCGGCGCATCCGGCAGTTTTTCAAGTGCGGCGCCCGAGCGCTTGCGCACGGTGGGTAACCGATCGGGAGCGGCCATGCCGGAAGTACTTAATCATTACGGCTGATGTTTCCGCAAATGGCCCCAAGCTCTAATGCCCGAGCGACTTTGGATATCCCGCTATAGGAGGTTGAACGTGCCACCTCCGTCAGGGGGTGCCGTCACCGCCGCGCCCCGAAAAGGTCCCTTCGACTGTGATTTGCCAGCACCGCTCATTCAATTCCGCGGCCTCGATGCCCGCATCGATAAACCGGCGGATCACATCCATATTGGTAAGCGTGTGCGGCGACGGCTTGCCGGTCACGAAGCGGCCGCCCGCGCCCAGCGCCATCGGCAGCAACAATTGATCGGCCAGATGGCTGCCAACCGGTGCGCCGCTGCCGAGATAACCGAGCGCCACCTGAACGGCCTCATCCGCCACCGTCTCCGCCGGCACACCTGTGCGGCCGAAGGCGGTGGCGACCTCGGTTACGTTTTCGAAAGGCAGCATCAGCAGCAACACGTTGCCCACTCCGTCCGCGCGCTTTTCCGTGCGGGCGATCAGGTCTTGCTTGGGCCAGTCGAGACGGGCTGCAACATGCGCCAGCTCGCGCTCGGCAATATGGAAAGGCAGGTTCGATACGATCGCCTCGCCCTTGCACGGCAGCGCCGCGCCGCACTCATCGATTACCAGCGGCTTGGGCGCGGCTGGTTCCTGAATTTCCACGCGAATTTCACCGCCGCCCATCGGATAGAAGCCGAACCGGTGTATCTCCGCCTGAATGCTGAAGCCGATGCGGCGGACGAGCGGCAGGAAGGCGCGGGCAAGGAACTCGAAAGGTGGCGCGCCGGTGTTGTGCGTGCCTCCCTGCAAGACAACGCGCGACGTGCCGCCCGCGAGTGCCAGCGGCAGCATCACCGTTTGCAGCACCAGCGTGGTTGAGCCCGCCGAGCCAATGTTGAACGTGTGTTCGCCCGCCCCCAGCGCGCCAGGCTCGAAGCTCAGCCGCGCCGATCCGACGGCGGCCCCGTCCACCGCCGCGCCGCAGATCGCCGCTGCCGCCTTCACCGCCATGAGATGCTGGCGCATCAGGCCAGGCTTGGCGCGGCGGGCGCGGATGTTCGAGATCACGAACGGCTTGCCCGTGATCGCGGACAGCGACAGCGCCGTGCGCAGGATCTGTCCGCCGCCTTCGCCCTGCGATCCGTCTATGGTGATAACCGGCATGATTGCCCCCTGATGTTCATTATAGGCGAAGGGTGTGCCCAAAGCGTGGGGCGTTACCCCTCATCCTGTCCTTCTCCCAATGGAAGAAGGTTGGGGTAAGGGGTAACGTGCGCTGTATGGATCGCCCAGCCTATCCCTTCACGCACACCACCTGACGCAGGGTGTGAACGATTTCCACGAGGCTCGCCTGAGCCGCCATGACCGCGTCGATGTCTTTGTAGGCGCGCGGCGTCTCGTCGATCACATCGGCATCCTTGCGGCACTCCACGCCCGCCGTCGCCGCGACGTGATCGGCCACGGTAAACTGCCGCTTCGCTTCGGTGCGCGACATCGTGCGGCCCGCGCCATGCGAGCACGAGCAGAAGCTGTCCGCATCGCCCTTTCCGCGCACGATGAACGACTTCGCGCCCATCGAGCCTGGAATGATGCCCATCGTGCCAACCGCCGCCCGCACCGCGCCCTTCCGCGTCACCAGCACGTTCTCGCCGAAATGATGCTCGCGCGCGACGTAGTTGTGGTGGCAGTTCACGGCCTCAAGATGCGCCTCGAACGGCTTCGAAATCACACCGCGAAGCGCCTCCACCGCATGCCCCATCATGATCTGCCGGTTCGTCATGGCAAAGGTCTGCGCCCATTCGACGGCGTGGAAATAGTCCTCGAAATGCTCCGTACCTTCGGGCAGATAGGCAAGATCCATATCCGGCAAATTTATGAAGTACCGGCGCATCTCCTCCTTGGCAAGATTGATGAAATAGGTGCCGATGGCGTTTCCAACCCCGCGCGAGCCGGAGTGCAGCATCAGCCAGACGCGATCTTCCTGATCGAGGCATACCTCCAGGAAGTGGTTGCCCGTCCCGAGCGTGCCCAGATGCACAGCGGTGTTCGCCTTGGCGAGCTTCGGATGCTTGGCCACAATTGCCTCGAAGCCCGGTTTCAGCGCCGCCCACGCCTCGTCCGCGCCATTCGGCAGGTCTTGCCAGGCGCCCTTGTCGCGCTGACCGCGCGTGGCCGTGCGCCCATGCGGCACGGCCTTCTCCAGCGCCGCGCGCACATGGCCGAGGCTGTCCGGCAGATCGTTCGCGGTCAGCGAGGTCCGCACCGCCATCATCCCGCAGCCGATGTCCACGCCAACCGCCGCTGGGATGATCGCGCCCTTGGTCGGGATCACCGAGCCGATGGTCGAGCCCTTGCCGTAATGCACGTCCGGCATCACCGCGAGCCACTTGTAGATGAACGGCAGCGTCGCCGTGTTGAGAAGCTGGCGCTTCGAGCCTTCGTCCACTGGTACGCCGCGCGTCCACATCTTCACCCGAGCGCCATGCTCAGGCATCATCACTTCATAGTTGTTTTCCGTTTTCATGGCATGCCCCCCGGCCAATCCCGATTACTGAACCAACAACGCCCGATGGCGTAAGCGGAGACCGCGGCGACGAAAATCGATGAAACTTGCCCCATGGGCCGCTCCCAGTTACAGGCGGCGGCCCCGGCGGGAGTCGAACCCGAAAAGGCGGTACCAAATGTAGTTCCATCTGCATTCGCCGCGATCCGCGGTTACGTCATTGGCTTCACTCCACTTTTTCCTATCCCGATGCCGCAACCGGGGTCCGCGGCGACAAAAATCGATGAAACGTCCTAACCCGCTCTATCCACTGAGCTACGGGTCCATATCTTGCGCTCAAGTAGCCCAAAGGGCGGTCGCGCAGATAGATGGCGGACCCGGCGGGATTCGAACCCGCGACCTGGCGCGTAGCAAGCGATGTAGTTCCATCAGCATTCGCCGCGGACCCGGGTTACGGCATCCGCATTGTTCCGTTTGCCTCAAGCTGCAGCCTGAAGCGGGGCCTTGGCGACGAGTTTCGTGTGCAAGAGGCAACATATCGGAAATGTACTCCTGCACGGCATTCGCCACGGTATTGTTGTTTTTCCAGCCTTCCACCGGACGCCGTAACCGGGAACCGCGGCGACGAGAGGCGATGAAACGGTTCTGCTCTACCCTCTGAGCTACGGGCCCAATTTCAGCCGCGCTACTGCGCAGAAAGATGTTGGACCCGGCGGGAATCGAACCCGCGACCCGATGTAGTTCCATCTGCATTCGCCGCGGCGCCGGGTTACGGCATCCGCTTGCTTCCAGCCGCGCCGCGAAGCGCTTTGCAGCCGGAAACGAGGCCGTGGCGACAAGTTTCGTATGCAAGAGGGACATTTTACAGATGTACTCCTGCACGGCATTCGCCACGTTTTCTTATCGTTGGCCGGGGGGACGAGGGATCGCGAGACAACCCGCTTTCGCGGCCCGGTGCGCAGCTGTTTCCAGCCCGCCTTCCGGCTCCCAATGTAGTCCCAAGGGCATTCCCCCCGGCTTGTTTCACGTCACAGCGCGATCTTTTCGATCTCGCCAACCCAATGCGCAGGCCCAAGCTTGCCTTCCGCGAAGTTCGCAACCGCCTCGAACACCGTATCGGAGAAGCCCCCGATATTGAGGATATCGCTGCGGTCGACCGCCTGGGACGTGGTGTTAGGCTGAATGTCGATGCAGACGAGCTTGGCCCGCGCATTGACCTTCTTGTACCTGTCCCAGGCCGCAATAAGGCCCGTGCCGTTCCTGCGGGCGTCGATCCAGGACTCGTTG
The DNA here is from genome assembly GCA_052145975.1 of Rhodomicrobium sp. Taxonomy (GTDB): domain Bacteria; phylum Pseudomonadota; class Alphaproteobacteria; order Rhizobiales; family Rhodomicrobiaceae; genus Rhodomicrobium. The sequence continues at coordinate 4,399 of JBKQNN010000445.1, read as the reverse complement.
TCCGAAACGATAACCACCAGATCGGCCTTGACCCGCTGGGCCGTGAGCAGCTCGATTGGCGCCGAGCAGTTCGTTCCGCCCCCGCCGAGCTTGGCGAGCTTCGCCGCGTTCGTCATCACGCTGTCGCGCCGGTTAAGGTGCAACTCGACAACGCGCTGCTCGAACGGGATCACTTGCGTATCCCGGTTCGCGCGCATGAAGGCCGCAGCCACGAGCGCCGCCACGTCGATGCAGCGCACCGCCGAGGTTGCCCCCTTACGATAGCCCGTCGCAGGCGACCTCATGGAGCCGGACACGTCCGGGCAAACCACCACGCTCCCGTCGATCTTGGGCACGTTGGCGATTGCGATCTCCATCGCGTCCTGCAACGCATCGCGCACCTTTCCCGGCACTCCCTTCTCAGCCATGGTGTAGGCCACCATAAGCTGGTACGGGAACACCTTGGCCCGGCGGATCTCCCGCTCGTCCCTGAGCCGCTCGGCGAGCTCCCACGCGAACCGCTTGTCCTCGAATACGCCGTGGCGTGCGAAGGTGTTGAGGTTCATGCGCAGCATATGCCAGCCAGCCTTCCGTCCGATCGCCGCCCAATGCTCCTTGGTCAGCGGCAGCGCGGTCAGCATCTGGAACGGCACATCCGGAACGGCGGCCTTTGGATCGCGCTTGAACTGCTCGAAATCGCGGACGATTTGCGGCAGCGCGGCAACGTCGTAAGGCTTGCCGATCAGATAGGCGTAGAGCGCCGCACGCGACGCATCCTTTGGCTTCGGATGCACCATCTTGATGACATCCGCGAGCGATGGGTCCTGCCCAACCGCGGCCTGCATGATCTGCCGGTCCGATGCCGCAGCCAGCCACTCCTCGACGAGGCGCTTCGGCCGCGAGCCAAGCGACTTGCGCCCAACCACGCCAGACCGCATGACCTGCACGAAGTTGCGCAGCATCTTGCCGTTGTCGATTGTGCGCCGGAACGCGGACGCGAACTCCTCCGCCTCAAGCGTCGAAAGCAGCGCGATCAGCAAGGCCGGCATGTCCTTCATTAGCCCTCGCTCGCGGGCGTAAACCGCGGTCTTGGCGATGAAGGTTGCGTCCACCTCGCGGGCCGCGTTCAGCACATCGTCAAGCTGTGCCTCGGCGCTCGCATAAAAGGTGCGGCTCATGGTTCCCGTGACGGCGAGCTGCGCCAAAGCATGCCGCGGCTCAAACGCGTAGGCTGGCGCTCCCGCACGGTTGCGCGCATTCGTCTGCGGAACCGCCCCGCGGCTCGATGCAAACAACGACTTGTTCGCCATGTTGGCCTCCGTCTTCTTTGCGCTACCGCCCTTCAGGCTGCTTGAGCGCTGCGTTTCATGCGTTCCTTATTGCGAGCAGCATGCCAACTCCAGCCGGCGTCCAAAGAAAAATAATAACATAATGTTTTCGCTACTTTATTTTTGGAGCGCGGAATTCTTGCTCGACCTGCTATCGCCCTATTTACGATCGATTAATATCGCTATTTATAACGTAGGATAAGCAGATGGAACACAAGAACGTCGCGATGGGCTTCGTTGGCACCACGCTCGACATGGGAAAAGCGGAAAACCGCTGGCAGCGCTGGCGGCCGACGGTAGCGCTTTGCATGCACGAAGACTTTTTAGTCGACCGCCTTGAGCTGATCCACGACGGCCGGGCCAAGGGGCTCGCCGAGCATTTGCGCGGCGATATTGCCCGCGTTTCGCCCGAGACCGATGTGCGGCTCAACAGGATGGACCTCAAGAACCCCTGGGATTTCGAGGAGGTGTACGGCGCTCTGCACGATTTTGCCGCCGCCTACCCGTTCGATCCCGAGACCGAGGACTATTTCGTCAACATCACCACCGGCACGCATGTGGCACAGATCTGCTGGTTCCTGCTGATCGAGGCGCGCTACATCCCTGCGAAAATCCTGCAGCTGACGCCGCCAAGGCATCAGGAACTGCCGTCGCCTGGCGGCTACAGCATCATCGACATCGACCTGTCGCGCTACGACCGCATTGCCACGCGCTTCAAGGCCGAACAGGCCGAAGCCACCTCGTTCCTCAAATCCGGCATTGCCACGCGTAATCCAGCTTTCAACCAGATGATCGATCGCATCGAGCAGGTCGCCATCCGCTCCAAAGCGCCGCTGCTGCTCACCGGACCGACGGGAGCGGGCAAGTCGCAGCTCGCGCGCCGCATCTACGATCTGAAGAAGATGCGCCGGCAGGTGGAAGGCCCTTTCGTCGAGGTCAATTGCGCCACCTTGCGCGGCGACAGCGCCATGTCAGCCCTTTTCGGCCATCGCAAGGGCGCGTTCACGGGCGCCATGCAGGACCGGCCAGGGCTCCTGCGCGCCGCCAATGGCGGGGTGCTCTTTCTCGACGAGATCGGCGAGCTTGGCGCCGACGAGCAGGCGATGATCCTGCGCGCCATCGAGGACAAGCGTTTCCTGCCCGTCGGTGCAGATCAGGAGGTCACGAGCGATTTTCAGCTCATCGCCGGCACCAATCGCGACCTCGCCGCGGCAATCGAGCAGGGCCGGTTCCGCGACGATCTCTACGCGCGGCTCAACCTTTGGAGCTTCGCGCTGCCGGGACTTAAGGAGCGCCGGGAGGATATCGAGCCGAACCTCGATTTCGAATTGAAGCGTTTTGCCGCGCGCGAAGGCGTGCACGTCACCTTCAACCGCGAGGCCAGGGAGCGCTATCTCGCGTTCGCCATGTCGCCTGAAGCCGAGTGGCGCTCGAATTTCCGCGATCTCGGCGCCTCGCTCACGCGTATGGCGACGCTGGCGCCCTCGGGCCGGATCAATGAAGCGGTGGTTGCCGAGGAAATCGCGCGCCTGAGGCAGCATTGGCGGCCGGCCGCGGACGCGCGGGATAGCATTCTTGTCTCGCTCCTTGGCGCTGAGCGCACCGCCGCCGTGGACCTGTTCGAACGCATTCAGCTAGCCGAAGTGGTGCGCATCAGCCGCCAGCACCCGACGCTCAGCGCGGCGGGCAGGGCGCTGTTCGCGGCGTCAAGAGCCGGGAAGGCTTCCGTCAACGACGCCGACAGGCTCCGCAAATATCTCGCGCGCTTTGGGCTGGACTGGCCGGCGATCACGGGCAGCAAATAAATAGCCGTCCATGATGACGCAGACGGCGGGACGAGCGATGGTTTCGTCGAAAAAAAGTGCGTGGCCCCTACTGTCGTGTTGTTTCCGCTTCCAGATCCAGTAAGCAGCCATGAGCGAGCGGCTAATTCTGCTCCCCTGCCAATTCCGCAAGTGGCCCGTTTGACCATTTCTCGCGGTTGCAACAATTCCTTCGGCTACCGTAGGAGGAGCGGCCTCGCCGAAGCCTTTCGCCATTCTCCCGAGGTTGACCGGAAGGAGACATTCGACATTGGTTAGTGATTCGGCGATTACCTCCTCACCGAGGGCCGGGGCCTCGGCGTGAACCTGCCGCGGCTCGAGGCCGCTTCGTCGCTCTTCTAGGGGTTGCCCTGCGGCCAGGCGAATCGAATTCTATGCAGACAGATTCGTGATGCAGTAGCGGCGAGACCGGCATCGGGATATTTGCCGAGACTGAGCGTCAGCCGCTTGCCCTGAAAGCGGTAATCGAAGCGCCAAAGCCGTGATCCCTGCGTCGTCACCAGGATGTACAGCCGCTGCCCGTCGGTCGCCTTGTAGGGTTTTTCCTTGGGCTTGAGCGCCCGAATCGTCTTGCCGGAAAGCTGCATACCGTCACCTTTGATACCCACAGCGGCTAAATACCGTCGGAAATACCGTCAAAAGCGTGAGAAGGCAAACGGTTGGATGGGAGGGGATGAGAGCCAAACTGAGGGCGCGTTTGCTCCTCAAGAGGCAACTAACGCATTGATATTAAATGATTACGAGGCTTTGTGAAACGGGGTGAGAAGGGATGAGAAAACAGGCTTGGTAAAGCTATTGGTGCCCAGAAGAGGACTCGAACCTCCACGCCTTGCAGCGCTAGTACCTGAAACTAGTGCGTCTACCAATTCCGCCATCTGGGCAAGCGCTAACAGAGGTAAATGCGGCCGGGGCCTTTGTCAATTGACGCGCAGCCGTTTCGCGCTGTCCCAGCGCAAATTTCGCAACTTAAGGCTTGCCACGGCTTTCCATTCGCGCAAAGGCGGGTTATGCGTTAGGGATTCGATCCTCACGCGATGCTTCAAATAGACAGGTCCGCCATGGCGATCACATTGGGAAATACGTCCGTTGTCACAGTCTTCGGCGGCTCGGGGTTCCTGGGCCGCTATGCGGTGCAGGCCCTGGCGCGGGCGGGATGCCGGATAAAGGTAGCGGTGCGGCGGCCCGACTTGGCGCTGCATCTGCAGCCGCTGGGCAGCGTAGGCCAGATCGCGCTCATCCAGGCGAATGTGCGCGACGAGCGATCCGTGA
>JBKQNN010000444.1:0-10592 GCA_052145975.1 Rhodomicrobium sp. | reverse complement strand
ATGATCGCCGATCCGGAGCAGAAGATCGGCCGGCCGCGCCAGCTCTATATCGGCGAGACGCTGCGCGACTATGTGCCCCTCGACGCCCGGCCTTAACAGGAAAAAGACCCCCTCACCCCAGCCCTCTCCCCAAGGGGAGAGGGAGTTCGCTCGCAGCCGTTGAGAAGGCGTCCCCTCGCCCCTTGGGGAGAGGGACAGGGTGAGGGGGTCTTCGCGAAGTATTCAACCGGATCCAATATTATGTCTTGGCTGCTTCGGAGGTTCGGGTTAAAAGCACCTTCCCCGGATTGAGGATACCGCGCGGGTCGAAGGCGTCCTTCAACCGCCGCATCATCGCAAGCTCGACGGGGGATTTCACGCGTTCAAGCGCCTCCGCCTTCATGCGTCCGATGCCGTGCTCGGCGCTGATCGAGCCGCCGAACCGCAAGACGATGGCGTGCACCGCGTCCGAAATCTCCTCCCAGCGCGCGAGGTAAGCGTCCTTATCCGCGCCCTTGGGCTGCGAGATGTTGTAGTGGATGTTGCCGTCGCCGTAATGGCCGAACGGCACGGGCCTAGCGCCTGGAACGAGCCGCTCGATGGCGGCATCCGCCTCGGCGATAAAGGCCGGGATCGCCGAGACCGGCACGGACACGTCGTGCTTGATGCTGCCGCCTTCGTGCTTCTGGATCTCGGAAATGTTCTCGCGCAGGCACCAGAAATCGCGCGCTTGCCCCTCCGAAGCGGCGACGGCTGCATCCGCCACGATGCCCTTTTCGAGCGCATCCTCCAGGATTGCCATTAGAACGCGCTCGGCCAGCCCATCGGCCACGGGTGGCGCCACCTCCATCAGCACGTACCACGGATGCGGCGCTTCAAGCGGATCGCGCATCCGCTCCATATGCGCGACCAGAAACTCGACGGCGATGCGCGGGATCAGCTCGAACGCGGTGAGCATCGGCCCGGCACTTTCGAAGGCGCGGCTGAAAAGCTGGCCCGCAGCCTCAAGGCTTGGGCAGCCCGCGAACACGGTCGCGACCTCGGCCGGACGCGGAAACAGCTTGAGCGCCGCCGCGGTGACGACGCCAAGGGTTCCTTCCGAGCCGATCAGCAGGCTCCTGAGATCGTAGCCCGTATTGTCCTTGCGCAGCGTGCGCAGGCCGTTCCAGATTTCGCCGCCGGGGAAAACCGCTTCGATGCCCAGCACGAGGTCGCGCATGGTGCCGTAGCGCAGCACATGAACGCCGCCAGCGTTGGTGGCGATATTGCCGCCGATTTGGCAGGTGCCTTCCGCAGCGAGGCTCAAAGGGAAAAGCCGGTTCACGTCCGCCGCGGCGTCTTGCACGGATTTGAGCGTCGCGCCGGCCTCCGTGGTGATCGTGTTGCCGGCCGGATCGATGGCGCGTATCGCCTTCATTCGCTCCAGGCTCAGCACGAGCTCGGTGCCCGTCTCCAATGGGATCTGCCCGCCGACGAGCCCGGTATTGCCGCCCTGCGGCACGATGGCGATGCGCTCGTCCTGAGCAAGCTTGAGGATGGCGCTTACCTCGGCCGTGGACGCGGGCCGGAGCACCATCGGCGTGCGCCCGAAATACTTGTCGCGCCACTCCTGGCAGTAGGGCTGCACATCGGCGGGCGCCGTCAGCGCGCCCTTCTCGCCAACGATCGCGGCGAAACGCGCAAGCACCTCAGGCGTTGGGCGATTCAACTTACTTGGCATGTAACTTGGCTCCGGCCGGTTCGATGCTTGTGCTTGCGGAATGGTCTTCGGGCGTCATCCCGGAAAACGCTTTAGCGTTTATCCGGGATCGTAACAACCGCAAGCATCCGTGACGATCCCAGATAATGCCTGGGACATTCCCAGAACTTGATTACTCTGCTGCCGGTGTGACGAACAGGCGTCACTCCCCTCACCCCAGCCCTCTCCCCATGGGAGAGGGAGCCCGCTCGGAGCCGTTGAGAGGGCGTCCCCTCTCCCATAGGGAGAGGGACAGGGTGAGGGGTATGACGCCTGTTCGTTGCGCCATCCGGCGCAACTGCCAAACATGACCTATGACCTAGCCGGCTTTGCCGCCCGCGCCCCTTCGCCGTCCAGTGCTGCGAACCGCTCTAGATAGGCGATTTGCGCCGCCGCCGTGTCCAGCGGTTCGATCTGCTCAAGAATGCCCGGCCATTTCACATTGAGTTGGCTCGGGTCGACGAAATACTGCTTCGCGTCGGCAAGCGAGAAGCCCGCAAGCTGCGTCGCCTCGTGGTAGGCCGCGATCTTGTCCGCCTTCTTGATGAGCTGGGCCACGCTCACGGGCAGCGCCTGCGGCAGGCCGAAGCGGACGTGGATCGCGCGCTGGATGCGCTCCTCGAAGGATTTGTAGGCCGAGCCCATCGCCGCCTTGAACGGGCTGATAAGGTCGCCCACGACATATTCTGGCGCATCGTGAAGCAGGGCCGCGAGCCTGAATTTTTCGCTGAGCTGGGGCTTGAGCGCCGCCGCAATCGTCTCCACCAGCACGCAATGCTGCGCGACCGAAAAAGCATGCGCGCCCTGGGTCTGGCCGTTCCAGCGGGCGATGCGGGCGAGCCCATGGGCGATGTCGCCGATTTCGATGTCCAAGGGCGAGGGGTCGAGCAGATCGAGCCGCCTCCCCGAAAGCATGCGCTGCCAGGCCCGCGCGGGATAGGCGGAGGGTTCGCTTACGACTTTCAGTTTGTGCGGCATGGCGCGCTCCGACTCGTTTGCACCTTTATAGCAAATCCGGCGGCGCGCATCACCCCGGCGCGCTTTGGCCCCTGGGGAAGACAAGAAAGCGTAAGGACAGCCGGGCTTCAGTTCAATTCAAGCGCGCTGAGCTTCACCGCGAGTTCGGGCGCGAAAGCCGGTACAAGTTCCGCATCGGGGCCGAAATCCGCGATATCGAGATAGCCCTCAGGCGACGGCTTTCGGTGGATGCGGGTCTCAAGGCGCACAGCGTGGATCACCCAGAGCTCTGGGATGCCGAAGCTTGCGTAAAGCGCGGCTTTGCGCCCGGTGTCGTAGGCATAGCTCGAATCCGCGATCTCGACAGCGAAATGCGCGGTGCCGGCCTTTAAGCCGCGTATGCCCGTTGCTCTATCGAAAAAGATGAAATCCGGTTCCAGATAGGTATCGGGCGATAGCCGGAAGGTGGTTTCTGGAACTAGCCTGAAGCGCTTGGGAAGCCGCTCCACCCAATATTCGACGAGCGCCGCTTTCATAATCTCATGATGGTTGCCCTTTGGCGACATCGGCACCACCTCCCCGCCGATCAGCTCGATGCGCTCGTCCTCATCCAGAATGCCGGCCGCGACCATCGCCTCCAGCTCGGCCACGGTGAAGCGCCGCCGCGGTAGCCCCTCCGCCGCCTGCGTCGCGGATTCCAAATTCCTGTCGCGCAGCTGCATGATTGTCATCGTGCTACTCTACTGCATCCTCGTTGCCGCGGAAAGCCCCCACCACGGCTACTTCGTTGCAATTGCCGCACTACCCCTCCTGCGCGATCTTCTCCCGCGCGGCGCTGGACAGGAACGCGGAGCGGGTGAGCCCGCGCGCAGCAGCAGCGTCGTCGATGGCCGCGAGCAGCCAGGCGTCGAGCGACAGGTTCGCCTTCACGGAGCGCCCGCTCTCGACGAGCAGCGGCACGATGGCGAGCGCCGCGCCTTCCTTCAACGCCGCCGCCACGTCCCGGTCTTTGGCGACCTCCACAAAGCTGCGGGGCGCGGGCAGCGGCTCGCCATCGGCAGCTGCGTCCTCCGCCCACATGCGCAGCGCCTCCTGCGCGTTCAGCAAAAGGCCGTCTACGGTCTCACCCATGGAAGTGCAGCCCGGCATATCGGGAACCCATAAGCCAAAAGCGCCGGGCTCGCCGTCGATGACCACTGCATAACGGGTCTTTATCTTTGCCATTTCAGTCACTCCATCCGGCCTGCTTGGCGATAGTCCGCGCCACACCAGGCGACAGCGTCCAGTGGCGTGGCACGACGATGCGGCCTTGGCGCTGCGGGCGCTTGAACTTGCGCTCAAGTAGCGCGAAGCGCGGTAGCGCCAAAAATGCACTGCGCGCCGCCCTGCTCCTCTAGCCAGCCTTCCTGCTTGAGGCGCGAGACCACTTTCTGGCGATCGGTTTCAAGCCCGGGCATCGTCACCTCATGCGCATATATTTACGCCCGAATGTTCGCCCGTTCAAGTCTGGCGCGATCTGACGGCCAGGAGGCTTTGCCTCCGGCGAGGCTTTCGCTCGCGGCGCGCGGCGATCCTTGGAGTGTAAGCGGTAAGGTTGTAAAGATTAACGATTTAAGTCCTGCCAACCCAAGGCCACACGGAACCCGGTAAGGTAGTAACGGTCATAAGGGTAGTTGCCGCCGCGATGCTCCGCGCGGAGATACTGAGGACCATCGCCCCACGAGCTGCCGCGATGGACGCGAATAACACAATTGCCGGTTATCCAGACCGAGCCATCGCTGGGGGCATCCTCGTAATTACTGTGCCAGCAATCCTCTACCCATTCACAGACATTGCCGTGGACCTGGTACAAGCCCCACGGGTTCGGATCGAAGGAATTTATCGGCAGCGTCCGCTTGCGATATTTGCCTGTGCTGCCGCCATTATAGTTGTAATTGCCGTTGTAATTGGCTTGCTCAGGGGTAATGGAAGAGCCCCACCAGAACGGCGTCTTCGTGCCTGCCCGCGTGACATATTCGCGCTCCGCCTCGGAGAGCAGCCGGTATTGCCTGCCGGTTTTCTCCGATAGCCATTTCACGTAAGCCTGGGCGTCGTTCCAGCTGACATTAATGACCGGCATCTTGCCCCGGCCCCAGCCTTGATCGCTGGGTTTGTAGCCGCCGCAGCCGCCATCCTGCGCGCAGGCATCCCACTCGGCCAAAGTCACGGCGAACCGCCCAACCGCAAAGGGCTCTGTAATGGTCACTTTATGCTGCGGGCCTTCATCTTTTTCGCGCTCTGGCTCGTTCTCCGGCGAGCCCATGGTGAAGCTGCCGGAAGGCACCACCACCATCTCCGGGCAATGGGGGCAATCTTTAAAACTCTCCCCCGAGCCCGGCTTGACGCAAGACTTGGCGCCGGTTGCAACCGCGATGAGCAATCCGTCGCATTCAGGAGCCTGCGCAACTTGTGCGGAGGCTCCGCCGAAAGGATAGGGCAAGCCATTCTCCACCTTGCCTAAGCCTGGTGTGATGACAGGCCGGCCGTCACGCCATCCATCAGCTGGAGCGGGGGCGGAGGGCGGGGCGGCCGCAATCTGTCCCGCCGCCGGCTGCTCAGCCAGCTTGCCAGCCTTCTTCGTCACAACGCTTGCGCCCCCTGCCGACGTAGTGGCTTCCGGTTCGCCCGTCTCGCAGCCCGCCAGGCAAAATGTGCCGAGCACGCCGTCGTAATAGGCGGGCGTTTGGCTATGCGGCACAGTCGCGGCCAGCGCGTGCACCTCGCCGCGCACCTCGGCCGCCAGATCGCGGAGTTGCAGCCCCTTCTTGCGCATCAGCGGCAGGAGTTTACGCGTGTAGATGGAATTGACGCCATCCGGATCGTTCTGCGGCAGCCGGTCGAGCGCGGTCTGCCCGGCGCCGGCGGAATACATGATGAAGGTGCCTTCGGGCGCGTCGATCCGCGCGAGTCCGCCGGGTGCTGCGCCCGCGGAGCGGTATTCCTCCGGCACCAGCGGGTGATCGCGGCAGGCGTCGAGGATCAGCAGCACGACGCTGGGCCGCCGCTTGCGCAGGTCGAGCAGCAGCTCGGAGACGGCGATGGACTCGCGCTTGATCTGCTCCTGCCGGCCGTATTGGATGAGCGGAATGTCGCCGGGGATGAGGAAGTTCAGCCCCTCGATCTCGACGCCATGGCCCGCGAAATAGAAGGCCACCGCGTCGCCATCGCCGGTCTTGCTGAGAAACTGCTGCCATTCCTCGTTGAACCGGGCGCGGCCGGCGTCCTCCAAGGCAATGACTTCGAAGCCGAGTTCGCCGAAGGCTTTGGCCACGGCGCGGGCGTCGTTCACCGCGCGCTGGAGCTGGGCGTGTGCGGCGAGGTTCGGGTATTTATTGACGCCGATGACGAGCGCGAGCCGCTTGGCGCACGCGGCGTGGCCGGCAAAAGCCGCCATACACAAGGCCAGGAAAATCCGCACCGCCGCCCGCATGCCGCGCCCCAACAAGCCGAGCTATCCAATTCCCGCACAATGCAACACGTCCGCCTCCCGCGCAAGAGCGTGCAAGGGCGGAAATTCGAGCCCGCTGCGTCGTACCCGCGAAGGCGGGTACCCATGCTAAGAGCTTGTTCCAGAGTGATAAATGGATTCCCGCCTGCGCGGGAATGACGGCCGTGTGTGTTGCAACGGTTCGGGATTCGATTTTTTCACACGCTCCCAAGCGGGAGAGGGGGTGAGGAAACCGAAAGCTCCACCGCCGCGTTAAAGCGAAGTAAATCCCCGTAGGCGGCACGGCGTGGTTAATACAAGCGCGGTTAACGTCTGAGCCCGATATTTTCCGCCGCCGTATTTCTGCGAATCTTTTCTATCTTTAGGTCGATTTCTGCGACTCCAAAACCCTATTAAATACGCGCGCGGTTTTAATGTTAACCATAATTCGGCGCAAGCGGTCCCGGCAACGGCGGTAATTTCCCAGTATTATCAATGCGTAACGTTTTGTGAAGGGGTTTTGTCTATAATTGCGCCTTAAGTGGATAGGCCGCATTTTCGCACAATCGGCCGGAAAAGTAGAAATGATATAGTAAATGGCAAGTAAATGGGCGCTCGTGCGGCACTATCCGGCGAGTCGAGGCCGGGCCAAAGCGGCGCACGCGGCGTGGCGATGGCAGGAGACGAGATGATCGTTCACGAGGCCGCAAGCTTGCATGAGCGAGTAGGTTGTGGTGGGGCCGGTGAAGCGGAAGCCTTTGGCCTTAAGCTCCTTCGAGATCTGCCGGCTGAGCGGCGTTTCCGCCGGCACCTCGGCCATGCCGTCGAAGCGGTTCTGGATGGCTTCGCCGTCAACGAAGCCCCAGAGGAAGGCGGTTAAGGATTGGCTGCCGGCCAAGGCCAAGTAGGCGCGGGCGTTGGCGATGGCGGCTTCGATCTTGCCCCGGTGCCGGACGATGCCGGCATTCGCGAGAAGCTGCGCGACTTTGGCGTCGCCGTATGCCGCAATCTTGGCCGCGTCGAAACGGTCGAACGCCTCGCGGAAGGCTTCGCGCTTGCGCAAGATGGTGATCCAGGAGAGCCCGGACTGAAAGCCTTCGAGGATCATTTTCTCGAAGAACTCGATGTCGCGCGTTTTGGGCACGCCCCATTCCTCGTCGTGATAGCGGAGATAGAGCGGATCGTTGCCCGCCCAGGGGCAGCGGCAGAGGTCTGGCGCGGGTCCGGTCAATGCGATGCCTCTGCGCTGCTGCCGTCGAGCGAATAGCTGGCCCAGCTTGGAACGGAGACCGTCAGGGCAATGCCGCCGGCGGTAAGGGGCTGCCCTTTTGCCAGCGCCTCGCTGACGCGGTCAACGCGGGCGAGCGCAATGCCTCGGCTGCCGGCAACCGATCCAAGCCGGCCTACGGCGAAGCCTTCCGCGAGGATATCCGCCCCGCCCCCGGGCAGCGGCACTTGCCCCGATACGGCCAGCACGCGCGTTCGCGCCGCTCCCCGGTGCTGCATGCGCGAAACCACCTCTTGGCCCACGTAGCACCCCTTCTTGAAGTTCACGCCGTGGAGCAGGTCGAAGCAGGCTTCGTGCGGGAACGCATCGCCATAGGCGTAATCCTTGCCGCCCTCCGGCACGGCGGCTGCGATACGTACGCCCTCGTAATCGCCGGAGCTCGCAAGAAAGCTTGCGGTCTTGCCTTCCTCGACGACGCCGCGAAAACCCAGGGCTGCAAGCCTCGGATCCTGAAAGGCGGTGCCCGCGCTCGATTTCAGCAAGGCTTTGGCCGCTTCGCCCCAAGCCGCCGCAATGCGCCACTTCGCCGAGACATCGGCGAGCGTAATTTTGGCGCGCAGCTTGTAGAAGGTGAGGCGTTTCAGCAGATCGGCCGCTGCCGCAGCCGGGCAGTCGAGAAGGATTGCCTCGCCCGCGTTGATCGCGAAAAAGTCGAACAGGATTTTCCCCCGTGGCGACAACAGCCCTGCGAAGCAAGCCTCGCCGGCGGCAAGCCCTTCCACATCGTTGGTGACAAGCCCTTGAAGGAAGCTTGCCCGCTCCTCGCCCGCAACTTCGAGCAGGCTTCTATCGGTGAGGATTGCAGCTTCTCCTGTCATTCGGTGGCCTTTGCTGAATTGCCGGGCTTGAGCGGCCGCCTTTAGGCGGCCACGTCTTCCGCTTAAGATAGTGCGCGATCCATCCCCAGCTAGGCATTCGCGTCAATGGCGAAATTTGGACTGTTCCTCTTATTCCTGCCCGCAGCCATGCTCGCGGCAGGCCTGTTCGGCATCGTACACGACCAGATCAGCTACTCGGTATCGAGCGAGTATTTCACCAAGTTCAAATTCATCCAATTCGGCTTGGGCGACGCGTTCCTTTCCGAACGCGTCCGGGCGGGGCTGGTTGGCTTCCTCGCCTCTTGGTGGATGGGAATTCCGCTGGGCGTGCTCTGCGGCGCGGCAGGCTTCATGCAGCGCACACCGGCACTCATGGGACGCGCGCTGCTCTGGTCCCTTCCGCTGATCGCCGCCTTCACCCTCGCAATTGCCCTTGCTGGCCTCGCCTACGGCTGGCTGCAAACTGCGGCGATCGAGCGCGAGAGCTTGGCCGCCCACACGGTGGTGGGCATTGGCTGGTTCATCCCGCCCGGCGTCGAGAACCTGCGCCGCTTCCTATGCGCGGGCTATATGCACAACGCAGCCTATCTCGGCGGGGCGCTGTCCATCCCCGCCGCCTGGCTGTTCCATTTCGTCTTCCGGGCGCAAACCTCGATACCGGGGTGAACAGCTCCCGGATGCCGCTAAGCGCGCTTGGCCGGTGGCAATGGCAATGAGATCAGCACTTCGAACCCTTTTCCCTGCGGCGGAAGGGAGAGGCTAATCTCGCCGCCGTGCGATTGAATTATGTCGCGCGCTATCGTGAGACCCAGGCCAACGCCACCGGTTTTCCGGTTACGCGAATCGTCCAAACGCCAGAAAGGCTGGAAAGCCAGGCTGAGTTTGTCTGGAGGAATACCCGGTCCGTCGTCAGCGATGGAAACGTCCGCGCGGTTCCCAGAGTTCGAAAGCTCAACGCGCGCGCAGCCGCCATATTTGATCGCATTGTCGATGACATTCGTGAATGCCCGTTTGATCGCCACCGGCTGGCACATGGCGAAAAGGTGATTGGGGCCGGAATAGCTGGCGGCGCAGTTGCGGTCGGAAAAGCTGTCGCAAAGACTGATGAGCAAGGCCGCGAGGTCGAGCATTTGCGCCGGCTCGCTCTTAAGCTCGTCGCCGGCGAAGGCCAATGTTGTGGAGATCATGCGTTCCATCTCCTCCATGCCCGCGATGAGGTGGCCTTTGCTATCGCCTTCGGCCAATTCTTCCGCGTCGAGGCGCAAGCCGGTCAAACTCGTTCTGAGATCGTGAGAGATGGCTGCGAGCATATGCGTCCGCTCGTCGAGGAAGCGCTTGATGCGGTTTTGCATCTCGTTCATGGCCCGGGCGATGACTTCAAACTCGCGCAAGCCAGCCGGATCGATGGGGACGGCCTTGCGTGTGCGCCCAAAATTCCCGGCGGCCTCGGCGAGCCGCTCCAGAGGCCGAAGCGATTTTTTTGCAGTAATGGCCGACAGAAGGGAAATGAACGCGGCAGCGCCAAGCAAAATGATGAACCAGGGTAGCAAGCGAGCCCCGTAGCTGGGCATCCCTGGCGGCGCTATAATGACCCAGCTCCCATCGAGGCCCTGAATTGCAAACTCGAACGTTCCGAGAAGCGGTATATCCGCTTCCTCGGGCCGCAGCGGCCCTGCTAATTCGAGCCGGCTTAGAAAATCCGGCGGCTGAGGCAGCGCATCGACGTGAAAAATATTCCCACGAAGCGGAAGGCCGCCTTTGACGGTCACTTTCCTGGCTTTTCCTTTCAGATCGTTTTCGATGGCCATCCTTACCCGTTCGAGCCATGGCCGCAGGAATTGATCCGATTCTGGCGTAGCCGGCAAGGTCCGCTGCCAGCGGATATACAAATTATTGTCCGCTCCGAACCGGGCGGAAAGAGTGTCCCTCGCTTTCGCATCCGCTTGAAAGATGGCAGATGCGGCCTCCTCCGACTTCGCGATGAGCCAATGTCCGCTGTACAATCTCACGATACGCGCGGGGATGAGGAGAAACACAGCGGCGTTTAACGCTTCGACAGCGAGAACCGCAATCAGCATCGTGGCTGCAATCCGCATCCATATCCTAAAACGCGGCCACGGCACGCAAAACCGCATCAGATGCGCGCTCCCGGCGATCCGGCCAAGACTTCTGCGCAAAACACATAGCCCCCGCTCCGCACGGTTTTGATGAACACAGGAAGCTGCGGATCGGCTTCGATTTTCCGGCGAAGCCTGCTGACCTGCACATCGATGCTCCGGTCGAACACGGTGGCTTCCCGGCCGCGCGTCAGATCGAGGAGCTGATCGCGCGTCAGGACGTCTTGGG